>JAJDEI010000067.1 GCA_029259845.1 Planctomycetaceae bacterium | reverse complement strand
AATTGTTTTGCTTTGTTGGCCCCCATAATTGTTGTATTTTTGCGGTTGACCACATAACCCTTAAACGGTACCCCCCCCCCCCCCCCGTGATGTCAAGTGTGACCCTGGGAAAAAAACTTAGAGCTTGTGCCTGCATGCGGGCCCCAATGCCAGGTGCCAGGCTCACATCGTGAAGCAGGGTGAGCATGCCACGGGACAGCGCTGAACATGGCACCCGGCCTGCTTTCAGTTCGCGGATTGATCGCGAGGATGAAACACCGGGTGTCTGACCGACGGTCGCGTGGCCGACCGTTCTCAGAATCCCCACGTGGCCATCAGGTAGACCTGTTCGGCGTCGTCGCGGGCCGGGATGCCGGCGTTGTTGTCGACTCCGTCGCCGTACCAGAACCAGAAGTAGCCGAGCTGCACGCTCAGGTTGGCGTTGACCGCGTAGGTGGCGAGCAGGTCGAGTTCCTGTCCGATGTTGCGGCTGCCGGTGGTCGTGTTGCCCAGCGGGGCTCCGGCGATGTTGTAGACGAAGTCGTTCGCGTTCGCCTTGTCGAACCAGTGCCAATGGGCCGCGAGCGTCAGTTTTTTCGCCGGCTTGACGGACGCCTGCACGCTGTAGTCCAACAGGTTGGCCCCGTTGAAGTTGTCGATCAGGCCCCAATAGTTATGACCGAAAGGGTACAGTGTGGTGAGCGTGTTGACATTCCCGTCGGCCGGGTTGCTGTCACCAGACCCCCACCAGAACAGGCCTTTCAATGATGGTGACCAGGGGACCTCATTGAGAGTCATTCCACCGATTGTGGAGACGGCCCCCGCATTGACGTCCTGGTTGGCACCGCCGCTGACGAAGGTGTCTTCACCGAACTGCCAGGCCCCCATCATGTCCCAGGTCCACGTGCGGACGACGGTGCCACAGCTTTTTTCAGCGTACTTGCCGGCATAGCGGGCACCGATGGTGTGCCGCGAGCCGTCCTGACGGTTGGCAAGCGGTTCGTTTTCGTCATTCCATAGCCAGAAGACATCGAACTTGCCGTTTCTGGCTTTCTTGTAGCTGGCATAGACACCACTGAAGACCACGCTTTCGTCAGGATTGTCGAAGCTCGCTGGCTGGAAGCTCGTCGCCGAGGCGGCCCCGTTGAGCGGACGCACGACAAAGCCGTCGACGTCCCAGGTTTCGCTCGAATAGTACAAACGGCCGCCCTGGAAATTCCGGTACGTGTTGGCCCACGGCAGGGGCGAGACGAAGTGCTCGTCGCCGTACTTCAGGAACATGCGGCCATATTGGCCTCGGACATCTCCGCCATCGAGTTCGAGCAGCTTGGCATCGACGTAGTACTGCAGCAGGTCTGCGCGGTTCTCGTCGATCGGCAGCATGGGCAGATCCTCGCCAAAGGATGCCGCATCGATCGCTTGAACATACCCTTTCACCCAATCATTGCCGACCTCCAGGAACGGGGTCACTCGCCAGAGATCATAGGTATTGCGACGGGTTTCCCCCAGGGGACGCAGGCGGTTTTGTTCATTCATGTACCGGTAGCGCATCCCACCACCGACGGAGTACTTCACGTCGCCAAACAGCTTGCGGTTACGCAGTTTGTGGAGCAGCGGCTTGTCGCTGAGGAGCAGGCACTTGCCGTCGTGCTTCGCCCCGCAACTGCCGTCGCAGCCGATGTCGTCACAGTGCAGTCCGTCACACGGCAACGGCCCGTCACAACCGTTTGAATGCACAGCCGTCGCAGAGACAGGGACCACCTCCGGGGCGGTTGCCGACGCTTGGCGTTCCGCCGAAGGCCGTTCGCCAGCCGGTTTCTCCGACGCCGCAGGACTGTCGTCGGTCGGCGCAACGGTGTGTCCGCTGCCGCCAATCCACTGCGCGGCGGCTTCATTCGAAATCCATGCCGGCTCTGCGGCTGACGCAATGGTCGCAACAGGCAAGCAGAGAAGGGCCAGCGCGGCGGTTGTGCTTCTGATCATTGATCGACTCCATTCGTTCTGGTCGGTGGGGCGTCCGTGCCGCCGACGTTTGGCCCCGATCGCCCGGCGGCCCTTATTTTGGATGGACATGTCCAGTTCCTAGGGATTCATCTTCGGTAACAGTCTCTGGGGCTTCTGAGCGGGATTCGGATTGTCCCGAAACTGCTGGCGAAACCGCCTCCAGCGCTTCCTACAACCGGAATCTCTTGCCTGACTGGTGACCGAACGAATGGCATCGATGCCGTTCCCCTAGGCAAATTGGGAGCCCGGAGTCTTGTGCCCCGGGGCCTTGAGGGATTCTCCGGACAGAGGATTCGCGTCGCGATCACAGGCGAACGGCCCGTAAGAAACCTGTGCGACAGCAGTATTAGCAGTGCTGGCGTCGGGAGACGTGGCGGTTCTTGTGGCGATGTCCAAACGTCCGTGGCACGCCGATTGCTCTGTGTCGAAGCGTGCGGCTGCGTCTTGAGGATGCCGTCCGCACGAGACTGCCTTAATCGCTGCGCTCCCGAAGAAGGCATGGCTTTCGAGATGATCCAAGGGAATGAATATCAGCCATGGTTCGCTTTCGGGGAAACTGCCGCCGCCGACCGCTCGCTCGGCTTCGACCAATCAGCGACGTCCGCGCTTCTTGCGTGAGTGCGTCCCGCTCGCCTCGATGCGCGCGCTCACGCGCAGCGCGGCCTTGCCGTAGCCACTGACACTGCTCGTCCCGCCATCGGCGGCCTTCGTCTTCTCTCGCCAGCCGCGCACTCCGACAGCTCAGCGTACGGACTGATCCCGCAGGGGATCATCGTTCGTCCTCTCGCGACGCCCGATCAACACGTGAAAGTTCTGGACCGATGGAACTACAGAACAAGGCCGCACGAATCAATCTGCTTGACTTCAAGACGCCGCAGATGCGGGCGTTCCACATGTCGTGGTTCGCGTTTTCCCTCTGTTTTTTTGCGTGGTTCGGCATCGCCCCGCTGATGAAAATTGTCCGCGCGGAGATGTCACTCAGCAAGGAGCAGATCGGCTGGTGCATCATTGGGTCCGTGTCGATCACGGTGCTGGCTCGGCTGTTCATCGGCTGGCTGTGCGACAAGATTGGACCGCGGTTGGCCTATACGGGGTTACTGCTGGTTGGCTCGATCCCCGTGATGGCGATCGGTCTTGCGACGGACTACGCATCGTTTCTGCTGTTTCGCGTAGCCATCGGTGTGATCGGTGCGTCGTTCGTCATTACGCAGTATCACACGTCTGTCATGTTCGCTCCCAACTGTGTCGGGACGGCGAATGCGACGACCGCCGGGTGGGGAAACCTGGGAGGAGGCGTGACACAGTTGGCCATGCCGCTGGTGTTTACGTTTTTCGTCGGCACGATCGGGCTCACGGCGGCTGCCGGCTGGCGAGCGTCGATGTTCATCGCCGGGGTGATGTGCGCGCTGACCGGGATCGCCTACTACTTCCTGACGCAAGATGCACCTGACGGCAACTTCAGCGAGTTACGAGCCAAGGGCCAAATCTCGGAGAAGGCGGCCGTTAACGGGACGTTTCTCGAAGCGTGCCGAGACCGCCGCGTGTGGGCGCTATTTGTGATCTATGGCGCTTGCTTTGGCATGGAGCTGACGATCAACAACGTTGCCGCGCTCTATTTCGTCGACTATTTCGATGACTTCCAGCAAATGGACACCGTGAAGGCGGTCGGCATGGCGGGGCTGATCGCCAGTTCGTTTGGCCTGATGAACATTTTTGCCCGCACCCTGGGCGGCGCGTTTGGCGACAAGTTCGGTGAAAAATGGGGCCTGTCCGGGCGCGTGAAGTGGCTGTTCGTGGTCCTGTTTTGCGAGGGACTCGCTCTGATGCTCTTCTCGCAGATGAACGTGCTCATGCTCGCCATTCCGTCACTCGTTCTGTTCAGCCTGTTCGTGCAGATGAGCGAAGGGGCGACTTTCTCCGTGGTGCCGTTCATCAACAAACGGGCCCTGGGATCGGTCGCCGGCATTGTCGGCGCCGGCGGTAACGCGGGCGCGGTCGCCGCAGGATTCCTGTTCAAAACAGAAGCGATCACCTGGCCCGCGGCGCTGTTTGTGTTGGGAGCCCTGGTGACGTGTTGTTCGTTCCTCACGTTCGCCGTGAACTTTAGTGAAACCGCCGAGACAGAGGCCCGCGCGGAGACGGACGCAGCGCTTGTCGATCGCCGGCAGACGCCGGAATTGGTGGGCGTTTAAGGGTGATGGAGTGTTGGGGTTTGGGGGTTACGAGTGATGGATGTGATTGTTGAAATCGCCGCGGGTTGGGTTAGCGACGGATTACCCAGTCGGAGGCGTTCGTGATCATGCGGACGAGCATTCCGAGGATGGCATCGTACTCCTGATAGAGTTCGCGACCGGCGTTTCGGTCGACGTATCCGCATTCGACGGAGAAGGGAACCCATGTTTGAGTCTCAGCGGGTCGCACGGATTGGGACAACCCGTGCGACCCATTCTCGTGCAAGGAGAACGGGGTCAGGCACCATTTTCGGCGATCACCCCGCTTCGAGTCGCATGCCGTTTTCCGCCGAGAATGGTGCCTGACCCCAACCTGTGACCCCAACCTGTGAACGCTTACATCCCCACACCCCATCAGCCTCACACTCCATCACTCCAACACCCCATCACCCGAGCCCATGCCCAATTCCATCGAAGACTGGAAATCAGAAAAACACCCGTTCGACGTCTGGCCGGACGTCGAACGGCACGCGGCGGCTCAAACGCCGATGAAGGAGATTGCTGCGCCCGATTTGGAGCGGATGAAGTGGCACGGGTTCTTGTATCGCAAACGGGATGCACCCGGCCGGTACATGAACCGTATCCGTGTGACGGCCGGCGAACTTTCGGCGGAGCAGGCGCGGGAAGTGGCTCTCATCGCCTATGAGTACGGGCACGGCATCGTCGACGTGACCACGCGGGCCAATCTGCAGGTGCAGGGGCTCAGCATCGAACATTTGCCGAAGGTGGCCGGGCGGCTGGAGAAGGTCGGCGCGACGTCCCGGCAAACCGGCCATGACAACATCCGCAACGTCTTTGCTCATCCGTTCGCCGGGCTCACGCCGGGCGAATTGATCGACACGCGGCCGCTGTGTCACGACGTGACCGCCTTGTTCCTCGACAGCCGGGAGTACGCCGACCTTCCGCGGAAGATGAACATCTGCCTCAACGGCACGGACTCGCATTCCGCGCATTTCTGGACGCAGGACATCAGCTTTCTGGCGACCGAAGTCGACGGTGAGGTGCTGTTTCAGGTGCTGCTCGCCGGCACGCAGGGGCAGAACCCGCACCTCGCCTGGCACCTCCCGGTGCTCGTGCGACCCGATCAGGTCGTCGGGGTGACGCGCTCTTTGCTGGATCTGTTCCGGGCCAAAGGATCGCGTGAGCAGCGGAACAAGACGCGATTGCGGTTCCTGATTGAACGCATCGGCATCGGCGGCGTGCTGGAGTGGCTCGAACAGGATCTGCTCTTCCCCTTGCAACCTTGCGTGGGCGAACCGATCCCGGCATCCAGTCAGGACGAACTTGTCGGCTGGTTCCGACAGGCTGATCCCAAGCGGTGGACGATGGGACTTTCTGTCGCGCTGGGACGCCTGACCTGGCGGCAGTTGGAAGGGCTCGCCCTGCTCAGCAAGAAATGGGGCGACGGCCAACTGCGGACGACCCACGAACAGGGCATCGCCGTTGCCAACATTCCGACCGGCTTCAAGAACGCGGCGGCGACCGACGCCGCCGGTCTGGGACTCAGCGTGCAGGCCGATCCCTTCGAGCTCAACACGATGGCGTGCACCGGCAGCCAGTTCTGCAACATCGCCGTCACAGAGACAAAAGGGCACATGTTTCAACTCATCGAGAAGCTCCGCAAGCGGGCCCTCAAGCTGCACGGCATCCGCATCCACATGAGCGGCTGCCCCTCCAGCTGTGCGCAACACTTCACGGCGGATATCGGCCTCAAGGGGGTGCGCGTCCGTCGGATGATCGGCACCCGCGAGGGGTTCGATGTCTATCTGGGGGGGGGCCTCGCCGGTCAAGTGCATATGGCGTTGCCGTACAAGTTGGGCGTCGACTTTGATCAGCTCCCCACGCTCATCGAAGATGTTGCGAGCGAATTCTATCTCAAGCACCAGTCCGGGCAGACGTTCAGTGCCTACTGGCGCGAGAAGCTACAGGCGGCCCAGGCTGAGAAGGTGGGCGATGAGGACTATCAGGCGCCGCTCTGGGTGTGTGACGTCTGCGACTATCAACACAGCGGCGAGGACCCGCCGGTCTTCTGCCCCAGTTGCGCGGGGCTGCGACGAAACTTCGCCCGGATCGAGGAGGAGGGGGATCGGGCGATGGAGTGTGAGAGTGATGGGGTAAAGGAGTTTGAGGGTGATGGAGTGATGGAGTCAGAGGGGAGCGTTGCCCATCACGCGGACACCCTCACGCCCTCCCACCTGGCGGATGCCGGTTTCGTATTCGCCGCCAAGGTCGAGCAACTTCCGGAGGGCGAAGGGCTCACCGTCGACATCGCCGGACAGGAATACGCCCTGTTCCGTGTGGGGGACGACGTCAAATGCATCGACGCGGCCTGTCCCCACGAAGGGGCACCGCTCGCCGAGGGTGAGTTGAACGGAGGCGCGGTCGTCTGTCCGTGGCACAGTTGGGAGTTCGACGTCTGCACCGGCTGCAGTCTCGACCCGCCGGGCAACGACGTTGCAACCTATGAGACGCGGATTGAGGAGGGGGTCGTTTACGTGCGTCTGCCTGGGACGGGGGTGACGGAGTCGCGGAGTCGGGGAGTGTTGGCGGGCGGGCGTGTTGGGGAGAACGCATGAGCAGTTTGACCTCCGTTCAGCTCGACGTCATTGAACGACCGGCCCCCGGTGCGCTGCCGCGCCCTCACACCCCATCACTCCAACACCCCGTCACGCTCACACTGCCGTCCTCGGACGGGCTGATCGCACGCCTCCTCGCCGAACAACAGCAACTCACCGCCGTCGAACAGTTCGCCCGCGACCATGAGACCCGCGACCAAGCCGCGAGAGAGCATGGCGCAAACGGTGCGCCGGCGCAGGCGAGGTACTACGAGAAGCTGCTGCCGGCGGCTCCGCCCGGGGAAGGGCAGCAATACGCCTTTGAGGTGGATCTTGATTGTTGCTCAGGCTGCAAGGCCTGCGTGACGGCGTGCCATTCGCTCAACGGCCTCGATGAGGGGGAGACGTGGCGTGACGTCGGGCTGCTGATCGGCGGGACCGCCTCGAACCCGGTCATGCAGCACGTGACGACCGCCTGTCATCACTGTCTCGAACCGGCCTGTCTGAGTGCCTGTCCGGTCGACGCCTACGAGAAGGATCCGATCACCGGCATCGTCAAACATCTGGATGACCAGTGCTTCGGCTGTCAATATTGCACGCTTGCCTGTCCGTATGATGTCCCCAAGTATCACGCCGGCAAGGGGATCGTCCGCAAGTGCGATCTGTGCAGCGACCGGCTGGCGGACGGAGAGGCCCCGGCTTGTGTGCAGGCCTGTCCGCACGAAGCGATCGCCATCAAGGTCGTCGACACGCGGCAGGTGATCGAGGATGCCGAGACGGACCTTTTCCTGCCGGCGGCTCCCGACCCGCAGAGGACGCTGCCGACGACGCACTTCAAGACGTCGCGCGTGTTTCCCCGAAACACGCTGCCGGCGGACTATCACGCGATCAACCCGCAGCATCCGCATTGGCCGCTGATCGTCATGCTCGTATTGACGCAGCTTTCCGTCGGGGCGTTTGTGGTCGGCATGGTGCTGGAATCGATGCTCGATTCCTCGCTGTTGGAGGCCTTTCGCCCGCTGCATGCGACCGGTGCGCTCGGGTTCGGACTGCTCGCACTCGGGGCCAGTACGTTGCATCTCGGCCGACCGCAGTACGCGTTTCGAGCGGTCATTGGGCTGCGGCACTCGTGGCTGAGCCGGGAGATATTGGCATTCGGCCTGTTCGCCGGGGTTGCGTGCCTGTTCGCGGTTGTTTGCTGGACGACGACCGCCGACGGATGGTTTCCGGTGCTCGGCTGGGTTGTGGCGGGGACCGGCCTGTTGGGCATCTTCTGTTCGGCGATGGTTTACGTGGTCACCGGTCGCGAATTCTGGAGCTTCGGTCTGACGATGGCCAAGTTCCTGCTGACGGCGTCGGTGCTGGGGATCGCCTCGACCTGGTTGTCCATTCTGGGGTTGGGCCTGTTCGTGGACAGTCCGGCGGCCCAACGGCTCTCTGAGCAAGCCGGGGGAACTCTCGTGCAGGCGTTGGTCGTTGCGGCAACGATCAAGCTGACGATTGAAGCGTCGCTGTTCCGCCACTTGCTGTCGCGACGTCAGTCGCCCCCCAAACGTGCGGCGCGGCTGTTGGCGGGGCCGCTGTCCGGGTCGACGTTTGCCCGCTTTGGTTGCGGTCTGCTGGGTGGCATTGTGATGCCGCTGTTCCTGTGGAATGGCCTCGCTGCCGAAGAATCGCGCGGTCTGTTTCTGTTGATCTCCGGGGGGATGATCTTCGCTGCCTGTCTCGCGGGGGAGTTGCTCGAACGATATCAGTTCTTTGCCGCCTGCGCGGCTCCCCGAATGCCCGGTGGCGTGTGACGGGCGATGGGGCTTGAGGATGATGGAGTGGGGGGGTGATGGAGTGTGGCGGTGATGGAGCGTGAGAGTGTTCCATTGTTTGGATTCCGAATTCGATCTGAGACGGTATCGCCGCTTGCGGTTTCGCAGCGTGGCGGATGTGGATTGGTCGCGCGGAGACGGTGCGAAACCGCAAGCGGAGCCGGGCGTTCAACAGCGAATCGGGAGCGAAATCATTCAACAATCCGTCACCCCCTGACTCCATCACTCTCACACGCCGTAACCATTCACCACTCCATCACTCCCACACGCCATAACCCCATCACCCTCACACCCCATCACCCTCACACCTCATCACCCCCACGCCCATGTCCCTGCTCCGTCAACACAACGGCCCGCTCACCCGCGAACTCCTGCTCGAACCGGGGGGATTTGGACTCGGTAAAGTGCCCGTCGTCGCCAAGCCGGATGCGACGACCGGGATGGTCTGCGGGTATTGTTCGACCGGATGCGGACTGCGGATGCACCTCCGGGAGGGAGAAGCGACGAGCCTTACGCCGGCGACCGAGTTTCCCGTTAACCTGGGCATGGCGTGCCCGAAGGGATGGGAAGCGCTCACGGTGCTCGACTCACCCGAGCGAGCAACGACGCCCCAGCTGCGGGATGAATCCGGACGACTGCGACCGGTCAGCTGGGACCGGGCGATGAGCACGTTTGTCGATCGCTTTCGCGGCATTCAAGCGGCTCATGGATCCGATGCGGTCGCCTTTCTTAGCACAGGGCAGATCCCCACCGAGGAGATGGCTTTTCTGGGGGCGCTGGCCAAATTCGGCATGGGAATGCTCCACGGCGACGGCAACACGCGACAGTGCATGGCGTCGGCAGCCGTCGCTTACAAGCAGGCGTTTGGGTTTGACGCACCGCCTTACACCTACGCCGACTTCGAAGCGTCCGATGTCATCGTGCTCATCGGCAGCAACCTGTGCATTGCGCACCCCATCATGTGGGAGCGGGTGATGCGGAACCCGCACGCCCCCGAGATCGTCGTCATCGACCCGCGGCTGACCGAAACAGCGATGAACGCCACGCAGCATCTGGCCGTCGCCCCCAAATCCGATCTCACACTCTTGTACGGCATCGCCCGCATTCTCCTTGAGAGCGGTTGGATCGACGAACGCTTCATCGCCGCTTCGACGAACGGATTCGATGAGTTCGCCCAATTCGCCGCCTCGTATACCGACCATGGTGTCACCGAGGAAACCGGCCTCACAACCGATCAGATTCATCGTTTTGCACGCACCCTCCATGAGGGGAAACGGGTCTCCTTCTGGTGGACGATGGGCGTCAACCAAAGCCATCAGGGCGTGCGCACGGCTCAGGCGATCATTAACCTCGCACTGATGACCGGCAACATCGGCCGTCCCGGCACGGGAGCCAACAGCATCACCGGGCAATGCAATGCAATGGGGTCGCGGCTGTTCAGCAACACGACCAATCTGCTCGGCGGACACGACTTCGGCGATCCGGAACACCGGGAGAAAATCGCCCGCGTCCTGAACATCGACGCCTCGGTGATCCCGGCCGAAAACAGTCTCCCCTATCACCGGATCGTGGACGGCATTCTGCGGGGGAAGATCAAAGGGTTGTGGGTCATCGGCACCAACCCGGCCCATTCGTGGATCAATCAGCACCAGTGCCGCGACATCCTCGAGCGTCTGGATTTCCTCGTCGTGCAGGACATGTACGCAACCACCGAGACCGCCCGCATGGCCGATCTCGTCCTGCCAGCAGCCGGGTGGGGCGAAAAGGACGGGACGTTTATCAACTCCGAGCGACGGTTCGGTGTCATCAAGAAAGTCCGTAAGGCGCCCGGCGATGCGCTGTCCGATTTCAACATCTTCAAACTGGTCGCCCACTATTGGGGATGCGAGGAGATGTTCGCCGCGTGGGACACTCCGGAGGAGGTGTTTCAGATTCTGAAGGAGTGCTCGGCCGGTCAGCCGTGCGACTTCAGCGGGATCGCCGGGTATCGCCAGCTCGATGCGGCGGGGGGGATTCAGTGGCCGTTTTCGATGGACGAGGGTTCAAGTGCGCGTGAGGGGGGGACGGGGTGTGAGAGTGATGGGGTGACGGGATGCGAGAGTGACGGGGTCGGAGAAGTCGAACGCGACGGGGCAATCGAAGGTGAGCGTCAGCATGGACGACCAACACCCCATCACCCCATCACTCTCCTACCCTCCCACCCGACAGAACGGCGTCTGTTCACGGACGGGCGGTTTTATCACGCTGATGGCCGCGCCCGATTCCTGTTCGAATCGCCCCGCCCTCTGCCGGAGCCGACCAGCCGGCGTTTCCCGTTGGTGCTGTTGACCGGCCGTGGGAGTGCGTCCCAGTGGCACACGCAGACACGCACCCGGCAGTCGGCCGTGCTCCGCAAATTGTCTCCCGGGGAACTGTTCGTTGAGATCAACCCGGCCGATGCCCGCGAACTGGCGATCCGGCCGAATGAGCGAGTTTTCGTCGAGTCCCAACGGGGCCGCGTTCGCGCGAAGGCCGTGCTCACGCATGCCGTGCAGCGGGGGCAGGTGTTTCTCCCCATGCACGAGGAGAGCACCAACCAACTGACATTCGCAGCCTTCGACCCGCACTCCCATCAGCCGGCTTACAAAGCGTGTGCCGTCTGCGTCGTTTCGGACCAATTCTAGGCGACGGTCTGGGCCTTCCCGTTGGTCAGACGCGGTCTTCCCGCACAGGCTGTCAAACCTTCGCAAGTGCAAGACGCCATCTCACTGTAACGGGTTCTGGCGGCGTCGCAGACCGTTTTCGAGGCGAATCAGCGCCCGAAAGCCGCCACACCCAAGTGCCGGTGGCACTAGAATTCGCCGACGATTTCGCTGCCGGCACGGGTGGTCAGCGAGTCGTACAGGTCAACATCCATGTTCGCGGACAGGAAGTGGACCGAGCCATCGCCCAGCAGGTGGTGGGCCCCCCCCTCGTGAACGCTGGAGGGGCCGTACAACTGGCCGATCGAATTCGGGAATATGCCGCCGGGGAAGTAGGGCGTGTAGTTGATCGAGACGGAGTTGCCGGCAAACGTGGGGCTGGAGAGATCGGTCCAGCGGGCGGCCACGGAGGCGGTCGTCCCGTCGATCCACACGGATGAATTCTGTTCCCGCGTTTCGGCGATCATGATGGTGTTAGTGGTGCCGTCAGGAATGTCGCGAAAGCGTGTGGTCGATCCCGGATAAAGTACACCTTCCGCCGGGACGGCTCCCGAGAGTCCCAGCACGGAGACGGCACCCATCGCCACGTAGTTGCGAATCGCGAAGCGGTCCGATCCGACACCGGTGACGTACAGCGGGTCTGCACTAAAGTTGCTGCCGGTAAAGCTGGGGCAGCGATAGAACGGCAGGACCTCCTCGGCAGCCGATCGGTTGGCCGGATCGAGTGATGAGACGTTGTAGTCGACGGTATTGTAGAGGTTGCCTTGCTCGAGATACGGCAGGATCAGGCTGGCGAAGCTGTGGAGGTGAATCGCCGGATCGCTCGGTCCGGTACCGGGATAGTTCCAGACGCCTGCCCCGAATCCGCTCGTGCTGCTGGGAGGAAAAAGCAGATGAGAACTCTCATAGTTGTGCAGGGCCAAACCGATTTGTTTGAGGTTGTTCTTACATTGGGTCCCTCGAGCCGCTTCACGAGCTTGCTGGACGGCAGGGAGCAACAGGGCGATCAGTACAGCGATGATGGCAATCACAACGAGCAGTTCAATCAGCGTAAATCCGCGGCGTCGCATGTGGGAGTTTCTAATGGGTGACTCTGGTATTCGATCTCTCGAACATAGCGGGAAGCGCGAGGTGACGCCAGCGTGCCGTCGATTACTCCGTCAGCCCGAAGGGAATCAGCCATTCCCATCCCCTTGGCAGGGACCTGCGCCCAGGTTCTCGCCGAGAACGGCTGTTCGTCGCCAACGCGGGGGTGATTGCGTACGATGACGGTTTCTCTGGATGCGTTGGATTCGTGAAGGTTCCCACTCGGAGATTCTGATGAGAGACGTTTTCCGCTTCGGCGTGCTGTGCGGCGTACTGTTCAGTGGGTTGTGTGTCACGGCGACATTGCAGTCGGAGGATTCGCCGCGCCCGCGGCGGTTTATCTACAACAGCGACGCGGACAACATGTTCCTCTACAAGGGGCCGCCCATGCGGCCGGAGGACGTGTATCCGTACATCGACGAGGTCGCCGCAGCGGGGGTCACGTCGTTTTTCATGTCGCCCAACGACGGCATGGTCATGAACTTCCCCAGCAAACATGCCCGCATGCTGGGTGATGAAGATGACCCGGCGATCCTCAAGCAGTTGGAAGACGAAGGAACGAACAAGCCGGGCACACTCTCACGAGCCGCGCTCAATTACCGCGGATTCGTGACACAGGGGTACGATGCGATGGGGATCGCTGTCCGGCGGGCGGCGGAGCAGGGGATGGAGGTGTTCATTTCTTTTCGCATGAACGAGGTGCACGGCGTCGATACGCCGGACAAGTATCCGTACAACCTGATCCTTTCCCGTTTCTGGCGGGAACATCCGGAGCATTGGATCGGCAAGCCTGGCGACAAGCTGAGCCAGTTGCATCAGGACATCCTCGGCCCGCGGACCAGTCCTGTCGTCGGCAAATGGCTGCCGGGCGGTCTCGACTTCGCCCACGAACAAGTGCGACAGCGGCGGCTCGATCAGATCCGCGAAGTGTGCGAACTTTACGAGGCCGACGGACTGGACCTCGACTTTCAGCGGTTCCCCATGTTCTTCAAGTACGGCGAGGAGCAGCAGAACCTCGACGTGATGACCGGCTTCGTGCGGCAGATTCGTGAGTTGGCCCGCACCATCGGCGAGCGACGTGGACGCCCCATGCTGCTCACCGCGCGAGTCATGGCGCGGCCCGAACAGAACCGGGCGCTGGGACTCGACGTGTTCCGCTGGGCCGAAGAAGGACTCGTCGATTTTCTGGTCGTCTCCCATTACCTGCGGAATGACTTCGCACTACCCATTCAGGAATACCGCGAGCGTTTGCCCGACAGTTTCCCGCTGTATGCATCGATCGAAGTCGAACCGAAGGCGGACACGTACCGCCGCATTGCCGGCAAGCTCTATGCCGACGGGACGGACGGACTGCTGATGTTCAACTACTTCACCCGCCGCGAATCGGGACACACCGTGGACTTTAAGCTGCTCAAGGAACTCGGCGATCCGAAGACGATTCAGGATCCGAAACCGTCACAGGGCCAATGACACCGCATTCACAACCGTATTGAGAACAGACTGATTTCGACGAACGGTTGGTTCGCCGGCTGGGCCACCCGCCGAACCGTCCCCAAGCCAATGAGACGGCACCGGCTACAGCGTCCGAGAAGGAATGATTTCGGCGAACAATTGGAACGTAGATTCCCAATGTCGTATCCCTGCTGATCGAAACGACCCTCGCCATGAGCACGACCACGTCACCCCCGCAACAGGCGACGCCAAACGAACCGTCCGCCCCACTCGCGGCCGAAACCGTGTTCGTCGGCCAGTTCACCGACGGAGTCCTCGATCCGGCTCAGCCCCTGTTGGGGCCGGTTCGCGACGGGGGTCACATCGTGGCCAACACGGCACCCGGCTGCTGGGGACCGATGATCACGCCGTCGCTTCGTGGGGGACATGAGGTGACACGTCAGGTCGCCGTGGCGGGGGCCGAGGTCGGTGATGCGATCGTCATTCGCATTCGCGACATGTCCGTCACGTCACAGGCGACCGCTTCCGGAAACGACCGGATGGTCGAGGGACGATTTCGGGGCGATCCCTATGTTGCGGGCCAGTGCCCGGGTTGTGGACAGTTGAACCCGGCGACAACGGTCGAGGGAATCGGTCCGGGGGCGATTCGCTGTCAGCAGTGCGGGGCGGACGCGTCACCGTTCGAAATCATTCACGGTTACACCATCGCCTTTGACGAGGCCAGAACAGTGGGTGTCACGTTGCCCGAAGAGGGAGCCGAGCGGATTGCTCGGGAGGCGAAGCGGTACGCGGCGACGCCGCCCGGCTCGTGTCAGAACTCCGTGCTCACCCTCGCTCCCCACGAAATGGTAGGTGTCATGGCGCGGCTGCGTCCCTTCCTGGGACAGCTCGGCACCACGCCCGCCGTCGCCATGCCGGACAGTCACAACGCGGGAGACTTCGGCCAGTTCCTGATCGGCGCCCCGCACGAAATGGCCCTCACCGCCGAGCAGTTGGAATTGCGGACAGACGGTCACATGGACATCGACGCCGTCCGCGCGGGGGCCGTGCTCATCTGTCCGGTCAAGGTGCCCGGCGGCGGGATTTATTTGGGCGACATGCACGCCATGCAGGGCGATGGCGAGATCGCCGGGCATACGTGCGACGTTGCCGGCATCACCACGCTGCAGGTGCACGTGCTGAAAGGGCTGAACATCGACGGCCCCCTTCTTCTGCCACTCGCCGAGGACTTACCTTATCTGGCACGTCCCTTCAGCGGGGAGGAGTACGCCCGCGCCCTCGAACTGGCCGGCGCATACGGAATGCACGAACTGGAACAGACGTTGCCGATCTCCGTCGTCGGCACTGGTCCCGATTTGAACGCGGCAACGGACAACGGCCTCCGCCGCGCGGCCGAACTGCTGGGCCTGCCGGTCGAGGAAATCCGCAACCGGGCGACGATCGCCGGAGCCATCGAGATTGGCCGTCATCCGGGGGTCGTGCAGGTCACCTTCCTCGCCCCGGCTGAGCGTCTCGAAGCGTGCGGTTTGCGCGACCTCGCGGAACAACAATACGCATGACCCGCCGGCCGACCCCAGTGTGTTCCCAGACCAGTCCCACGCCGACGGCTTGGGAAACGCGATCCCGCGATCGACGCTTGGCTGACGTGCGTTCACCGTGCAAGTTCGGTCGAATCAACCCCAGGGCCATTCAAAGTTTCACTTTGGAGAAGACCGACCGGGACAAGCTCAATAGTAACCCGAAGCGTCAGCGAGTGAGCGATTCGTCCCTCGCTGACGCTTCGGGTGACGAGGTTCCCCAGCACCAATCTTTGAACGGCCCTGGAATCAACCGGGACTCGCTTTCGAGTTGTTGCGGCTCTGTTTAGGATGGAACGGCTCGGACGATTGGACTTTGCCTGTACTTGATCCAACGACGCAAGGCGAACGCGTTTTTCACGATGGGGGGTGTCGGCGGTTCGCCATCGCCGCCGGCCGACGTCGGTGCGACGCTCCAAGTTCAACAAAACGTTTGCCCCGTCCAACGATGCTGCCAAGGAACCATAACGTGCGAAAAACTCTGATCGTCCTGTTCATCACTTTGGCGGCCTCTGTCATTGCCCAGCCCGCGCAGGCGGAGATGCGTGTCGGCGCGGCCATGCAGATCATCACGCCCAATCCGCTGCTGCCGATCTCCGGAGGCGTGGGGACGCCGGTCCCCGCCAAGGAGAAGCGGGGCGATTTGACCGCCCGGGCCGTCGTTTTCCAGAACGGAAAGACGACCGTCGCCGTCGCGGGACTCGATTTGCTCGGCTTCCCGTCGGTGCTCGGCGATCGCGTGCGGAAGCTGGTGCCGCGCATTGCCGGTGAGAATATTCTGATCGGATCGACCCACTCTCATAGCGCGCCGGATTGTTATGCCTTCCCGGACGGCAAGGGCGGACACACGGGCGATCTCGACTACATCGACTTCGTCTGCAATCAGGCGGCCAAGGCGATCAACGAGGCACTCGACCGACTGGAGCCGGCGTCCATTCGCATCGCCACCGATGAAGCCAAAGGCCAAATCGCCTTCAACTACTACGCGCCCGATCTGTACGACCGCCGCATGAGCGTGATCCAGGCGGTGGGCAGGTCCGGGAACACGATCGCCACGCTGGTGAACTACGCCACCCACCCGGAGGTGCTGGGCAACGGCCGCGGGATTCTCAGCCCGGACTGCATCGGCCCGATGTGCGACAAAATCGAACAACAGACCGGCGGCACGGCGATCTTTATGAACAGCGCGCAGGGCGGAATGGTCACCGCCGACAATCGCAATCTCGACGAACCGCCGCGCGATGCCCAGCGGGCCTACTGGAACGGCACGGGCACCTGGGACGAGTGCCTCCGCATCGGACACCTGATGGCCGACGAGGCGCTACGGATTATCGGCGACGCCCCCCAACAGGAGAACGCGACGCTCTTTTGCGGCGCGATCGACGTGACGTTTCCGGTCGAATCCGAATTGATGTGGGCCATCATCGAAGGCTCGCCGCTCAACTATCCCTCGGGCGACGACCATACGGTCACCGCACAGATCAACGTCGTCAATCTGGGCAACGCCCAAATCCTCACCATCCCCGGCGAAGCCCTGCCCAACATCGGCTTCTACCTCAAGCGCAAAATGCACGGCGAGCACAACCTGCTGTTCGGCCTGACCAACGATGCCTTCGGTTACATCCTCACCAAAGTCGACTTCATGAGTTTCCCCCGCTACGACTACGTCTCCCGCACCTCACTCGGCGAGATGACCGGCGAGATCCTGATCGAGAAATCGCTCGAGTTCGCCGACCGCCTGCCCCGGCCCGACCAGTCCCCGTGATGCGGGAGTTCAGCCTCAAGGCTGAACTCCAGCAACCGCACAACCCCCCAGAGAACAAACCAGCATGACCACTCCGACCCCGACGCGATCTCAATGGTTGGGCTCCCTCGCTCTGTCCCTCAGTTGGGCGACAGTTGCATTGACGCCGCATCTCACCCTCGCCGCCGATGCTCCCGGGTTCGCCGTCGAACCGAATCTCGTCGAGTACGACGTCGATCCGACATGGCCGCGGAAGCCCGAGCACATCTCCGACAAGGGGTGGGTCTCCGGACTCGCGATCGACAAGGACGACAACGTCTGGTTCTTCCGCAAGGGGCCGGACCCGGTGCAGGTTTACGC
The DNA here is from genome assembly GCA_029259845.1 of Planctomycetaceae bacterium. Classification (GTDB taxonomy): domain Bacteria; phylum Planctomycetota; class Planctomycetia; order Planctomycetales; family Planctomycetaceae; genus JAHBXU01. The sequence goes on along the minus strand of JAJDEI010000067.1, from coordinate 16,041 downwards.
TGCCGATGGCACGTTCATCCGCTCCTGGGGCAAGGGCCTGTTTGACAGCCCGCATCATCTCCGGATCGATCACGAAGGCAACATCTGGCTCGCAGATTTCGGACAGCACGTCATCGAGAAATACACGCCGGAGGGCAAACGGCTGATGACGCTCGGCGTGCGCGGTGAATCGGGCGACGACGAGCAGCACTTTTTCCGACCGACCGACATGGCCATCACACCGACAGGCGACATCTTCGTCACCGACGGATACGGCAACCGCCGCATCGTGCACTTCGACAAAGCGGGCAACTTCATCAAAGCATGGGGCGAGTACGGCACCAAGCCCGGACAGTTCGTCCTGCCGCACGCCATCGCGCTCGACTCCCAAGGACTGCTTTACGTTGCCGACCGCAACAGCGGACGCATCCAACTTTTCAAACAGGACGGCACCTTCGTCGATCAGTGGGAGGGCATCCTCATGCCGTGGGGTCTCTCCATCAACGACAAGGACGAAATCTGGACCTGTGGATCATCACCCCACTGGTGGAAGCGGCACGGCAAGTACCCTGAGTACAAAGACCAGTTGTTCATGCGGTTCTCCACCGATGGCCGCGTGACGCGCCACTGGGCCATCCCGCTGGGCGACATCGGCGAAGACAAGGACAACCCGGACACGTCGCGGCTCAAGCCGGGCGAAGCGGTCGGCGTCCACTGCATCGCCGAGGATTCGAAGGGCAACCTCTACGTCGGCGAAATCTACAGCGAACGCGCCCAGAAGTTCATCCCCATCACCAAACGTGATGACGGCGATTGAGCGAAGCGACGCCCCATACGTTGCCGGGTTCAACGCACGAAACCGCGATCGTTCGTGCGACTCCTTGCTAATGTCTGCCGCCCCGCGGGCTGCTGTGGCCGCGTAGGACCATCCTCCTGGATGCAGGATTGAGGACGCGACCGTCTTCAACAGAGTTTCGTCGGGATGGCCTTGCAGCGTATGCCGCGCGCAGTGGGTCGCAGCGAGTCGCGGAGCGACGTGGCCCCTCTGAATCGTGGGCCAGGCGGATCAGGTAGCAACGTCGACAGACTGGTCAGATCGCGCCGAACACCCCGAGTTGTCCTCCCGAAGAGTTCGTGCTTGGCGCCAACGGCTTCGGTGACGCAGATTCGCGACAAAGACTGACGGCACGCCCACTGTGCAGTCCGGCGAAGAATTCGGGCTGTGCCGATCAGTAGGATTGGACCGGCAGAATCCGCGTGTATTCACTTGGACTCTATTCGGCAGGGCTGTCATTGTCGGAATGACAACGTGTGTTTGGACGTTTCTTCCAGCGCAAGCCCGCAAACCTTCGCACCGCACCCGGCGCTCCACAACCACAAAGGAACGTAACAAACATTGCACAAGCATGTTACGCGTACTGTCAATCTCTGCGGCCATAGATTGGCACGGCTCGTGCATTACAAATGGACTGTCGCACGATTGATACCGGAAACTTGGTCACTGAGATGACTCGGACCGTGCGGCGACGTTCACGAGCCGTCACAGGAAGTCACCCGAAAGGAGATTTGGTCATGCTCGTTTTAACACGTAAGAAGAACGAAACCATTCACATCGGCGGCAACGTCGTTGTCAAAGTGATTTCGACCGGTCGCGGAAAAGTGAAGATTGGGATCGCCGCCCCCACCACGATTCGCGTCCGCCGCGGCGAACTGGTCTCCGCCGACGAGTCCGAATCTGACGAAGACGAACCCCTCAACACGATGACGTACGAGACCGCTCTCGCCTGACGCAGAACACCGAACTGGTTTTGGATGATTGACAACCGAACGCCTCGCCCGGTGATCCCGGCGAAAACCCTCCAAGAAAGGAATCCTCACATGAAGACCCTTCGCACCAAATCGAAAAGCCCCGCCCGAAGCTGGGCCTTGGCGTGCAGCCTGTTGGCAGTGCTCGCCGTCGTTCCGCAGCTCACCTTTGCGACGGACAGCGGCAGCCGCGTCGCCCTGCGGCCCGGAGCCGCCAACCAGAGCCAAACCGGCCACCACAGCAACCGGCCGACCTTTCCGACGCACAGCTCGCCCCAACAGCTTCAGGAGACACTTCCGTCGAACGATGCTCCGCTGTTTGACGAATCGCCCGGCAGCCGCCCGGAAGTCTCTCCGGCTTCGTCACTTCGCGAGCCGACCATTGAGGAGGAACTGACCTATCGCTACACCGATCCTCGGATGGTGCGGTTCTTGCAGTCGGCGTCCATGAGCCAGTTGACGTCGATGTACCTGGAAGCATCGCAGCTCATCGACCAGCGGCACGTCAATCCGATTTCCTACGAACAGCGGACCCAGCGGGCCCTCGCCAGCCTGTCGCGGGCCATCGAGAACCCCTCCTTCCTGCAAGCGGTGCGGGCGAACGGTAACTCGGCGAACGTGCGTCAGGCACAGGCTGAGCTGACCGGGCTGCAAAGCCGTCAGCCGGCTCGGAGTGCCCGGGACGCGGTCGGTGTGATGCAGTACGCCGCCAGCCTCCTCAACCGTTCGCTCGGCATCCCGATGGAAGCGACCGCCGTCGAGTTCATCAACGGCACAATCGACTCGCTCGACAAGTACTCCGCCTACGTTCCTGCCAAAACGGCGCAGGCGCCGAGTGCCGGACTGGAAGAGAATATCGTCGGCATCGGCGTGGAACTCAAAGCCCATGATGACGGCCTGCAGATTGTCGGCGTCATCGAGAACGGACCAGCCGAGGCGGCCAAACTCCAACGGGGAGACATCATTGTCGCCATCAATAACGAGCAGATCAAAGGCATGAGCCTCAACCAGGGAGCCGACCTGATCACCGGCCGGATCGGCACGAGCGTGAACCTCACGGTGACTCGCGATGGCCGCACCGGCACCGTCTCGCTGCCGCGCCGGAGTGTGTATGTCAGCAGTGTGACCGGCGTGAAAATGGTCGATCCCCAGCAGAAGATCGGTTACCTCCGGCTCAAGCAGTTCTCCGCATCGTCCTCCAAAGACCTCGACAAAGCGTTGTGGAAGCTCTACCAGGATGGGATGCAGACGCTCATCTTCGACCTGCGAGGCAATCCCGGCGGATTGTTGACGGCTGCGATCGAAATCTCCGACAAGTTCATCGCCCGCGGCTCGATTGTCTCGACCAAGGGACGCAATGCCGAGGACAACTCGAATGAAATGGCATCTTTCGACCGCACCTGGAAGATTCCGATGGTCGTGCTGATCGACGAGAACAGTGCTTCGGCAAGTGAAATCTTCGCGGCGGCCATTCAGGAAAACGAACGAGGCGTGATTGTGGGCCGTCGCTCCTACGGCAAGGGGACCGTGCAAACGCACTTCCCGCTGCGGAGCGTGGGCGGCGACCTCAAACTGACGACCGCCAAGTTCTACTCCCCCAACGGCCGCGAGATGGCCGGAGCCGGCGTCCTGCCCGACGTCAACGTTCCCTCGGCGAACGCCGGATTGAACTTCGCACCGGAACGCGACGGCGACATCATCACCGCGATCCGACTTGCCGCCAACGGCCGTCCGGCCGAACTGGCAAGCGGTGCCGGCAGCCGGACCGTTCGCCCGCAGGGAGTGAGCCAGTTCTCACTCTAAAGAGCAAACCGGGGGCGATTGGCAGACCACATTGACACGACATCACTGACGCAACGACGAACGGTCTGACTCCCCGCGAGGCATCCAGGTGGCAACGACGTCGCCGGGTGCTGCTCTTTCTTCTCCCGCGTTTGCTTCCGCTTCTGCCCCCCGCCGTCCCCCCGCTCTTCACCGGGACGCCATGCTTTTGGGGGCGACTCTTTCGGAACTGTCCGGGGACCGACCGGCCTCTGCTGCGATGCTGGGATCGTGCGACGGATCCGTTGGCCGAGCCACTGCTTGGGAGAGGGATCCGCCATCCGTTCCGCCGTTTCGATGGCGCTTGATACGATGCATGGTTTCTCATTGCCTTGGTGTCCGGCTACACTCATGGTTGACACGACGCTGCGTCGACTTCGATGGAGAGTTCGGGGACCGGAGGCCCGTTGACCGTGAGAGATGGGCCATGTTCACGAAGCTGCGGATGTTGGTTCTGGTTCTGCGTCACGGCGAGTTTGGCGAGATCGCTCGTGAGCTGAGGCGCCGTTTCTGGTCGGAGGAGGTCTCTTTCTGCTTGCGTCGGGATCTCGTGGTGCCGTTCGAGGTGCCGCAGGCTCGAGTCCCGTTCGTGGTTCGCAAGTTGGAACCGGCCGATCATGCGGAGATTCTCCGTGAGCGGCCCCGCCGATTGCCCATGCTGCAGAGGCCGGTGCCGACCTGTTATGTTGCCGAGTCGGAGAGCGGCGAGATCTGTTACATGCAATGGCTGATCGGCCCTTCCTCTAACGAGGCCATCCGGCGGATTTTCGGAGGGCGTGTCCCGCCGCTGGAGCCGGACGAAGCGCTGTTGGAATTCGCCTACACGTTTGTGGCGTGGCGTGGCAAGAATGTGATGCCGCGCGCGATGGCCCTCATCGCGGAGCAAGCGGACGGCATGGGCTGCCGCCATGTGACGACGTTTGTGCGGGAAGAAAACATTCCGGCCCTCAAGGGGTGTCAGCGTGCCGGCTTCCGGATGCACCGTCGCCAGGCAGTCACTTGGCGATTGTTTTGCCGCACCTGCGTGGAGACGACTGACCTTCCAGTGGGGACACCCTTCCCTTTTGAAGTCGCCGCTCAGCAGCAGCCCACGGAATCGCCAGCCGCATGAATGCCGGCGGGGCGGCAACCGCGGATCGTCCCGTTGGTCAGATCCGGACAGATGGCCCGTCCCGGCGGACCGAACGCTGCTACAATCGGTTTTCGAGACGTCTGCGAAAGACGAGCGGCCAAAGAACGCGCGGAAGAGGACCTCATGAGACATGCGGTGATTATGGCGGGGGGGAGCGGGACGCGGTTTTGGCCGCAGAGCCGGCGGGAGTTTCCCAAGCAGTTTCTGACGCTCCAAGGGGATCGTTCGCTGATCCAGTCGACGTTTGACCGCTGCCGTCCCGAGATCGGGCCGGAGCAGTTTTGGGTCGTGACGAATTCCACACAAGCCGCCGTGACGCGAGAGCAACTTCCGGAGATCCCTGACGGTCAGGTGCTCACTGAGCCGTGTGGGAGAAACACGGCCCCGTGCATCGGACTGGCGGCCATTCATCTCGTCCGACAGGACCCGGACGCGGTCATGGTCATCATGCCGGCCGATCATGTCATCCGTCCGGCGGAGGCGTTTCGAAGCCTGGTGGACCGAGCCGTGCGACTGACCGAGACGGATCCCGGGCGGCTGGTGTTGTTCGGCGTGAAACCGACGTACCCGGCGACCGGATTCGGATACATCGAGCGCGGCAGCACGCTGCCTGGGGAAACGGACGCCTACTCTGTCTCATCCTTTCGTGAGAAACCGGACGCCCCCACGGCCGAGGGGTATGTTGCGGCGGGCCGTTTCTTTTGGAACTGCGGGATCTTCGTCTGGCGGGCGGCGACCATTCTGGAGGCGCTCGCGGAGCACGAGCCGCAGGTCTATGACCGCTTGCAGGCGCTGTCCGGGCACATCGGCAGCGACGAGTGGCCCCGCATTCTCGCCGACGAGTTCCCGCGAATGCCCTCGATCTCCATTGACTACAGCGTGCTGGAGCGAGCCGCAAACATCTGCCTGCTGGAAGCTTCCTTTGCATGGGATGACGTGGGAAGCTGGGAGGCGCTGAGCCGTCTGCATGAGCCGGACGCCGACGGCAACACGATCGTTGGGCCGCACTGCGGGGTCGACACGAACGGCTGCATTGTTCGCTCGGAGGGCGAGCATCTCGTCGCCACGCTGGGAGTCGAAGACTTGATCGTGGTCCACACACCGGATGCGACGCTCGTTGCCTCACGTAAAGACGAGAATGCGATCCGGGAGCTGGTGAAGAAGCTGCAGGAATCCGGGCATGAGCGATATCTTTGAGCGTGAGGATGGTGACGCAAGCGACCGCCGGTCCTCGTCGCCGGCAGAGTCGTCGGATGCGCGATCGTCACCCGAAGAATCGCCCGCGACAGGCGGGACGCATCCGGTTCCATCCGAGGGGCGTCTGTTGGGACTCGATTACGGCACGCGGCGGATCGGTGTCGCGGTCTGTGACGACATGCAAATCATCGCCAGTCCGCTGGAGAACTACACGCGATCCGGTGAAGAGGCGGACGGTCATTTCCTGCGGGAGATGGCGACGGAGTACCGCGTGGCCGGGCTTGTGGTCGGGCTGCCGGTGCACATGAGCGGCGACGAGGGAGGCAAGGCAGCGGAGGCACGGGCCTTTGGCGATTGGGTGTCAGCCATCACGTCGCTGCCGGTGGCCTACTGGGACGAACGGTACACGTCGTCGATGGCGGAGGACCATCTTCGCGCCGCCGGCGTGCCTCGGGGCCGACGCAAGGAACTGAGGGACAAGATCGCCGCGCAGATGATCCTGCAAGGTTTCATCGACAGCAGCGACCGTTCCCAGTTGCCGTACTCGCTCCGCGACTGAGCGTCCGCTGAGTCGTGCCCGACCGCTCCTTGCGACTCAGCGTGCCCGACCGCTGGGTGCAGACGCTCAGCGGGGGGGGCGATCTGAAAACGATGATTGGCGAGCCGCACGGAACTCTGGGGCGGTGGGCGGTGAACGAACCTCGTCGCGGCCCCAGTCTTCGGTCTAAGGACACGAGTCCGTCGCCTCAACAGCGTCCCAGGCACCCGGTGAGAGGTCGGGGTCAGGCACCTGCGAGCAACAATCCGCTCCTGCACCGTGCCCCAGAAGCATGCGTGCGGTTGCTGCTCATTATCAGCCGACTTCGGTAGAATCGCCGCTCTTTTCGTTTCCCTCTGTTCGGAGAGCGATGCGATGTTTCCTGTTGCGGCTGAATTCTTGCCGATCGTGCGGCTGTCGCTGGTGGTTTCCGGGACGGCGGTGTTGATCAGTTCGTCGATCGGCGTCCCCTGCGGCGTCTGGCTGGGGCTGTCACGTTGGCGAGGCCGCCGGGCCATTGCGGTGATGATCCACACGGGGATGGCGTTGCCGCCGGTTGTGATTGGGCTGCTGCTGTATCTGCTGTTGTCGCGGAGCGGGCCGCTGGCGTTTCTGGGATGGCTGTTCACTCCCGAGGCGATGATCGCCGCCCAGACCATTCTCGCGTTGCCGTTCGTGATTGGGATTACCGTGAGTTCCGTCGCAGCGGTCCCGACGGAACTGGGATCGCAGATCAAAAGCCTTGGGGCGAGTGACTGGCAGTGTCGCTGGACGATTCTTCGGGAGGCGCGGCGGGGCGTTTGGCTGGCGGTCGCCGCCGCGTTCGGCCGCAGCCTTTCGGAAGTCGGAGCCGTGCTGATCGTGGGCGGGAACATTCAGGGACACACGCGGGTGCTGACAACGGCCATCATTCTGGAAACCAGCAAGGGCCGCTTCGAATTCGCACTGGCGCTCGGCGCGGTGCTGTTGTTGGTGGCCCTGTTGGTGAACGCGCTCATCCTCCGTCTGCAAGAGAATCGATGGGTCGCATGACGGACGACTGCCTGTACCGACTGGCCGATGTGCGAAAAGACTACGAGTCGTTCACGCTCCACATCGGGAATCTCGATGTGCACGGCGGCGAGGTGCTGGGACTGCTTGGTCCGACGGGAGCCGGCAAGAGCACGCTGCTGCGGTTGCTCGCCGGTCTCTGCCGCGCGGATCAGGGCGATCTCGGCTTCGAGCGCCGAGCGTTCGCATCCGGCGACGTTGCCCTGCCGGTTCGACGCCGCATCACACTGGTGCACCAGCGGCCGCTGCTGCTGTCTGGGACCGTGCGGTTCAACGTCGAATACGGGTTGCGGTTGCGAGGCCGAAAACAAATCGCGGAGACGGGGAACGCCATGCTGGAGCGATTGGGCCTGTCGAAACTCGCCCGGCAGTCGGCACTCACGCTGTCGGGAGGGCAGACCCAGCTCGTGGCATTGGCGCGGGCTTTGGTGATCGAACCGGAGGTTCTGCTCCTCGATGAACCGACCGCCCATCTCGACCCGGCTCACGTAGCCCGGGTCGAGGAAACGATCCGTGAGGTGCGGCAGGAACGTCGCATGACGGTTGTGTGGGCCACGCACAATCTCTTTCAGGCCCGCCGGGTTGCCGATCGCGCGGCTCTGCTCTTGAATGGGCAACTGGTGGAAGCGGTTTCTACCGAACAGTTTTTCAGCAATCCCTCCGATCCTCGCACGGACGATTTCGTGCAGGGCCGGATGGTGTACTGACCGGGACCGATAGTCGGAACGAGGGAAATGATGGACAGGTTTCGATGGACGTTGATTGCCCTGCTGCTGATCGGCGGCTTGCCATGGGCGAGCGGTTGCTCACAGTCGGCGGAACCAGCGGGGACCGTTGGCACCCTCACGCTGGCGACAACGACCAGCACGCGGGACAGCGGGCTGCTGGACGTGCTTGTGCCGCTGTTCGAGACGGAGAGCGGCATCGATGTGAAGGTCGTCGCCGTGGGGAGCGGCCAGGCGCTCGAGCTGGGACGGCGAGGCGACGCCGACGTCCTGCTGACTCACGCCCCGGCGGCCGAGGTGCAGTTCATGGACGACGGACACGGGGATCAGCGGGATCCGGTCATGCATAACGATTTCGTGCTCGTCGGCCCGGAAACGGACCCAGCTGAGGTCGGCAATGAGACCGCGGCCATCGAGGCGTTCCGCCGAATCGCAGGCAGCGAAACGCCGTTCATCTCGCGAGGTGACGACTCGGGAACACACATGAAAGAGCGAAGCATCTGGGAGAGCGCCGAGGTTGACCCCCAAGGGGAATGGTACGTCCGGGCGGGGGCGTCGATGGCGGAGGCGCTGCGGATGGCGAGCGAGAAACGGGCCTACACGCTGTCCGACCGGGGCACGTTTCTGGCTCAGCGCAAGCGGCTGGACCTGGCCATCCTTTTCGATGGTGACCCACTGCTCCACAATCCGTACACCGTAATCGTCGTTCGCTCCGAGAAACATCCCGACGTGAACCACGACGCGGCCGTTCAGTTTTCGGAGTTCCTGCGTTCCCCACGAGTGCAGACGGCCATCGACGAATTCGGCGTCGAGCGGTTCGGCCAACCGTTGTTTTTCTCGGAACGATCGCCCGCTTCGGATGACTGACCCGGAGTTGTCACCGAAATTCGTAATCTCGTTTAGCCGCGGAGCTTGCTCCGCTCGCTTTTACGGCGGCGCGCGGAGCAAGCTCCGCGGCTAAATTGGTCGTTTCCCGCCCCTCAGCCCAACTCGGCGATGGGGTCCATCGTGGAGAGATATTGCGGGCGGCCCGACGGATCTTTGAGTGTCGTGAATTGCGTGTCGACGCCCAGGTTCTTGTAGAGGGTGGCGAAGATTTCCTGGACATGCACCGGGCGGGTGTTGGCCGATTCGCCCAAGCGGTTGGTGCTGCCGATGGCTTGTCCGCCTCGCATGCCGCCGCCCGCCATGTAGGCGCAGCTAACCTGAGGCCAGTGGTCGCGGCCGCCGCCTTTGTTGATGCGGGGCGTGCGTCCGAACTCGCCCCACACGATGACGGTCACGTCGTCCAGCATGCCGCGCTCGTCGAGGTCGGTCACCAGTGCTGCGACCGCCTGGTCGATGCGGACGCCGTGGTGGCGAACCAGCCCTTCGTTGTCGCCGTGACTGTCCCAGCGGCCATAGGTCAGCGAGACGCAGCGGACGCCCGCCTCGACCAGACGGCGGGCCATCAGGATGAGTTCGTTGTTGGTGGACGCTCCGTCGTACTGGTACTTGTACGGTTTGCCCGTGCCGTAACGCTTGCGAAGTTCGGGGTCTTCCTTCGACAGGTCCAGGGCGTCGACCAGTTTGCTGGAGGCGAGCACGTCGAAGGCGCGTTGCTCGTAGGCATCGATCGCCTGCAACTGGCCGCTCGCATCGACCTCGCGACGGAGATTGTCGATGCTGGTGAGCAGTTGCTGGCGGGCACCGAGGCGGTCGGTCGTGATCCCTTTCAGAATCATATCGTCCATGCCCTGGCCTTCCGGGATGAACGGGCCGTAGCTGGCTCCCAGAAAACCGGGGGTTCCCGGGTCCTTCCAAACGCCGGCGGTCGCCATGCCGACGTAGGTCGGGACGCTTTTGTCGACGGGACCGTGCAACTTGTGGAGCACGCTGCCGAGCGCCGGGTGTCCGCCCATCGACCGCAGTTCGGCGTGACGCCAGCCGGTCATGCATTGGAACGAGTTGTGACGCCCTTCGCAGCCGACGACCGCACGCAGGACCGCCGACTTGTCCATGATCTGCGCGATCCGGGGAAAGCACTCGCCGATCTGGATGCCCGGAACATTGGTTTCGATCGGCTGAAACGGCCCGCGGATTTCCCGGGGGGCCTCGGTCTTAATCTCCCACATGTCTTGATGCGGAGGCCCGCCGCCCAGGAAGATGTTAATGACGGCCTTATGGCCGAGGTTGGTTCCGCTGGCGGCTTCCGCGCGATAGAGACTCGCCAGATTCAGGCCGACCGACCCCACCCCGAGCGCCCCGATTTTGAGGAACCCGCGTCGGGCGATGCCGTCGCAATACCCGCTTCGCGCGGGGCGTGATCCAAGAATCGTCAACATGCCCAAGTTCCCCCTCAACAGGACTGGCAGAACACCGCACGAACCATCGGGAATCCTACCGCATCGCGGGAGCCGTGTCGATCGGCGATCCGCCGGAGGTCGTTTTCGAGGGCATCCGCCCAGTGGTGGGCGTGGGTGGCCCAGCCGGCACGGCTGGGTGCCGCAGGCACAGGACGCCTCACACTCGGCTGGCGACCCGTCTGAAAAGTTCCCATGCTGAGTGTGAGGCATCCTGTCGCTTCGCGACCCAGCCGTTCCGGCTGGGCCACCCGCGGATTCGGGGATCCGCCTCCCACGATCCACGACAATCCGCCGCATCCGCCTGATCCGCTTTTCCTTTCTCTGTCAAAGAGCAGCCACTCCCGTCCGACCGCAGCCATCGCACGAAATGCCACCTGATCCGGATTTCTCCGGGACACCTGCCGGCGACCGGCATCTTAGATTTGATGAGCGTCCTCCAGTTGGCCATTTGCTTTGAACCCGGACGAATTGGCATCCCTGATTGAAACGCACGCGTCGCCGCTGGAGCTGTTCGCCAGACACTGGTGTGACGATCCGGCCGATGTGGTGCAGGGGGCGTTCGTCCGTTTGATTGAACAGACGGAGCAGCCGGAGCGGCCGGCGGCCTGGTTGTATCGCGTGGTGCGGAATGCGGCGTTGATGCAGCGGCGGTCGGAGCGACGAAGACGGAACCATGAAGGCCATCACTCCGGACAAACGGCTGATTGGTTCGAGCCATCGCCGGGCGACGGCCTGGATTCGGCGGCGGCCACACAGGCCCTCAAGGAGATCGACGACCAGTGCCGGGAAGCCGTGATCGCGCGGCTCTGGGGAGCATTGACGTTCGAGGAAATTGGCGAGATGACCGGCACGTCCTCCAGCACGGCCCATCGCCGTTACCTGGACGGGCTCGATCAACTCAGAACGAAATTGGGGATGTCATGTCAGAACGAATAACTAGGTCGTGTCGACATTCAAAATGGGTGGCACGGGTTGCCTCAACCCGTGTCGCCCCGCGACAAGAAGCCTTTGCGTGAACTGTCCGGTGAAGGACACGCTTCCTGCCGCTGCGCGGCACCGGTTGGGACAACCGGTGCTACCCCGAGTCCTCCTGAAAACGGAACGTTTGAATGTCAACACGACCTAGCTTCTCCGAGCGGCCTGACGAGTTGGAGCAAATGCTCTCCCGCTTGAAACCGCGAGAGGGCGGCGTCTCCCGCGACCGGCTGATGTTCCTCGCCGGACGGCAGGAAGTGCTCCGCGAGCGGGCATCGCGGCGACGTTGGCTGTGGCCGGCCGCCACGGCTGCCTCCTGGCTGATGACAGCAGCGGTCGCCGGGTTGTGGATGCAATCACTCGTTGACCCTGCCCGGTCGCAAATGGCCCACGACGACCAGCCGGCGGCAGTGGTCGAGTCGCCCGAACGACCCGATCCCGAATCGGCCCTGGGGCGCCCGGAGGACTCTGTCGCTCCCACTCCGGAGAGACTGTCCGCGACTCCCGCAGCGATTCCTGCCACGAGTCGCCCGCGAACTGACGAACCCGGATCATGGCGGCGACATCCGTTCGAGATGGTGGACACCCCACTGAACTTCGAGGACCTGCCGCGGCTGTCGATGGTCGGTTGGCGGAGTATGGAACAGGCAAGGCGAGCACAGGGAGGCGGTGGCCAATCCCTTCCGACGACCGAACCGGTGGTCACACGTCGCGCGACGTATGCGTATCTCATGAAACTGTACCTAGACGAACAAACGGCTCCCGGAGCCGGAGGAGATGTCTTATGAACCGAAGCTATTTCGAAACCTGTTTTCCCTGTGGGTGGCTGGGGTCGAGGCTTTCCGAGCCCCCAGAGACAACGCGCCTGGGGGCTCCCTTCGGTCGACCCCAGCCACCCGGATTCGTTTTTGAAACAGCTTCCCGTCACTTGCGGCTACTTTCCTTGCTGTGCGTGCTGTTGGCACCGGTGTCGCGGCTGCCGGCTCAGGCCGTGCTCGGCCCGAAAGGACCGGTGAATCCCGAGCAGAAGCAGCCGACCGGACGGCAACCGGGCGATCCGATCGTTTACCGGCTGACCGTCACCCCGGCGGCGGAGCCGGACCCGCCCCTCAAGTATTCGCTGTACCCGCGTTGGGACGAACTCAAGCCGGGCAACTCCGTGCCGATGTGGTATCGGGCGCTTTCGCAGACGGACTCGAACAATCCACAAATCAAGCGGCTGAACGAAAATCACAACCGCTGGTTTACCGATATCCTGGAGGACATGCCGGTCGATGAGATCCGTCCGTTCCTTGCCCAACAAGAAGGCGCTACTCTGTCCCAAGCCCGTCAAGCAGCGTTTCGCGAAAAGACCGATTGGGACCTGCGGCTAAGAGACCTGCGCGGACCGGAAACAATCGAGTTCTTGCTCGGCGAATTCCAGGATGCCCGCAGACTGGCCTGGATCCTGTTGCTGCGGACCCGGCTGAGTCTGCTCGACGGCGACTTCGAGGCAGCCCTCGCGGATATGACCGTCTGCTTCCGGCTCGCGCATGACGTGGCCGAACCGGAGACGTTCATCAACGACCTGATCGGGATGGCGATCATGTCCATGACCGAAGAGGGAATCCGTAATCTGATCGACACGCCCGGTTCGCCGAACCTTTACTGGGCACTGGCCGAACTGCCCCGGCCGCTCATCGATTTACGACCCGCCACACAAATGGAGATGACCCTGCCCGAACGATTCTTCCCCCGGTTGAAAGACCCGGCTGCAGAGGAACGGACAGTGCCGCAATGGCGTCAACTGCTGCACGATGCGCTGCGGGAAATCGGCCGTTTTCAGGACTCACCGATGCTGCCCGGCTCAGATGCTTCGGATCTGGCAGTGGATGTCGCCCTGCTCGGCTTGACTCTCCGGGGCTATCCGACGGCGAGGCGTGATTTAATCGACCACGGCTACGACCAGGCTGACGTCGACGCCATGCCGGTTGGAAAGGTCATCGCGATTCATCAACGTTTGATCGATGAAACTCTCTGGCAGAATTACGCGGCCGCCGCGCTGCTACCCTATCAAGAAGCCCAACAGCGGTTCCGCGCACTCGACCGAGAAATGGGCGTACGTGAATACACGTCTTCAGCTTGGCAGAGCCGAGAAACGCTTCCCATCGCCGGCGCACTGCTCCCCTCGTTGCGGCAGGTGCAGGTGGCCCAGGGACGGCGCGACGTCATGCGTGCCGCGCTGATGGTGGTGGAAGCCGTTCGCATGCATCTGGCCGTCGGCGACGGCACACTTCCCCGGTCGCTCGATGACATTACTGTGGTTCCCGTTCCGAAGAACCCGTGGACCGAGGGCTCCTTCACCTACGAACTGCACGGCGACGTCGCCGTACTGGACTTCGTGCTTCCCTACTACCACCGACAGTTTGAAATCCGCGTCGATGACGGCGCGGCGAAATGATGCGGCCAGTTGGAGTTCAGGCTTTAGCCTGCGCCGTCCAGCCTGAAGGCTGGACTCCAAGACCGTAGGGTGGGTGAAACGAAGTGGAACCCACCGTTCGAGCGGTGGGTTTCGCTGCGCTACACCCACCCTACGCGGAGCGCTTAAGGCACGTTCTCGCGGAGCAAGTCACGTAGGTCAGGCTTTGCCTGACGTTCACTTTCACCGCAACAAACGAGAGTCAGCGACCGATCGTCACTCCGGTTCGTCAGGCAAAGCCTGGCCTACGGATATCGACGGATATGACCATGAAGAAAGGCAATACTCATGCGAACAACACGCTGTTACCGACTGCTCTTCGGTTTCCTCCTGGCGCTGGGAGTCGGAGCGACGCTTGCCTCCGCAAACGCCGAAGACACAACAGCCGCCGGCATCGCTCGCATTCTGGATGATGCGACCGTGGCGGCGGTGATCGTTGATCTCGAACGACTGGACGTCGACGCGCTCGTGGAAACAATCAGCGCGGCTCGGGGGAATGGCGCGGCCGAGGTTCAGTCGGCCCAGGCACTGCTGCAGTACGTCGGTCCGGTCTTGTCCCGGTTTCGTGAACTGGGGGCGACGCGGGTTTACGCCGTGTACAGCCTGCACGATGTCAAGCAGCAAATGCCGTATGTGGTGGTGCCGGCTGCGAATAACGAGCAGGCGGAACAGATTGCGCGGTTCCTGGAATCGGGCGGCGGGGGCATCGGATCATTCCCGTCCACCTTCGCGATCGACGACATGGCCATCGCCGGCAGCCGCGATTTGGAGAAACGTCTCGATCCGTCGCGGGTCCCGGATCGGCAGGCGGGGCTGACGAAAGCTCTGAAGGTGGAGCACGAGGGGGCCATTCGAGTGGTGAGCGTGGTCACCGGGGATCAACGCCGCGTACTGGCGGAGATGTCGCCCTCGCTGCCGGAGGAATGGGGCGGTTTGTCGGGAGAGCAGCTGGCCACCGGGATTCAGTGGCTTTCAATTGACGTCAATCTCAACCAGGGAACACTCCAAGGCGTGATCGAATCCGGCGATTCGCGGTCGGCACAGAGGCTGGCAGCCGGACTTCCAAGCTTGATGAATGGAATTGTGTCAGCGGTCCTCCCTCGGCCGGCTGAGGACCCCGTCCGGACGATGCTTGGTTCTTTGAAGGCGACAGCGAACGGACATCGCATCACGCTCTCGACAGAGGCGCCGGCAGCCGCGCGACGGGCGGATGTGCTCGTGTCGTTGATCAGCCGACTCGCGCCGATGGCGCGTGACATCAGCATCAGACGGAATCTCAAGCAGCTCGGTTTGGGGATGCACAATTTTCACGCTGTCTACGGCAGCTTTCCGCCGCCGGCCAGTCTTGACGAATCGGGCAAGGCATTGTTGAGCTGGAGGGTCTATCTGCTGCCCTACCTGGACGAACCGGCCCTCTACCGGGAGTTTCATCTCGACGAGCCGTGGGACAGCCCGCACAACCGCACGCTGATCGAGCGGATGCCGGACGTGTTCGCCTCGGAGCATTTCGATTTGAACCTGGAAGGCAAAACAACGGTGCAGGTTCCGGTCGGCGTGCAGACGCCGTTTCATGGCCGCGCCGGAGTGCCGATCCGCGAGATCACCGACGGGACGTCGGTCACGATCATGGTCGTCGAGGTGCCGCGCGGCAATGCGGTGATCTGGACGAAGCCGGAGGACTTTCCGGTCAACGACGACCCGCTCAAGCCGCAGTTGTTCAAGTCCCGCGACCGCTTCTCGACCGCCTTCTGCGACGGCAGTGCCCGCGCTCTGTCCGACACGATTCCGGAAGAGACGCTGCGGAAACTGTTCACCCATCAGGGGGGTGAAGTGGTCGGCTCGTTTTGACCGACATCTGTCACGACGCCGGCGGGGTGGCACGCAACGCGGGTAACGATTTTACTCGAGGGAGGCGCGGGCGAGTTGTTTTTGTTGGGCGGAGGCGGTGAGGAGTTTGGGTTGGCCGCATGAAGGGTGTTTCTTTTTGCGACGATCGCTGCGGCTTTGCTGGCTGG
>JAJDEI010000066.1 GCA_029259845.1 Planctomycetaceae bacterium | reverse complement strand
TCCCCTCTGACAGCGGTTTACAACCCAAGGGCCTTCATCCCGCACGCGGCGTCGCTCGGTCAGACTTGCGTCCATTGCCGAAGATTCTCGACTGCAGCCACCCGTAGGTGTCTGGGCAGTGTCTCAGTCCCAGTGGTGGGGGCCATGCTCTCACACCCCCTAGACATCATAGGCTTGGTAGGCCATTACCCCACCAACAACCTAGTATCACGTCGGCCGGTCCACGGGCGGCTGACCATTTGCTCCGTAGAGATTATCCGGTATTACTTGAAGTTTCCCTCAGCTATCCCGGTCCCGTGGGTACGTTCCGACGCATTACTACCCCGTTTGCCGCTCCTCCAGCGAGGTTTCCTCCGAAGATTCCATCTCGCCTTGTCGCTCGACTTGCATGCCTAATCCACGCCGCCAACGTTCATTCTGAGCCAGGATCAAACCCTTCAATTGACTGCATAACAGCACTAAACCGCAAGGGATTCAGCACTGATGGTAGCAGACGAAAAGTCTAATCGTTGGGGCATTTCCCTATGGCAAGACATGCTTGCCGCAAGAGCCGCCCCTATCAGCCAGTCAACACGTACAAACGCTGACTCTCTGTATTTACAGGGTCACCAACCAAATTGCCAAAGAACAAAGCCGTCCAGCTTGCGGCCAGACGACCGTGACCACATCTGTGGTGCGAGAGGAATGATAGCCGAGCCGCAGAGGATGTCAACGGTCGCGCGTTGCGATTTCCCAGAAAAGATTTCGTTTTCGGCGGGACGGATGGCCTTCTCTGACGGGGGCGACGTAAGTCATGGCAAATGCGTGAGATAACGCCTTTTGCGATCACGCCTGGGGACGAGGGTGAAAGTTGAGCGTTTCAAGGTGGAGGCTTGCGAGACTCCGCAGGCCTCCGTGTCCTCTGCATCTTTTGCAAACCCCCATTCACCGTCCAGCGTGTCCACAGCTGGTGGTTTGATTGGGGCCACGGCGCGGCCAGCGCCAGGGACTGCCTGTTGAGAGATCTTTTGACCGCAGTGGCTGCGATCGAGCCAAAAGCGGTCTCGGCGGCGTTCGCTGCGGTCAATGAAATCACCGCCAGAAACATGCGTGGGAACGGTCAGCATGCAGCATGATCGGAGTGTTCATGATATGGTGCACACTTCCAGATTTCCCCGAATGCCAAGTGACCGGGGAGTGCATCACGTCGCGAGGGACAGGAGCTTGCAATGGCAGAAGAGACGACCACTGACTCCCCGCAGGCCACCGCGCCGCATCCCGGCTCCAAGCGAATGCCTTGCTGGAACGTGGACGAGCTGGTTGACGCTCCAACGTTCCGCTGGTCGAAGTGGACCGCGCTGATCGGGCCGGGTTTGGTGATGGGGGCATCGGCCATTGGCGGGGGCGAGTGGCTGACCGGGCCGATGGTCACCGCACGGTTTGGCGGGGCCCTGTTGTGGTTGGCGACGCTGAGCATTCTCGGCCAGGTTATCTACAACATGGAAATCTGCCGTTACACACTCTACACCGGCGAACCGATCTTTACCGGGAAGTTTCGGACGCTGCCGGGGCCGCTGTTCTGGGTGGCGGTGTATCTCCTGCTCGATTTCGGGTCGTTTTTCCCCTACCTGGCAGCATTTGCAGCGACACCCCTCGCCACGGCTTTGATCGGCGAAGTCCCCAACCCCACCAGCGGACAGGGATTCATGATCCTGGGGCATTTCATCGATATGTCTCATGTGTTGCTGCTGCGGCTGTTGAGCTATGCGATTTTTCTGGGCGCGTTGCTGCCTCTCATCTTTGGCGGCAAGATTCTGACAGCGCTCAAGTGGGTCATGTCGTTCAAGCTGGTAACGGTGATGGGGTTTCTGCTCGTGCTGGCCATCGGCTACTCGACAATGGGCACCTGGGGGGAGATTCTTAGCGGTTTCGTCAAGTTCGGCAACGTGCCGGTCCGGCGAATCGAGGATGCGAACGGCGACGGAATCCTCGAACCGGGGGAGGATTGGGACGGCGATGGTCACGCGGACCTGATCGAGCCGATTCTCGACCTCAAGTTCGGAACCATCCTGCAGGAGCCCTGGGCGACCGACCTCGACCGGGACGGGCAGCCGGACAACATGGTGCAGGTTGAGATGGGGGGGCAGCTGCGGCCCTGGCCGGATCTTGATGCTGACGGACAGCCGGATGAGACCGCTGAATTCGACACGGACGGAGATGGCGTTGCCGACCAGTCACTGGCACTGGACGCAAACAGCGATGGCCAGCTCGACCGTTTCATCGACCTCGACGGCGACGGGACGATCGACGGTGACAACATCGAAAACGTTTTCGTCTCGTTGTTTTCGGGCCGCGGAATGCCGGGGATCAACTGGTCGATGATCGCGCTGCTGTCGGCGATGGTGGCCATCTCCGGCTCCGGAGGACTCTCCAACACGCCTCTCAGCAATTACACCCGTGATCAGGGATGGGGCATGGGACACCACGTGGGGGCCATTCCCAGTGTAATTGGCGGAAGTTCCATCGAACTGTCGCACGTCGGCTCGGTCTTCGTGATCACCAAGGAGTCACTGCGGCGGTGGGGGCGGTGGTATCGGCACGTGCTGCGGGACCAGTTGGTCGTGTGGATGCCGGCCTGTTTCATCGGATTGGCGCTGCCGAGCATGCTGTCGGCCCAATTCCTCAAACGAGGAACGGCCGTCGCCGACAAGTGGGTTGCCGCCACCATGACGGCTGACGGCGTCGCCGAAGCGGTTGGTCCGCGACTGGGGCCGCTGTTCTGGTTCATGACGTTGTTCTGCGGGTTCCTGGTGCTGGCCCCCAGTATGGCGGTTGCTGCGGACGGTGTGATTCGCCGCTGGGTGGACGTGTTCTGGACATCCAGCCGGAAGTTGCGCAACGTGGACCCCAAGAACATTCGCTATGTGTACTTCAGCGTGCTGGCTGTCTACGGCGTGTTTGGCATGGTGATGCTCTCGATGCGGCAGCCGCAAACGCTGCTCGAAATCGCGACGACCATCTACAACTTCGCGCTCGGTTTCAGTTGCTGGCACGCGCTGGTCATCAACCTGACGCTGCTGCCGAAGGAATTGCGGCCGAACTGGTTCGTCCGCATCGGCCTGTTCTCGGCGGGTCTGTTTTTCTGGGTGATCGCGGTGATGTCTGCGCTGAGCAAACTCGGCTATCTGTAAACGACCGTCTCAAAACCGTGAGGGCGCGGCTCCTGCCGAGCCGCAACATTCAAAAACCGCCGTGTGCCAGGCTCATGTCGCGAAGCTGCATGAGGATGCAGGATGAGCGTGTCGTCATGTCCGCCCTGCTTCGCGATGCGAACATGGCACCCGGCGCTTATATTGGTTGTGCTGCCCTTCCATCAGTGTCGCGCGTGCCCGAATGTCAACCGATTCCCTTGATCACTTGTGTCCCGCAGACCAACCGCTGCTTGATCTTGTCTTCCAGCAGGTTGATGATTCGATGCTCAGAGAAATCGCTGAGGCCGACTATGGCAGGGACGCTGAGGCGCATCTCAAAGCACTTTGCGAGATCAAAAGCGAAAAAAATCTCTCCCCGATGGCATGGGAACCGCAAGAGGTTCTTGAATTGACTCGTTGGTCTGAACCCGACGACCCGACCTGGGAACCGGGATCGGTTGGGATACGAGGGCATTGGATGCGCCTTTTTTCGTGCGCCGTCTTGATCCGGGCCGCCGGCGAACCTCAAAATGACGACTATATCACCTCCGGCGAAGACTCGACGATCATCCAATTTGTCGCCAGTGCGTTGACGCTTGGCCATGATGTATCACTCAAAGCATTACGATTCCTGTGTTGGCGCATGCGATATCGATTGCTTGACGATTGGGACCGTCCGTACTTTGCAGTTGCGACCCTCCTGCTGTGCGTGGCACTCGGAAAGCACAACTCGGAAACACTCCACGACCTGATGGCTGCCACTTACTCGGATGAGATCGGCATCTCGGCACTATTCGGGGAATGCCTCAACTCGCAGACGTGGAAAGACATCACACGTCGAATATTGATTGAACCCTCTGCTGCATCGCTGCCGATTCCATTGAACTCAGAACTCAAGAAGTTTGGCGTAAAGTTGATCAGCGGTCCTGACGGGGCATACTCGACGTACCAATATAGACGCGATTCAAAATCATGACGACCGATACCGAAACCCTTCCGCGTTATGATGTCTCCCGGGACTATCGTTGGAATTACGACCACGCGCCCGAACCGGCGGATGTCGAGGTGCCGCCGATGCCGGGTGAGTGGACGTTCTTGGGGCGTCCGGTTGCGTCGCCTTTGGGGATGCCGGCTGGACCGCTGCTGAATGGGCGGTGGATTCTGTACTACGCATCCCTCGGCTTCGACGTGCTGACTTACAAAACGGTTCGCAGTTCTGCCCGGGAGTGTTACGCGCTGCCGAATCTGCTGCCGGTGCAAACCGGCCCGCTGCGGGGGGATGAAAGCGAACTCGCCGCCGCCGACCAGATGCAGGGAAGTTGGGCCGTGTCGTTTGGCATGCCCAGCACGGAGCCGGACACGTGGCGACGGGACATCGAACAGACACGGAAAAAACTGCGGGACGATCAGATGCTGAGCGTGTCGGTTGTGGGGACGGCACAGCCGGGTTGGACGATCGACGAACTGGCCGACGATTATGCCCTGTGCGCCCGCTGGGCGGTGGAGAGCGGCGCCGACTGCATCGAGACCAACTTTTCCTGCCCCAACGTCTGCAGCCGCGACGGCCAGTTGTACCAGGAACCGGAGCCGGCGGGCATTGTGGCAAAGCGCGTTCGCGAGGCGATCGGTTCGGTTCCCTACGCGCTCAAGGTGGGACATTTTACCGAACTGGAGGCAGTCGCGCGGTTGCTGGAGGCTGTGTCGGACTTTGTGGATGGAGCCGCCATGACCAATAGCGTGGCGGCGATGGTGCGTGAACCGTCCGGCGAGCTGATGTTCGAAGGACAAAGGCGAGGCATCTGCGGGGACGCGACCCGCGAAGCCTCCATCGCGCAAACGGCCCTGTTCGCCGAGCTGATCGCATCCCGCGGACTGTCCCTGAAGCTAATCGGCGTGGGCGGAGCGTCAACGGCGGAGCACGTGCGTGCTTACCTGGATGCCGGTGCGGAATCGGTGCACATCGCCACGGCGGCGATGGTCGACCCGCTGGTCGCTTTGCGGATTCGCGAAGGATTTCAGTCCGCGGTGATCTGATGGCGTCAGGATATCGTTTACGGAACTCGCCAAGCGGATTTGTGAGCCGGAACTGGCGACTGGGAGAGTAACCGTTCACAGGTTGCGCGAGTTTTTCACGGAAGATCCGGGGTCAGGCACCAACTTCGGCGGGAAGTGGTCTCCGACACAAAGGACGTGATGGCCGAAAATGGTGCCTGACCCCCCACCCTGTGAACGCTTACCTGGGAGATAATGAATTCATGACACGCTTGTTAGCCAGAATGGCCTTTGTCGGCGCATTACTGCTCGTCGGCCAAGTCGCGGATGCGGAATCGCCGACGAAGATTCTGTTCATCGGCAAGGAACCGGACCATCCCTACGGGTCTCACATGTACATGCACGTGGGCCGCGTGCTGGCCCAGTGTGCCGAACTGACCCCCGGCGTGGAGACGGTTGTCTCCAACGGCTGGCCCGAAGAGGCCGCTGCGACCGAGGGCGTCAAGGCGATTGTCGTCTATTCGAACCCCGGAGCAGAGTTTCTGTTGGACTCGCCACATCGAGAGGACTTCGAACGGTTGATGGCCTCTGGCGTGGGGCTGGTCACCATTCACTGGGCGTCGTCGATCCGTGAGCAGAACCTGGACCGGCTGGGGCGGGCATGGCTGGGACATGTCGGAGGCACATGGGTGAGCAACGTTGGCTTAAGCAAAGGGGAGTCGTTGCTGACCCAACTGATACCCGATCATCCCATCTGCCGCGGCTGGGAGGAGTACGTCATCGACGACGAGTACTACCTGAACCCCACGATCGGGAAGGCGAAACCGCTGCTGCGTGTCGTCGACCCCAAGGACGGGAAAGACGTATTCGTGGGGTGGGTCTACGAGCGGCCCGATGGCGGACGAACGTTCTCCACGACACTCGGGCATCCGTACGGCAACTTTCAGCGGAAGCCGTTTCGGCGAATGCTCGTCAATGCGACGCTCTGGGCGGCCGGCGAAGACGTACCCAGACAGGGAGCCAACGTCGAGTTGGGAGAGGCCGCACTCGCGCTCCCGCCGAAGCAGCCGTAGGTATGGCGACGAATGGGATGGCGAGGCTCCTGCCGAGCCGCAATCGGAACAGACCGGGTTCCGGCTCCTCACAGGGTCCCGGCTTCTCAACAGGATCGCGGAGATCGGCCCCCGCAGGAGCGCGAGTTGCAATGACTATGGCCGAATCGTCACGTCGCGGCTCGGCGGGAGCCTCGCCCTCCCATAAGAACTCGCCGACCGTTTCCGGAACGACTTTCTGAGGAAAAACAGCCTGGTATTGTCGCCGCCATGTTCGGGCTCAAACAAACGGGACCAAACGAAACCTCATCGGCCGTCGTTTCCGCTTGGAGAAGTCCGGGCCGAGGACGCACAAGCCGAATGAGCTGAAGCTGTCTCAAAACCTGATCCGGGTGGCTGGGGTCGGCCGAAGGGAGCCCCCAGACACGTAGTTTCTGGGGGCTCGGAAAGCCTCGGCCCCAGCCACCCACTGGGAAAACAGGTTTTCAAACAACCTCCTCAAAAAAACGCCCCGCCGGTGAACCGGCGGGGCGAGTGTCGGAGTCGAATTGTGCGAGGAACAGCCGGGCTGACGCGGCGTCCAAACGGGACAATGCGTCAATCAAGACCCGGACCGATTAGTGGCAACAGGAACCGCAGCCGCCGCAGCAACCACCGCAGATCGGAATCTTGCGGGTGACGGTTTGCGGGAGCAACTTGCAGGTGGTGTAGGACACCTGCTCTTCGACCGGGTAAGCCACACAGACCGCATACGTCTGGGTCCGTTCTTCGGGAACGCAGTCGTACACGGTGACGTCATAGGCCTCTTCCCGAGTCTTGGCAACGCAGACGGCGTAGTTGACGGTCCGCGTGTGCTGCTCGGGAACCAGTTTGCAAACGCGGTAGTTGCAAACGCGTTCTTCGGTTCTGGGAACACAGACGCGGTAGGTGTAAGTCTGCTGTTCGGGAACGAGCTTGCAAACCTTGAAGGTCCGCGTGCGGATTTCCGGCTTACACAGCGTGACATTGTAGTTGCACTCGACCTGCCGCGGGACGCGCTTGCAGACCGTGTAGTTACAGGTGCGTTCTTCCGGCCGGCAGAGCGTGACCGCGTACGTGTAGGGCACTTGCTCCGACACGGTCTTATAGCAGGTGACGGTGCGGGTGCGGGTCTCCGGCTTGCAGAGCGTGACCGTATACGTGTAGGGCTCTTGACGACAGACTCGCTTGCAAACGGTGTACGGCACTTCTTCGGTGACGATTTCCGGACACCACTTGCGGCAGCAGCGGACGCAACAGGGATTGCAGGGATCGGCGATCTTCTGCGTCACCCAGTGGCCGTTATCACGGCAAACCGTACGGTGGCAGGTTTCCTCGACCGTGTCCCACACGGTGCGGTAGGCGGTCCGTTCTTCCTGATAGGGAACCATCACCGTGTACGGCTGTTCGACGTCTTCGGCCACCTGCTTGCAGACGGTTCGCTGTCCGGTCCGCTCTTCCTGGTAGGGCACATGAACCGTGTAGGTCCGTTGGCGCTGCTCATTCACGGTATCCCAGACGGTGCGTGTGCCGGTGCGGGTTTCCGTGTAGGGAACCATCACCGTGTACTCCTGCGTGCGATCTTCCCACACCGGACGGCAAACGGTCCGCGTCCCCTGACGCTCTTCGTATGCGGGGACAGAGACGGTATAGGTCCGCTGGCGGTCGTCCCAGACCCTCTTGCAGGTGGTGTAGGTCTCTTCACGGGTCCGGGGTTCGTGGTCGTAGTAGGTCACGATCCGGGTCTTGGTTTCTGTGCGGGGAACCTGCTTGTAGACGGTGTAGGTCCGCTCGCGTTGCTCCTGGCGATACGCAGTCCGGGTGACGGTCCGCTGCTCGGTGACGCGTTGGGGCACCATCACCGTACATTCGGCGGTCCGATAGCAAGCCTCACCGGCCGAACAGCCTCCTTCACACGACCCGCAGGCAGAGCCGCACGCGGCACCTCCGCAGGCGTTGCCGCAGTCTCCGGCGATCACCGGAGTCGCTGCCATCATTGCGATCGCAGCCAACAGACACATCATGCTTCGGATCATCAGGGGTCCTCCTCTCAAGTACGTTTTCTCTGTGCGAAATTGGACGAACGGAATTCACGGTGAGTGACAGGGAAAAACCGTCAGGCCCTCGTGCTAAGTCCGGTTGACCACACCGCCTGCTAGCGTCTGTAACCAATCTCACCAACGACGAGATTCGTGCCAGAGAATGGACGGAGCGCTGGCCGGTAAACTGGACCAGTCACTCCCGCTATTTCAATCGCGCAGGATAGGCAAGTCAAGGAGGCTGTATCGTATTTTACGACATCGCTGAGAATTTCCTGTTTGGCCGCTTTTCGGACTTGCAACTCCCATGAGCTGGCGCCGCGCCCGGTCACCACGCAGAACGCCGGATGATCAGGTAGCCCCCCGTTCCTCGGGAAGCTCGACCCGAAGCCTCCCCTTCCGCGCGGCCTCGAATGCATGGGCCAACTCCCGGGCACGCTGCAAGTCGCCGGGATCGGGCGTGGGAATCAGTCCCCCCAGCACCCGGCGGGCGAACAGATCCAACACAACTTCGGTGGACGACCGATCCGCACCCAATTGCTCGTGCTTCGTTTTTCCGCCGACCGTCCATCTCAGATCGCCTGGACCCTCGATGACGGCCGTTCCGCGATCACAAACAACTTCGCAAAGCGGCAACGGCGGTCCGTCGGTCACCGCTCCAGCAAACGTCTGATCCGCTTCCGCATCTGGCTCCAGCAGCACCACGACTGCACGGGAGCCACTTGATGATTTCACATGCTCGAACGTAATGGTCACTCCCTCGCCGCCGGCTTCGAGTAACTGCGGAGCCGTCGGCGCGATCGTCGTCGGAACTCCCTCCATCAACGAGATGCACCAATCAAGAAGGGGAGCGAGCGGAGGGCAACCTGCAAGCAGAGAACTCCAGGCGCTCGCATGAATCAACAGGCGGGCCGCTTTGCCCAACGTCGTGGCTTGCAGTTCACGCAGCCGGAGCGTTGCCGGCATGTACCGGAACGGCAATTCGGGAACGATGACCGTGCCCTCATCAACATGGCTGCGACGCAAAGCGTCGGTCTGCGCATCGGTCAACGCAACGTCGGGTCCCAGGAGGACCGGCAGCTTCCGTTCGCGGAGGCAGTCCCACAGCCAGTCCCGCTGCCATCCCACCGACCGTAGCAGGACGGCGTCGATGTCCTGCCGCATCAACAGCGAACGGATGCCGAGGATCGAATCGGCTTGCCATCGTGCCGCCGCTGCCCGGGCGTTGATCGCAACATCGTCGCAGACCGCGACGACCCGCACCCGTGACTGCATCTTGTCGATCGCGGGAGACAAACGTTGCTGCCAGTCCGAACCCAGGCCAACAACGCCGACTTTCACCAGCGGCAGCCGACGTATCGCACCTTGCAGGTTCTTACCCGGACTGAGCACCCTGATCCTCCGCAGCCCGCCATCATAGGATCGCTCGCAGTGAGTGACAATCAGCCGCGGCCGCGGGGCGTATTTGGACGACCGGCGCTGATGGGAGGAGCTCGGTCGGTCCCAGCAGACGCGGCCATTGTGACCGACGGCCGCGTGTTGGAGTGTTCGAGTGCCGGAGTGACGGAGTGTTCCAATCACGGGGAGAGGATCGACCGGGGCAAGCTCAATGGTAACCCGAAGCGTCAGCGAGGAAGCGAACGTGAGTGAGCGATTCGTCCTTCGCTGACGCTTCGGGTGACGAGGTTGCCCAGCTTCAATCTTTGAACGGCCCTCGCATCGCCGGGTCCCCGGTTGAATCGTCAGATTCGGAGGGGTATTGTGGGCGCGGCCAAGCCCCGGGGTTCTCGATCACATGCCAGACAATCCCACACGGGAATACGACGTTCTCTGCGCCGGACTGATCACCGCCGATCATATCTGCGCGCCGATCAAACGCATTCCGCCCGCCGGTGCCCTGGAGATGACTGACGGCATCGAATTGGCGATCGGTGGGTGCGCGTCGAACGTCGGACTCGACCTGAGACGCCTCGGTCGCCGCGCGCGCATTGCCGGACGTGTGGGGGACGGCCTGCTGGGACGCCATGTGGCTCAAATCCTGGCGGATGCGGGGGCCCTCTGCGACCAGATCACGTGCTCGGACACCGCCGCGACCGCAACAACGATGGTTGTCAACGTGCTGGGGGAGGACCGCCGTTTCATCCACGCTGCCGGCGCGAATACGGAATTTACCGGCATGGAGATCTCCGCCGATGTGATTCGTCGTGGACGGATCCTCTATGTCGGCGGGTTCGGCTTGAATGCGGCACTCAGTGGCAAGAACGTGGCGCGGCTGTTTGCGACGGCGCGCGAGGCGGGCGTGCTCACCGTTCTGGACGTCGTCGTCGGCGAGGAAGAGGTCGGCCCGATGCTGGCGCCCGTGCTGCCGTTGACCGACCTGTTCCTGCCCAACGAGGACGAAGGCCGCACGATCACCGGACTCTCCGAACCGAAAGAACAGGCGCGCCGGTTTCGTGAGCAGGGGGCGAGTCGCGTCGTCGTCACGCGCGGCGACCAGGGAGCCCTTCTGCTCGACGAACAGCGTTTCGTCTCGATCGGTGTCCACCGTGTCGAGCAGGTCGACGGCACCGGAGGAGGCGATGCGTTCGTCGCCGGGTTCCTGCACGCCTTGCTGGAGGGACGCGATCCTGAGGACTGCCTCCGCTACGGAGCGGCTCTCGGCGCCAGTTGCGTGCGAGCGGCCGGCGCGACAGCCGGCGTCTTCCACGTTGGCGAACTGGAAGCATTCGTGGCGGCGAATCCGCTGCAAGTGACGGCCCTTTCGTGAGAGGAGCCCGCAAACAGGTCCCGTCCATCACGTCCCCGCCCAAACTTGCCGGGAAGGCATCATGAACCGACGTCTTGCTCCCATGATCATCCATGTGATGTTGCTCGCAGTTGTCATGAACCATGCCCGATCAACAACGGCACAATCAAAACCGGTGAAGACAACCGTCGCTTACCGGGAAGTCGACGGGCATCCGATTCTGGCCGACGTCTATCGTCCGGAAGGGGACGACATTCGTCCGGTGCTGGTCTGGATTCACGGCGGTGCGCTGATCCTGGGGAACCGGGAGGGAATCCACCGTGAAATTCGCGATCTGGCCGAAAGGAACCGCTACGCATTGGTGTCGATCGACTATCGTCTCGCGCCGGAGACGAAGCTGCCGGAACTCATCAACGACATCGAAGCAGCCTTCGCATGGCTGGCAGGCGAGGGGGCGAAGCAGTTCCATCTCGACGCGGACCGCATCGTCGTCGCCGGCGGATCGGCCGGGGGGTACCTCACGCTGGTGACCGGATACCGCGTCCGGCCCCGCCCGAAGGCGCTCGTCGCCCTGTATGGATACGGCGACCTGACCGGAGACTGGTACTCCACGCCCAGCCCCCACCCGCGGCACAATCCGAGGACAATCACCCGCGAAGAGGCTGCGCAACAAACGGACGGAGCCGTCATTTCCGATGCGCGTCGGCGAAAAGGGAATGGCGGGGCCATCTACTTGTACTACCGCCAGAACGGCATCTGGCCGGAGGAAGTGAGCGGCTTCGATCGGGCCGCGATTGCCGAGCAGATCGCCCCGTTCGAACCGGTGCGAAACGTCACGGCGGACTATCCGCCCACACTGCTCATCCACGGCACGAGCGACACCGACGTCCCCTACGAACAGTCAACGATGATGGCCGCGCAATTCGAGAAACGCGGCGTGCCGTTTCTCCTCAAGCCGATTAAAAACGGCGAACACGGCTTCGGCGGCGGCGACCCCCAGCAAATCGAGAACGCCTACCAGACGATGCGCGCGTTCATTGTCCGACATCTCGATGCAGAATGACTGTGCCGCCATGATGGCATCGTTGCGTGCAACTGCCGTCCCGGCAGTGCAGGCGCGGGCGAATTCTGCCCCAACCACTTGACGTTCCCACCTAAGAATCAGCCCGCCTTCGCACTCGGCACGGCTGACAAAGCCGTGGCACACGTTTCGCGAACGCGATGTTAATGCTGTCTGTCTTCGACGGTTCTGGTTCTGACGGCCTTCATTCAACCAAAACCGAGACGACACTTATGCCGCGACCGGAGAGGATGCGCACGGACCCCCGTTCGAATGCCGTCGACGGGAAAGTTGTGTGGTCGCCTGTGAGGTCGATCTGGTTTTCCGCGATGGCAGCGACCGCTGCCGTCGCCGGACCGCTGACGGCCTCTTGGGATGCGGCGTTTGTGTCGTTTCTGTTGACGGTCTCAACGTTGTGCTTCGGACATTCCGTGGGATTGCACCGTTTGCTGATTCACCGCAGCTTCAAGTGTCCCCAGTGGCTGGAGCGAGGAATGGCCTACGCGGGAGTATTGGTCGGAATGGGAGGTCCTCTACGTGTCATGTTCATGCACGAAATCCGGGACTGGTCACAGAGACAGTCCGCGTGTCATCCGTTTTTCATTCACAAGAGCGGCCTCTTCAGAGATGGGCTGTGGAACCTCCACTGTGAGTGCCGGCTCACGAACCCTCCCGCTTTCACCCCCGAGCAGGCGATCACCGATTCGGAGTTCTACCGTCTGCTCGGCCGATATTGGATAGCCGCACAGTTGCCACTCGCCGGACTCCTCTACGGATTCGGAGGTTGGGCATGGATCGTGTGGGGGATTTGCGTGCGGGTGACTGTATCGCTCATAGGACACTGGTTCGTTGGTTTCCTCGCGCACAACTTTGGGGAGTTGACGTGGCGTGTTGAGGAAGCGTCCGTGCAGGGCTATAACCTCAACGGACTGGGGCTGCTCACGATGGGCGAGGCTTGGCACAATAACCATCACGCATTTCCGGAATCGGCGCGACTCGGTCTCAAAGCCGGCCAGCACGATCCGGGTTGGTGGATATTGTGCCTCCTCATGCGCTGCGGACTCGTACACGAACTCACACTGCCGCGAGACATTCCGCATCGCCCGGAAGTGGTCAAGGCCGGTCATTCCCGCCTACGGAGTGTCCGCGATGCAGAACAGGTGCTTCTCGCCGCGGATGAACAGTTCGTTGTCGACAGGGGCCGGGGTGCCACCGACGAATTCGCCCACGCTATTGACTGCCACGACTTCTAACTCGGGGGCATCTTTGATGACGACGGTGGTGCCGTTGACGGCGGTCAGATAGATATGCCCACCCGCGGCGACCGGCGAAGCATACGCCTTCTGATTGCCGAGCCCTTTGATCCTCTGGGCCATGTAGTGCGGCTCGCCGGTGGCGGCATCCATGCAGGAGAGCAGCGCATCCTTTCCTTTGTGGAAGTAGATCCGCCCCGAGACGAGCAACGGCGATGCCATGTCGGTCATCATCCGTTCGGTCCGGTCGAACACCCAGGCCACATGCCCGGTTCCCTGAATGTCCCCTTCGCCGTCCAGATCAAACGCCCCCATGAACGATCGTTGAAATCCGCTGCCGACGAACACCAGCCCCCCGGCTGCCACCGGAGAGGCCACCGGGCGGACCGTCTGTCCGCTGCACCGCCAAAGTTCTTCGCCGGTCTCCAGATCGTAGCTGCGCGCGAAGTTCTGGCCGTTCATGACGACCTGTTTCCGTCCGGCATGTTCGACGACCAGCGGCGTCGCCCAGCCGGTCGGCTCGTCACGGTCCGTCTTCCAGAGGATCTCGCCCGTCCGCTTGTCGAGAGCGTAGAGTGCAGACGGGCCTTGATGATCCCAGGGGACGATGATCTTGTCGCCTTCGATCGTGGGGGAGCTGCCTTCTCCGAAGTTGTTGAGCGTGTCCATTTTTCCGAAGTCGCGGCTCCATACCAGCTCGCCGTCCATCGTGTAGCAATACAGGCCCCGCGAGCCAAAGTGTGCATAGACGTGCTCGCCGTCGGTGCACGGAGAGGCCGAAGCGAACCCGCTGGTTTGATGGACCGCCTGATGCGGCTTGGCCACGATGGCGGTCTGCTCCCAAAGCAGGCTGCCGTCGTTCCGATCGAAGCAAAGCAGCTTGAATTCAAGCGTGGGCAGTTCGCCTGCCTTCGGCTCATCCACCGGATACGCAGCCACAATGAACACTTGGTTTTCCCAGACAATCGGCGACGAGTTCTCCCGCCCGGGGAGCTCGGCCTTCCACTTAATGTTCTTGGTGTCGCTCCATTCGGTCGGCGGCGACGCATTGAGGGCAACTCCGTTTCCGGTAGGGCCCCGCCAATTGGCCCAGTTGTCCGCTTGGGCGAACGGGCTTTGACACGCGAAGACGAGAAGAAAGGACGCAACTGCAATTCGCATGGGAATTCCTCGATTTTGGAGACACCGTTGGAAGTTCACGGTTGACTGTATCACCGTCGGTTTTTCATCGGCGGATATGTGCCGCGGCTGTGCCAGCCGTGGCCACGTTTTTCACCAATCCCGATCGCGCACGACCGACGCCCATTGTTCCGCAGAGCCGGCTCCATGCCAATTACCGATGTTACTTCGACGTTCGCGTTTTTGCGATGCGAGCGGGACGAGGCGTGTCAGTTGGACTTGGCATTCCTTTGACACCGGTGGTAATCATTCTCCCACGTACGCCCGATAGGCAGCGGCGATGTCGATGGGATCGCCGGCCGGGGCGTCGTAAACGAGAACCCCGAACCGCAGTGTCAGCGGTTCGCCTCGTTTGACAACGACGCGGCTCGGCTCACCCTGGGTGAACGCGTTGCGGCCAAAGGGGTTGGCGAGCAGCAGGCCGTAGTCGCGGGCGTGGAACCACGAGCGGCGGAAGTTGTCCGGGTGCGGCATCAGCGCGACGCCGCACGGATGGCCGTCGATGGTGCCGCCGTACGTGCACCAGTCGGCTTGACGGCCCCAGGCTTCCTTTTCGTTCTTGCGGTCGTCGCTGTTGAGGATTTGTCCGCCCTTCTTGACCGCGAGCGGCGTCGCCACGCGGACGCCCAGCCCCATCTCTTCCTGGTCGCCAAAGGCGAACTCGTCTCCCGAGGGCCGGAAGGTGGACGTCCACTTCAGCAGATAACCCTGCGGAACGACCTCAATGGCGATGCGGCATTCCTCG
Organism: Planctomycetaceae bacterium; assembly: GCA_029259845.1. Taxonomy (GTDB): domain Bacteria; phylum Planctomycetota; class Planctomycetia; order Planctomycetales; family Planctomycetaceae; genus JAHBXU01. The sequence continues at coordinate 18,009 of JAJDEI010000066.1, read as the reverse complement.
GTGCAGATGTCCTTGCCGTCCGCTCTGTAGACGTTTTCTGCGGCAAACGAACCCCTGCCGGCATCGCCGCGCGGTTGTTCGATGAAGCGGCTGTGAACCACGCGGGCTTTGTTCCGCCAGAAATCGGCCCCGTCAAGGTCGCCAAACGCCATCCACAGTCCGGGGTGATACGTCGGATGGTCGTCGAGGTCAACGCCGGCGATCGGCGGATCGTTTCGGGTCACCCGCACTCCGGACAGCGTCCGCAGATGCCGGAAGTAAGGCCGCAAGACCTGTTTGTGCTGAAAGACATACTCGGCGACCGGTGTGTCGCCGATGTGGACCAGCAACCGGTTGGGTTGCTCGGTGTCAGTTTGCTCGGTGTCAGTTTGCTCGGTGAAGGAGACGGCGGGCGATTCCTCGATGACGAGTCCGCGTTTGTCATCGGGGACGGCGCTGACGGTCCGTCCGGTGCAGCCGGCCTCCTTCGTGCAGAAGCCGCGGGCGACGAGGAGGCGGTCGTTTGCGATGGGCGCCATCCCCAGCGAGCCGTCAAAATCGTATCGCGTGACCTGCTTGAGCGATTCGTCGGCGACGAGCAGGATCGCCGGACGACCGTAACAGCCGAAGTACCACTGGCCGTTGGCAAACGTGGAGGTCTGAATGCCGAGGTGTGTCTGTCCGCTGTTCAGAACGTGTTTCTTTTGGAAGCGAAACTCCGCGTCGAACTCGTAGACGTAGTTTTCTTCGATGCCGGCGGGCAGCCCCCCGACGACGAGAAACTTGCCTTTGTGATAGGCGATCCCCCCAGCACCGTACACGACCTGCTGCGTCTCGTGTTTTTCGATCAACGACAGGTCGTCCGCATCGTACACATAGACCCACGAGTCGGCGTTCCCCTGGGGGTCGTTGAAGCGGCCGAAGTTGACGGCCACATAGACCCGTCCGTCGTGATAGCATAGGTCCCCATGATGGTTGCCGACCGGTACTTTCTTGATCACTGTGCCGTACCGGTCGGTCTTCACCAGTTGCGTGGTGAAGCTCCAGAAGAGAGTGCTTTCGCCATCCGTACAGATGCCCTGCAGGTGATGCGGGTATGTCCCTGCACAGTCAACAGCCTGAAAGCCGACCGTCGGTTTTGCAGGCACGGACCGGGCAAAACACATCAGGACAGCAGCGATCAGCACCCCGTGATTTCTCAACATGGTGTTCCTTCGCACGAACAGGAAAGACGACCGATCAACAGAACGCAGGAGATTCTACAGCGGCTGCCAACGCAAGGCTAGAATCCTGTGTTCCATCGGTTCGCGACCCCTCATCATGCAAAAAGACGTTGCCGTCGCGAAAGAAGACGACCGTCAAAAGGACGGGTGAAACGGGAGAACGCCCGCCGCCAGCGGGCTACGGGTGGCCGATGCACGGCACACGACCCGGTCGCTGCATGATCTTCAGCGGGCTGCTATTCGGACGGAACGTCTCGAATCAGCTTGTGGCAGCGGACGCACGATTCGCTCATGGCGAGGTAGGCCGCCAAGGCACCGTCCACATTCCTGTCGTTTGCGTACCGCACCAGTTCTTTCGTCGCGAACTCAAACGCATTGAGCTGCCCCTCGTATTCAGATCGCTGCTTGAACTCGTTCTCCCGCCGCCATTGCTCGAGGAAGTTCATGACCTGCATGCGGCGGGCACTCGCTGCGAGCTGCTCGAAGTCGCCGCGGGTCAGGTGCTCGAAGATTTGCTGCGCAGAAGTCAGCTTGGCCGCCATCCATCGGTCCTGATCGGTCTGCTGCTTAGCACCGGAAGCCGCGTCACCACTTTGTTCTGCCGACCGATCCTCACTAAAGATCGCTGCGGCGCCAAGCACGAACATGGCGCTGATGACAGCCACGAGAGTCACGCGTTTCATGAGCCCCTCTCATTGCACTCTTGGGAGTCAAATCATCCGATTGCGCACTCACCCACGCATCGCAACCGCGGGTGGCCCAGCCGACTCGGCTGGGTGCCGCAGGCACAGGATGTCTCGGACTCAACTGACGACCGGTTGAGAACGTGCGAACGCTAAGTGTAAAACATCTCGTCGCTTCGCGACCCCGCCGTTCCACCTGGGCCACCCGCCCGGTCGGATCTTCCCAACCGGGCGATTCCTCGTGATTCCCTTGGGCGTTTAGCAGGGATTGACTTCCTGCCGGATGGGAGCCCGACGAGCCTTCGTGCGGGAGTGACCGAGAGAATTGTTTTCGGGGATTGGTTTCATTGACAGGGACGACCTCTCGATTTCCTGCCGCACAATCCGGTACCGCTGCGGAGCGTCAATACCGATACGCACGCGCCCTCCCTTGACATCGAGCACCGTCACCACGATTTCGTTGTCGATATGGATTGCCTCTCCGACTTTTCGCGTCAGGACCAACATGAGCCATCCTCCTTGTTTCTGCGGGCAGTATGTCAACCGTTTCCAATCGGCAGACGTCCCTATAACTGCACCGCCTGGGTCGCATGGAGAATGTAGCAATTGGCGTACCTTGAGCGAAATTTCGCAGAATCGGACGGAATCGGGGAAAATCTCCGTTTTCGACCGGTTCTCCGTGCTGGGGCGGCGGCGAAGGCTTGAGAAAGCCTGTGTATGACGACGAATCGCCGTGCCAACCCGCACACCGCGTGACACTGCCGCCCATTGCAACCGCTACTCACCAAGAGGATTGCGCGGGGTGCGTAAATTGCGGGGCCGTTTTTGGGCATCCGGTGCCGCAATTCAGAAACCATCGCCCGGTGCCGAGGGGTGCAAGGAGAGATCCCCTGTGGGGGGGGTGCGGCGCGGCACTGCCTGCAATTCCCTGCAGCCGTGCTGCATATTTGAGTAATGGGTTTCGTGGGAACTCTCTTCTCCGCTTGGCACGCCGATTGCCTGACGAGAGCCGGTCAAGTAATTCGGGTTCTTGAAAGAGGCGAGTCATGAGTGGTTGGATCGCAGACTTGATTGGTGGCAACGAGGCAGAGAGCCTGCTGTCTCACCGTTGTGGGACGATCGAGCAGACGCAGTTGTCGTTGCCGGGGCCGGATTTCGTCGACCGTGTGTTTTCCGTCAGCGATCGGAATCCCCGCGTGCTTCGCAGTCTGCAGTCGCTCTACTCGCATGGCCGGCTGGCGGGGAGCGGCTATGTTTCCATTCTGCCGGTCGACCAGGGCGTCGAGCATTCGGCGGGCGCATCGTTCGCCGTCAATCCGGACTACTTCGACCCGGAGAACATCGTACGGCTGGCGATCGAAGGGGGCTGCAACGGCGTCGCTTCCACGATGGGTGTACTGGGTGCCGTTTCCCGGCGGTACGCGCATCGCATCCCGTTCATCGCGAAAATCAATCACAACGAGTTGCTGACGTATCCGAACTCATACGACCAGACGATGTTCGCTTCGGCCAAGCGGGCGTATGATCTGGGCGCGGTGGCGGTGGGGGCGACGATCTACTTCGGCTCGGCGGAGTCGCGGCGGCAGATCATCGAAGTGGCCGAGGCGTTTCAGGAGGCTCACGAGCGGGGAATGGCCTGCGTCCTGTGGTGCTATCTCCGCAACCCGGCGTTCAAGACCGATCAGGACTATCACGTTTCGGCGGACCTGACTGGACAGGCGAATCATCTCGGGGTGACGCTGCAGGCGGACATCATCAAACAGAAGCAGCCGCAGAACAACGGAGGCTATCGCGCAATCGGATTCGGCAAGACGTCGGACCTGGTGTATGAGCAACTCACCACGGATCATCCGATCGACCTGTGCCGGTATCAGGTGGCCAACTGTTACATGGGCCGCATCGGGCTGATCAATTCGGGCGGAGCGTCGGCGGGCGATTCCGATCTCGCGCAGGCGGTGCGGACGGCCATCATCAACAAGCGTGCCGGCGGCATGGGCCTGATCAGTGGCCGCAAAGCGTTCCAACGTCCCCTGCAGGAGGGTGTCCAACTCCTGAACCGGATCCAGGACGTGTACCTTGACTCGTCAGTGACGATTGCGTAAGTCGTCTTGCCATTGAATGTGGCAGTTGTTCAGGGGAATTCGGGGTAGCACCGGTTGTCCCAACCGGTGCCGCGCAGCGGCGGGAAGCCCGTGTTTGGCAGATCGATTCACTTCGACGGGCGATTCCTGCTTAGGCTTCTTGTCGCGTTGCGACACGGGTTGGGACAACCCGTGCTACCCTCGTTGGTGGTTCGATGAGAAGTCGGTGAATTCTCGGCGAGTCCGGTTGAACGATGGAGCCAATCTTGCAACCGAAAACGGAACCACCAGCAACGCCGGTCGAGGCGGAAGAGCTTCGTCGACGGCATTACAATGCGCGGGTCGCCGGCATCGAGCATGTTCACGAGGAGTTGATGATCCTCCGTGTCGAGCCGGACGAACGGCCTCCGCGACTGACCGCCGGCCAGTACACCGTGCTCGGCCTGGGGTATTGGGAGCCTCGCGTTCCCGATACGCAGGCGGAAACTCTGAGTGCAGGGCGGTTGCGCAAACTCGTCACGCGGGCCTATTCGGTCAGCTGCCCCCTTCTGGGCGAGGACGGGCGTTTGCTCCGCGTGACGGATGTTCCGTTCCTCGAGTTTTACATTCTGCTCGTGCGGCATTCCGCGTCGCGGGTTCCCGCTTTGACGCCCCGGTTGTTCACTCTCTCGCCGGGCGACCGGCTGTTTCTTTCGGGAACGTTTCACAGCCGGTATACGCTGGAACGGGTCAAGCGGAACGATCGCGTGCTGTTCCTCGCCACTGGCACCGGCGAGGCACCTCATAACGCGATGCTGGCGGACCTCTTGGCAAATGGGCACACGGGGCGAATCGGCTCGGTCAACTGCGTGCGATACCGGCGCGACCTCGGCTATCTGGACAAGCATCGGCGACTCGAAGGGCGATTCCCGAACTATCGGTACCTCACGCTGACGACCCGGGAACCGGAGAACATCGATCGGAACGCACCCGGCTATGTCGGCAAGCGGTACATTCAGGATTACTTCGCGTCAGGTGATCTGGCCGGCGGCCTCGGATGGTCACCGGATCCGGAAAACACGCATGCGTTCCTGTGTGGAAATCCGGAAATGATCGGCGTTCCGCATCACACACACGATCCCGAGAAACGATATCCCCAGCCGGCGGGGATGGTCGAACTGCTCCAACGGCAAGGCTTTCAGATCGACCAACCGCACGAACCGGGAAACATTCATTTCGAGAAATACTGGTAAGGAGAGAGGGACACCGCGATGAGCGTGAAAACACCGGAGTTGGCCGTGTCGCCGCAAGAACGGGAGCCCGAGACGGTTGCCGGACCGCTGTCGCCGTCGGAAGTCGAGGCGATTAACGCCTACTGGCGGGCCGCCAACTATTTGGCCGTCGGACAGATTTATCTCTACGACAACGCATTGCTGACAGAACCATTGGAATTGAAGCACATCAAGCCGCGGCTGTTGGGGCACTGGGGCACGACACCCGGCCTCAACTTCCTTTACGCGCACCTCAACCGGGTCATCAAGCGGGACGATCTGAACATGATCTTCATCGCGGGTCCCGGTCACGGCGGTCCGGCGGTGGTGGCGAACACGTATCTGGAAGGGACGTACAGCGAGTATTACCCAGAGATCACCGAAGATGCCGAAGGGATGCAGAAGCTGTTCAAGCAGTTTTCCTTTCCCGGCGGCATCCCCAGCCATGCGGCCCCGGAAACGCCCGGCTCGATTAACGAAGGGGGCGAACTGGGCTACTCCATCACGCACGCTTATGGAGCCGCGTTCGACAATCCTGACCTCATCGTGGCGTGCGTTGTCGGCGATGGAGAAGCGGAAACCGGGCCGCTCGCCGCGTCGTGGCATTCCAATAAGTTTCTCAATCCGGTCCGCGACGGCGCAGTCCTGCCGATCCTGCATCTCAACGGCTACAAGATCGCCAATCCGACAGTGCTCGCGCGCATCAGCCATGACGAACTGGAGCGACTGTTCATCGGGTACGGCTATCGGCCTTACTTTGTCGAAGGGGATGACCCGGAGACGATGCACCAGCAAATGGCGGGCACGCTCGATGCGGTGAGGGCGGAGATTCGCCGCATTCAGGAGCACGCCCGTGAGCAGGACGATGCGACTCGCCCCCGGTGGCCCATGATCATCTTGCGGTCCCCCAAAGGATGGACCGGCCCCAAAGAAGTGGATGGGCACAAGACCGAAGGCTCCTGGCGGGCGCATCAGGTGCCGCTCTCGGGCCTCGCCCAGAATCCGGACCATATCCGCATGCTCGAAGAGTGGATGCGGAGTTATCGACCGGAGGAATTGTTCGACGAAAACGGGACCCTGCTGCCCGAACTGAAGGGGCTCGCCCCGCGCGGACACCGCCGCATGGGAGACAACCCGCATGCCAACGGCGGCCTGCTGCTCCAGAATCTGCGTCTCCCGGATTTCCGCGAGTATGCCGTCGACGTCCCTTCACCCGGCGGCGTCACGGCTGAGGCGACGCGGATCATGGGCCGGTTTCTGCGCGACGTAGTGGTGAAGAACACCGATCACGCCAACTTTCGCGTCTTCGGTCCTGATGAGACCGCCTCCAATCGGCTCACCGCTCTTTTTGACGAAACTGACCGCGTCTGGCTCGACCAGATCGAGCCGGGAGACGATCACCTCGATCCCGATGGCCGCGTGATGGAGGTGCTCAGTGAGCATCTGTGCCAGGGTTGGCTCGAGGGGTACCTCCTCACCGGACGGCACGGGCTGTTCTCGTGCTACGAGGCGTTCATTCACATCATCGATTCGATGTTCAATCAGCACGCCAAATGGCTCAAGGTCACCAAGCACGAGATCCCGTGGCGGCGGCCGATCGCGTCGCTCAACTATCTGCTCACCTCGCACGTCTGGCGGCAGGATCACAACGGGTTCAGTCATCAGGACCCGGGTTTCATTGACCACGTGATTAACAAGAAGGCGGATATCATTCGCGTCTTTTTCCCGCCGGATGCGAACACGTTGCTGTCGGTCACCGACCATTGCCTGCGCAGCCGTGACAAGGTGAACGTCATCGTCGCCGGCAAACAGCCGCAGCCGCAATGGCTCACGATGGACCAGGCGATCAAGCATTGCACAGCCGGCATCGGCATCTGGGAATGGGCGAGCAACGACCGGGGCGGCGAGCCGGACGTCGTGCTCGCCTGCTGCGGCGACGTGCCGACGATCGAGACACTGGCTGCCGTCGACCTGTTGCGGCAACACCTCCCGGAGCTGAAAGTGCGGGTGATCAACGTTGTCGACCTGATGACCCTTCAGCCGCGCGAAGAGCATCCGCACGGGTTGTCGGACCGCGACTTCGACAGCCTGTTCACGACCGATAAGCCGATCATTTTCGCGTACCACGGGTATCCCTGGCTCATTCACCGGCTGACGTACCGCCGCACCAATCACGGCAACCTGCATGTGCGCGGCTACAAGGAGGAAGGGACGACGACCACGCCGTTCGACATGCTGGTCCTCAACGACCTGGACCGCTTCCATCTCGTGGCGGACGTCGTCGATCGGGTCCCACAGCTCGGCACCATCGCTGCTTACGTCAAGCAGGCGGTCCGCGACAAACGGATCGAACACAAGCAGTACATCCGCGAGCATGGCGAGGACATGCCGGAAATCCGCGACTGGCAATGGCCCTACGGCGACAGCCTTCGTGAGGAATCACCACCCGTGAACCACTAAACCGTTCGTAATGCGCTGACAGCGCTCGAACCAGATTTTGGAGTATCAATGACGCCGCATGAAATTCATTGTCAGTACTTTTCACAGGAAGACCTTCTCGGGGCCGGCTGTCTCGACATCCGTATGGCGATGGATGCCGCGGCTGATGCCATCAAAGCGTATGAAGCGGGGGACGTGCTCTTTCCGGAAAAGATCGTGCAGATTTTCAACGATGAGACGCAGGAGCGGATCAATTGCCTGCCGGCCACGTTCAAGCAGGAGAAAATCTGTGGCGTGAAATGGGTGTCTGTCTTTCCTCCCAATCCGTCCCGCTACGGCGTTCAAAATCTCTCGGCAGTCATCATCCTTTCGGAAATCGAACACGGCTTTCCCATCGCCTTTATGGAAGGGACGCTCTGTTCCAATGTCCGCGTCGGGGCGATGGGGGCGCTGGCTGCGCGGCATCTCGCGAAGCAGGACGCCGAGACGATCGGTTTCATCGGGGCCGGTGAGCAGGCCAAAATGCACCTCATCGCAATGAAAACCGCCGTCCCGTCACTCACCCAATGCCGAGTGGCCGCCAAGGAACCGGCCGAGGAAGAACTGTTCCTGAAAGAGATGGGCCCGATCCTGCCGGACATTGAGATGACAGGGACCCGATCCAATCTGCAAGCTGCAATCAAAGGGGCCGACATCATCGTGACCGCGACCAGTGCGCAGGCTCCCTTGCTCAAGGCCGACTGGATGAAGGCGGGGGCGTTCTACAGCCATGTGGGTGGTTGGGAGGATGAGTACGCAGTCGCCAAGCAGTGCGACAAAATCGTGTGCGATGACTGGGAGACCGTCAAACATCGGACACAAACATTGAGCCGCATGTACAAAGATGGCGAATTGACGGATGCTGACATTCACGGCAACTTGTCCGAGATGCTCTCCGGCAAGAAACCGGGACGTGAGCGGGACGACGAACGGATCTATTTCAACGCGGTCGGACTGTCCTATACGGATGTCGCCATCGCGATCGCCATGCATCGGCGGGCGCAGGAGGCGGGAATGGGGCAGGATCTGAAGATTCAGCACGAGATGATCTTCGAGCACGCTCACCTCAGAGACTGGGTGCGGCTGTGATCGCATTGGATTCGTCCGCCTGGACTATGGGGACGGCCCGATCCAATCGCTCGGATCGGTGATGGCGTGCAACGAGCGAACGAGGGACGATGGCAATTCTGGCACTCAACGCGGGCTCCTCGTCGCTCAAGTTCGCCCTCTATGACTCCGGCGAGGGCGAAGTCACACCGGTCCTTCGGGGGGCGGCCGAGGGGATCGGCGAAATAACCGGCTCGTTCCGGTTTCGACGCGCGGACGGCACCGGCCTCAGCGAAGCGATCCCGGGCGCGACCGATCATCGGGCGGCGCTTCAGCGAGCTTTGTCCGCATGCAAACAAGCAGGTGACTTCGAGGTTGAGGGAATCGGACATCGCGTGGTTCACGGTGGCACGGAGTTCTCCGGGCCGGTCGTGATCGATGGTTCAGTGCTGAAGGAACTCAAGCGGCTGATCCCCTTTGCGCCGCTTCATCAACCGGCCCAAGTGGCTCTGATCGAGGCGGTCGCTGCTGAGTATCCGTCGACGCCGCAGGTCGCCTGCTTTGACACGGCCATCCATCACACGCTGCCGGAAGTGGCCGCCCGGTTTCCGTTGCCCCGCTGGCTTTGGGACGAAGGCGTGCGTCGTTACGGATTTCACGGCTTGTCGTATGAGTTCGTTTTGAGCACGGATGCCGAGTTCCGGCGGGGGGAGACGGTCATCGCCCATTTGGGGCACGGTGCGAGCATCACTGCGTTTCGGGAGGGCGTCTCCGTCGAGACGACGATGGGATTCACTCCCACGGGCGGATTGATGATGGGGACTCGCTGCGGCGATCTGGACCCGGGCGTCGTACTCTACCTGTTGCGTGAGCACGGTTGCAGCGTGGAGGATCTCGATCGGATCGTGAACGCCGAGTCCGGACTGGCCGGCGTCTCCGGACGCACGAGCGATCTCAAGCAGCTTCTCGACCGCCCTCAAGACAAGGATGCTGCGTTGGCGGTCGGAATGTTCTGCTATCAGGCCGCCCAGCGAATTGGCGGACTCGCTGCCGTCCTGAACGGAATCGACCGGCTCGTGTTTACGGGCGGGATTGGCGAGCGGTCCGCAGCCATCCGCAGGACGATCTGTGAGCGGCTCGGCTTCCTGGGTTTGACACTCGACCCATCGCGGAATGAGGCGGGCGATCCCGTCATTTGCGCGGAGGCGAGCCGATGCCGTGTGCATGTCGTGCAGACCGACGAAGAGCGGGTCATCGCCCGACACACAGAAAACGCCATGGGAACGCGAGCCGACGTCCGGAGTGGTGAGTGACGTCGCCGGAACCGGTCCGTATCCCCAATCGTAGGGCGCGCTCATTCGCACGGTCATGCCACGTCAGTGGTCGGATGCGTCCATTTCCGGTGCTCGTGCGTTTTGTCTGACGGACAGGTCCTCACTCTTCCCCGTCCCAGCGTGTGCCCCACGCACCGGATTGCCCGGTTTCCAGCAGGAGGCGGATGCGCCGATGTGGCATCGCAATTGCATAGCAACGGAAGCGTTCTCACAAAGGAGCCCATGATGCCATCCGGTCAAGGTCCACATGCACCGCCCGAGGAGGGGCGCACTGCGTCGATGGCACGGTCGGAGTGGTTTCGATTGGCGCTGCTTGAAGCTCCGCCCGATCGTAATGCTGCTTTCCTTGTGCTGCAGGAGGCCTTGGGACTGAATCCCATCGACGCCAAGACTCGTTTGCGGCATGTTCCGGGTGTGTTTCCCGAAGCCTTCGACAGAAGTCGCGCAGAACATGCTGCCGAGGAACTGCGATCCCTGGAAGGCAAAGCCGCCGCGGTGCCATCGACGGCCGTTCCTCTGCTTCGCGGGGCGAGGACCGTGCATCACGTCCGTTGTCTCGACGACGGCTTCGCGATCGTGTCGGTCGCGGGGGAGGTCGAGCAAGTGATTCCCTGGAGCAATCTTCGCTTGCTGAGCGTGGCGGAAGTGCCGGTCCCTCCGACAAGCTTTACTGGTGTGCTTCCAGACGGCGTTTTTCGACATGTGCGCGGAATCGCCCAGACAAAGACCGTTGAAACGGCCGAAGAGCGACTGGAGGCGTGGTTGCTGTGCGAGCCTCCGTTTCAAGCCTACCGGATTGATTCAGCACTGATGAACTACGAGTACCTGGGCGACGATCGGACAACGTTCGCCGCGCACAATTTCCGGGAAGTCATTCGAGACTTGCAGCGGCATGCCCCCAATCTTGCTTTGACGGCAACAGCCCAATCCTACGTAGACGGAACGGACATGATCCAATTCCGGCTTGACTCGCCCGATGCCCATCGCGATCTGCTCCTCACACATTGGGCGCTGCGATCGGCGACGGCACCGTCGACGGAACAAGATGGCAAGCGTTCACCCGTCGAACTGGCGAAGGAGGTGAAAGAGCCGAGTGAGAAAGATCCCTGAACGATTGTTGCGAAACGGCGAATCGACCGCGTGGCAGGCACGAAGCCAACAGCGCTGCGACGACCGGTCGGAGTTTTCTGTCAGTCGGAGTTTGGCCGGTCCGCTTCAAGTCATGAAACGGTTTCCGCCTGTCCGAACCTCTGGGGGAGGGAGATGCGATGACATTTAAACGCGAGCAACGCCGACCGTCGGCTGTCTGGGTTCTGGTTGCCGATCGGGCTCGGGCTCGATTGTTCTCTGGTGAGTGGCCCGACCTGGCGGAGTTCTGTGAGGTTCGAGCCTTGGCGCATCCGGAAAGCACGCTCCATCCCCGCGACGTGGAATCCGACGGTCCGGGCCGTTTCCGTGGTGAGGCAGGTGGTCCGGCCCACGACGGAGATGCAGAGACGGATTTCAAACATCGTACGGCGATCGAATTCTCCAGACAGATTGTCGACGAATTGGAGCATGGAAAGTCGCAGAATCTGTACGGGAGGCTCGTGGTCATCGCTCCGCCATTGTTCCTGGGAGTCTTCCGAGAGCGCCTCCCCGATCCCATCGCAAACAGCGTGATTGCCGAGATCGGAAAGGAGATGACCTGCGCGGATGCGAGTGAGATTCGGTCCCACGTGCGCGAGGCGATTTCGGCAATGGAATCGACGGAATAGCGGCACCAACGCAACGATGTTGGCAGTCGGAGTCGCTGTCCGAAGATCGCAGTTCGAACCACGCGTCACCACGCGTGCGCGGAGTACCCGGCCCCCAAATGGCGGACGGTCGTCGCCTCTTCGCGCCGCTCAACTCTCCGGTTCGAGGCCGACGGATTCTCCTTGACCGGCTGGGAAGGCCGGGAGTTTTTCCGCGTCCCAGTCGACGCCCGCATCCGTGCCGTCGCTCGCACCATGAATCGCGGGGTTTGACAGGCCTTGGTCGAGTTGCAGGTCAGTCCGCGACATCCGGGAGAAGGGCCGGTCCTTGCGCACGCGGATGAGATTGGCCACGGTTTCCGGTTGCGGGCGGCGACTGGCGGGGCTCCACAATTCGCCGAACTCCTCGCGATCGTAGTCGCGGCGGGAATCCAATGCCTCGATCCGCCAGAAGGCGCCCGGTCCTTGCAAATACGTCGCGTCATCGGACCAATCCAGCCGATCCTGAAAGTCGCGTAGCTCCAATTCGCCCTGCATGGTGATCAGCGGGTCGGGAGCCGAGACAACACTGTCACCGGCGTCGACCACCAATCGGGGGACGGAATGGCTGGATTGCACATCGAAATATCCGATGCCGTCACCGAGAAAGGCGGTCACGTGCTTCAACTCCAGTTCGATGTCATGTCCGGAATTCATATCCGTGGCCACATCATACGCGTCCGTCCCTTCCACGCGGAGTAAAGCCCCGTCGATCGCGACCGCCGCGTTGGAGAAGCGAATGCGGGCCGGGTCGATCGTGCGGTCCAGAATCAGATCGCTCTCGCCTCGGAACAAGCAATCTTCCGCTTCGATCCGGACCGGTGCGGGAGGCACGTCTGAGAAGGAAGGCCGCACCGATTCGGCGTGTTCGATCATTGCGGCGGGACGAAGGCTGTCGTTCTCCAACGTGATTGTCACACCATGCAGTTCGACATGGTCGGCATCGGCTAATGACAGCAGAACCCACTGCCCAACATTGAGTTCCGGGTCAATGGTTACTTTGAGATCGATGTTGTAAATCTCAAGCGATCCGCCGGAGACCGACAGCATGCGGACAAACTCCTCGCGGCCCAGGGCGATGCGTTCTTCGGGGATCGCAAACCGAAGCGTGGGCCGATAGTCTCGCGCGGCTCTGATGCGCAGGTGTTTCCCACTCATTCGCACCGGATGCTGGGCCGGTGCCTGATCGCCGTTGTACTGCAGCTCGATGAACGCATTGTCGGGAGCGACCGCGCAGGCCGCTTCGAGCGTCGGACAAGCGCCCGCGATGACGCTGTTGTCAACCACAACGAACGGTTTTGAATTCGTGATGGGAGGCGAAGCCGGTGCCGCCGCACGTTCAGACCTGTTCCCGTTCGGAGTTGTGGCCCGCTTCGCCCCCCCGGGGGCGTCTGCTGCTGCGCCCTCCAAAGTCTCGGCTCCCGGCTTGATGCTAGAATCCGCAGCCTGCGTCTCAAACTTCGTCATGGGACTCGTAAGAAACTCCGGGAAACCGTCATTGACCGGCGCTGAGAAAGGCAGAATTGGGTTCGCACTGCCGTTGCCCGGAGCAGTCTCGCTGGGGATGTCGGCGTCGGCTCCGTGTGAGTTGGACGACCGTTCCTGCGGAGTCCCGTCGCCGATTGCCGGCGCGTTCCCCCGATCATCCGGTGCAGTTGGCACCGGTACCAAGGATTCGCCCGGCCCCGGACCGTTACCGAACAGGGACCCGTCGCCGGCCGGATCGTTTTCGTCGGACATCGGAGAAGAAGCTGATTCCGCCTGCTGCTCAGGACCGGAGTGCTGCGCCCGGTCGATGACGAAGACCACAATCAGCAGGAGGGCCGCTGTGATCATCCAGCCTCCGTACTGCTTCCAAATGTCCCAGCCATCGGCTGCGCGCGGTTGGCTCCAGACGATGCTCTCCGTCGGTGTGGGGCGGAGTCCAAAGCGGTGGGCGATCAATGACAGGTCTTCGATCAGTTCGTTCGGCGATCGATACCGCTCGTCCGGGTCGCTGGCCATCATGTTGCGAACAATCGCCGACAAATCCAACGGCACGCGGGGGTTGGTCGCGGCTGCGTCGGGAATCTCCTTGCCCTGATGGTCGAGCAGTTTCTGCAGCATCGTGCCGACCGGGTAGGGCGGCTCACCGGTCAGCATGTGGTAAAGCGTACATCCCAAAGAGTAGATGTCGCTACGGACATCGACGTTCCTGGGATCTTTCGCCTGTTCCGGCGAGATGTAGTCGAACGTGCCCAACGTGGTGCCGTCGACCGTGAGGTCGTTCGACGCTTGCGGATCATGCTTGCGGGCCAGTCCCAGGTCGACGAGCTTCGCGCGGCCTTGCGGCGTGATGATGATGTTGGACGGTTTGATATCGCGATGCACAACCCCCGCAGCATCGGTATGCCGCAGGGCGGCTGCAATCTGCAAGGTGAAGTTAACCGCATCGGCTGGACTCAGCGTGCCACGCTGCTCGATAAGTTCGCGGACGTTAACCCCGTGCACGAACTCGAACGCGATGAACGACAACCCCTGGTCCTCGCCCACGTAGTACACACGCGCGATATTGTCGTGGTCCATGCGGGCGGCGGCTTTGGCCTCGTTGCGAAAACGCTGGATCGAGTTCGGGTCGCCCGTTTGCGCGGGTGCGAGCACCTTCAGTGCGACCACGCGGTCCAAACCGGTGTCGATGGCCCGAAAGACCGCTCCCATACCGCCCCGGCCGATCTGTTCTTCAACCCGGTAGTGCCCGAGTTGGCAGGCGGCCACAGTCGCCCGTTCCTGGCTGTCGGTGCCGGTATGCGGTTGGAGCCGCGACCAGAGTTCGCTGGTCCAGGCGACGTCCGGCTCCAGGGACGCCATGTGGAACGACGAATCCCGGCGGCCCGGAGCGCCGTCCTCCCGCTTCGGCATTGGCTTGACAAACGCCAGCGACGAACCCTGCGTCCCTTGCGTCTTCGCCTGCCAGGATGACCCGGATGAACTCATGAGAAAATGGCTGTCAACAACATGACATGCTGGCGACCTTGATGATTCGGCGATCGTAACCGGCCACGGCGGCCAGGCACCGCACTCGGTCTTCGTTGCGTCTTCGCCTCCCTTGGGCCGAACAACGCGATCAGCCGAAAAATTGGCCGACCCCAATTTGCGAACACTTACGGCCAATCAACCGAAACGGGGACCCACAGGCCGCATGGACAAAGTCTACGCCGCGTCCGCCGAAAAGGCGGAATGAATTTCCCTCGCAGGGGCACACCAACGATGCCCCAACAGAGGCACCGCTGCTCCCAATGGCCGGGAATCGATGACGACAGGATTTCTTGCGACAAAGACGGGATTTGGCCACCCGGAGGAGCACGTGAGACGCAACGCCTATTTACTGAACATTCCTTCAACGTCCGATTGGATCGATCGCAGGTAATCTCGGATTTTTTGGCAGAGTTCGCGTGTGTACGCGTCGCTCTTGAGCGTGGAATCGACAGCGTCGCGGATGGCGATGTCGGAGACCAGGTCCCGTTGGTCGGGATGATTCGCCTTGCGTGCCAACCGCTTAAGGTTTTGCGACTTCGGGATGAACCCTCGCCCCAGATGATCGATCAACTCGCGCGTGAGTTTTTCGAGATCTTTGAGCTTTTCTCGAAGAGGAAGGCTGTCCAGCCGTTTATTAGGCATCTGGCCACGCTGCAAGAGAGGGTCCGCCGTGACGGCATCAAATCCGATTGGCATCGAGGCGATTGGCCCTGTTTTCCGGGACGCCGCTGAGCCGTCCCGGTGGGAGCCGCGCCACAGGGCCGAGTTGCCCCCGTTCCTTGACAGCCTCTATTAGACCGACTCTGATCGACAGGCGTCAAGCTGTTCGTCCCATCGGCCTGGGCGAACGTGTTTTTCACGATGGGGGGGATTGCCGGCGATTCGCCGTCGCCGTTGCCTCCGGGCTAACCGGAATCATGGGTTGGAGTTAGCCCGGAGCCAACGGCGACGGACGAGCGGGGCTTCCGGATGTTGCCCAGATCGGAGCAGGGGGGCTGCCATTGCCCGTCGGGTTGTGGGTGCAGTAAGTTCTTGTGGCGAAGAAACGTCCTCGGAGAAGCCGGGTTGAGAAGGGCCGGATGAAGATACTCGTCATCGCCGATGTCCACTCCAATTGGCCTGCCCTGGCGGCCATCGAGGAACCGTTCGACGCCTGCCTGTTTGTCGGCGATCTGGTCGAGTATGCAACGGACCCGGTCCCCTGCATCAACTGGGCGCAACAACACGTGACCGCCGGGGTCCGGGGGAACCACGACCACGCCGTCGCACAACGGGTGACCGCCCGGGACGGAGGCGGATTTCGACGGCTGGCGGCCGCGACACGGCCTCTGCACTGGGACCTCATCGACCAAGGACGCCTCAAGTACCTGGCAAGGTTGCCGGTCACCCAGCACGTGGAACTCGGCGGACAGGCGTTCTTTCTGGTCCATGCCACGCCGCGCGATCCGATGGACGAATACCTCGCCGACGATGTGGACACCTGGGCGGAGCGGCTCCAATCGGTGGATGCGGATATCGTCTGTGTCGGCCACACCCACCTGCCGTTCCATCGGCAATTGGGCGACAAACAGTTGCTCAACCCGGGCAGCGTCGGACAGCCCCGCGACGGCGACAGCCGCGCCAGTTATGCGATCGTCGAAGATGGCGTCGTGCACCTTCGCCGCGTCGAGTATGACATCGACGCAACGCTCGGCCAAATGCGGGCCGTCGGCGTCGAACCCTGGGCGGTCGATCTGACGGGAGAAGTTCTCCGCTCGGGCGGCAATCTCTCACGGGAACAAATGGGCCGGTTTCAGTAACGCCGCTGTGTCAGTCCTCGTCCTCGTCCTCGTCGAGGAGATCATCCGGATTGACTCCGCGCTTCACCAAGGTGATCTCGTTGCCAGCCTCGTTAAACGTCACCTCATCGAAGATCGTCCTCATCAAGGCGAGTCCGCGCGTGGAGGCATCCTGCTGGTCATCCAGAACGGCTGACTGCAACAGCCGCGCATGATCGAAACCGCGGCCTTCGTCGCGCACGGCGAAGGTCGCCGCGTCGCGGTCCACTTGCAGGCCAACATGAATCTGCCGCTGCAAAAACGGTTGCTGCGAAGCACGGGTCTGGATCATGCGCAACAGTTCCTGCCGCCCGAGAGCCGTGGGGGCTTCCATCTCCAGGTTTCCGTGGACGCAGGCGTTCTTGAGCGCTTCCTCAAAGCCCAGACAGACACGCAGACGCTCAGTTTCGTCGCCGAGCGGGAGGCAACGCAGTTGTTGCTGAACGTACAAGGTCAACTGGCCAATCTGTTCCAGGTCGTTGCGCAGCCGGTAGGTTTGCTTGCTGGAGTAGAGATAGTGTTGCAATCGGTGCCCGGTGCGGTCCGCGTCGACGGCTGCCAGAATCCGCCGGACCGTCTCCACCAGATCGGCTCCCAACCGCCGCTTGGGGACGTAACTGGCCGCGCCTCCGCGCAGGGCATCGACGGCAATCGCTTCACTGCCCCGCGCTGTGAGCAGAATGACCGGGATGAACGGCCAATCCTCCTTGACCGCCTGCACCAACGCCAATCCGTCCATTTCCGGCATCTGCAGGTCCGTGACCAGCAGATCGGGCATCGGCCGATCGGGCGAGGGAGACGTCAGCACCGACACAGCTTCCCGGCCATTGCCGCAAACGGTCACGGACCAGTCCGGTTCGCGCTGCAACAGCCCGCTGACGAGCTTTTGGTCAACGGCAGAGTCGTCGACGACAAGAATGGTCGGCACAGGTTCCGCCTTTCTTCAGGCTCGACAACCCGGCAAGGGGGACGATGCGACAGGGGAGGCGAGCCGGCGCCCGCATCGTTGGGAACGCGGGCCACTCCTCCCAGCCGCACGCCGCAGTCGGCCTGACAATATGCCCATTTCAACCAACATCCTACCACGCCGGGCGACCGGATCGTAAGTGCGATTAGTCCCTTCTCACGGCAACAGGGCAACCTCTTGCTCGGACTGCGTTGGGACTTTCATGGGAGGCCGAGGTAACTAGTCCCAAACCAAGCAGGTCCGCATCGTGTTTGGGGGTGGTGCTCGGGAAAACTGCGACAACCGCCGGTGTTTTTCGCGGAGAAGAGGGAGGCGTCTCTCAGCGCGCGGCAACACACGGAGGCATTTCCGATGCAGAAC
>JAJDEI010000065.1 GCA_029259845.1 Planctomycetaceae bacterium | reverse complement strand
TGCGAACGGATCGGCTGCGAGACCAGCGAACAGTTGGAGTTCGTGCCGGCCGTGCTGAAAGTCATCGAACACGTCCGCTGGAAATACGCCTGTCGGTCCTGTCAGGAACAGGTGGCCATTGCACCGCCGCCGCCGAGCAGGCCGATTGAGAAGGGCCGCCACGGGCGGTTTGTTCAGAACGCTCAGTGGTGAGATCGCGCCAATCGCAGCGAAACGGTTTCCCCATCGAACAAACCCCGCGAGGAGCCTGGTCCCGGCCTACTCAGCTGCATCACTTCAACAAAACGCAACAGGACGTGCTATTGCCGGATGTCGAGGCGGGGGTCGTCGCGTTGATCGGTGCCACAACGGCGAATCCGTTTTTCGCGCTGGTCTCGGCACTGGTGAGCCGCTCGCAGGTGTTCGAGTTTCAGGCTCTCACTCCGCAAGACGTGCTGTCGTTGCTGCAACGGTCGCTCAGTGATGCCGAGCGTGGGTTCGGCCGGCGAACCGTTGAAATCGAGGCAGAGGCCCTTGAGTTCCTGGCAGAGGTCTGTGACGGCGATGCGCGGCGGGCGCTCTCGGCGCTGGAAATTGGCGTGCTGTCGTTGAGCGAGACGGACCCGGTGTTCACGCTCGCCGTCGCGCAAGAGTCGATCCAGAAGAAGGCCATCCAATACGGCGACGATGAGCATTACGACGCGGCCAGCGCACTGATCAAGAGCATGCGGGGCAGCGATCCGGATGCGGCCATCTACTGGATGGCGCGGATGTTGGAAGCAGGCGAGGACCCGCGATTCATCGCACGTCGTGTGGTCATCGCGGCGTCCGAAGACGTCGGCAACGCGGACCCGCAGGCGCTCCTCGTCGCGACTGCGGCGGCGGACGCCGTCGACCGCATCGGACTGCCGGAGTGCCGCATCCCACTCGCACAGGCGGTCACGTACATCGCCACCGCCCCCAAGTCGAACGCCGCCTACACGGCGATCGACGCGGCTGCAGCCGACGTCCGGCAGCAACGCGTGATTCCCGTTCCCATGCACCTGCGCGACGCCCACTATAAGGGGGCGAAACAGTTGGGGCACGGAGAAGGTTACGAGTATTCCCACAACAGCGAGGGCGGCTGGGTCGATCAGGACTACCTCGGCGTCGACCGCACCTACTACGAACCGACCGACCGGGGCTACGAAGCCGAGATCAAACGCCGGATGGACGACCTCCGCGATCGCCGCCGCCGCGATGACTGACGTGTGGGCCGGCTTGAGAGCAGTCGGCGGGTTAAGGACAGAAAAGGGAAACACGGATGAAGCGGATCGGGGCGGATGACGACGGATGAAAAACGAGGTGATGAATCATCCAGCGTGATTGGACAGCTTCGTGGTCGACAAACACCACCAAGGCACAAAGAGAAGCCAGGTAGGGTCGGACAGTACGTAGTGAGATCACAAGTCGAGTGAAACGGATCGTGCTCTCCTGGAAACAACTTGACACAAAGAGCCGGTTGCGTAGGCGTGGGACGTTCCCTTCTGAGATCCACGAATTAGACATCGGAGTTCGCGATGAAGGACGAACACAATGCGCAACGTCTACCGCTCAAGAAGGCATACGACTTTGGGAAGTCGCACGGCCTTGAAAGGGAAGTTGCGGAGATAAGCAGTGTCAATCCAGACGTGAAGTATCCATCTTGGGTGCGACGCGCCTATATGGTCGAGCTCCTTGAAAGGAATGGTCACTTTGAGGACTTCAAGAAACGACATTGGTCTCGCGGGAACAAGGAGTCTGGCAAGAACCACATTCGTCGCTGTCGAGAAATGAAAGACGAGTATGAGCGGTCCGGCAAGGCGCCGAAGCTTGAAAGCACTACCAAGCGGGAGGTTAGTCGGTCGAAGAATCTGGAGAGCATGGTCAAGGAGCAGACACCAGACCTGACATTTCTTACAGAAGAGGTGTCCTCTCCGTCGTTATACCCCGAAGGCGCAGTCCAGCAAGTTTCGGTGAACGCCTACGAGCGTAATCCGGAGGCGCGATTAGAGTGCATCAAAGCTCACGGTACCGCATGCTGTATCTGCGGATTCAGTTTCGCGTCAGTGTATGGCCCCGAGGCTGAGGGGTACATCCACGTTCACCACCTGCGGCCACTGTCCGAAGTGGGCGGCGAGTACGAAGTCGATCCGGTCGAAGATTTACGGCCACTGTGTCCCAACTGTCATGCGGTCGTGCATCTTGGCGGTCGCTGCCGAACTATCGAGGAGGTTCGGCAAATGTTGGAACACACCGGCGGTACACCCTGAAGCCGGGGGCTGGGTTCGACCTCGTTTGACTCATCCGGCGACTTCGGGCGGCGTGGTCTCGTCTGTTTGCTAATCTGCTGAGACGACGTTGCGATTGTCGTGAAGAATGTGAAGAATGAATGACTGCAAGTGAGGGAGGAACGCTTGCTGAGCAATTCCCCAACGGGGCCGAGCATGAAAGCAAAATGTCCACGCTGCGGTGCCGTGCTCCGCGTCCCGAAAGGAGCGGCTGGGCGAAAACTCGCCTGTCCGAAATGTGGGAAGCACATCCGCTTGGCACTTCCTCGACCTGAGACCGCTGCGAAGCCGCAGTCTCTTCCCACGAAGCCAAAGGAAGCCGTCGAGGAGATCATCGACGACGTACTCGCGTCACCTGAGCCAGTCGAAGCAAGCCCACGACCTGAGATACCGCTCGCCGAGGACAACGACCCGTGGCTGAGTGAGGACGAAGCAACGCGAAAGGCTGCCCTGCCGCCAACCCGGCGTGCCGCCACGCAAACGCTCTGTCCATACTGCCAGGAAAAGATTTCAGTTGGTGCGATCAAGTGCCGGTATTGCCGCGAGGTTCTGCGACCGGACGAGTATTCTCCAGTTGCCAGTGGTCGCGACGGACAAGGAGCCGACGGCGATCCTGCGATCCGTGAGGCGTCGGGTATGAAAATCACCGCCGGGATCATGGGAATTCTCTTGGGGGGTCTGGGAATTCACAAATTCATCCTCGGGATCTCGTCCGGACTCATCATGCTTCTTGTAAGCCTGCTGACATTGGGTCTCGGTGCCATTCCGATGGGCATTATTGGTCTCATTGAGGGAATCATCTATCTGACCAAGTCCGACGAGGATTTTTACGAGACCTACGTCATACAGAAGAAAAGGTGGTTTTGAGGGAGCTTGCCAACATCCTCCCGCAAACAACCATCCCCGGAATCAGTCAAACCACGGCCACGCACCCTACGCCGCTTGATGACTCACTCCTTGTTTTTCATCTGCGTGAATCCGCCCCGATCCGCTTCATCCGCGTTTCCCGTCTCTGTCACACCCCGGGCGATGCACATTCCCCGACCAACAGCTCAACGATCGGGGAGTCCTGTCGTCGACATTGACGGAGGGCACCGTTTTCGCGATCGTGCGGTTGCATTCACGGGAAGAGAACGACCGAAGGGCCGATGCGCATGAGCGAGACCGCCACGCCACCACTGCTGGAAATCAAGAACCTTCGCACGTACTTCGACACGCGGGAAGGGGTCGTCAAAGCGGTCGACGGTCTCAGTGTCGAAATGCGCGAGGGGGAAACGCTCGGGCTGGTGGGCGAGTCCGGGTCGGGGAAATCGGTGACGTCGCTGTCCATCATGCGGCTGCTGCCGGAGCGCTCGGCGCGGATTGCGGAGGGGTCGATCTCGTATCTCGGCCGCGATTTGGTGCGACTGCCGCAGCAGGAGATGCGCAGCATTCGCGGCAGTGAGATCGCCATGATCTTTCAGGAGCCGGGCACGTCGCTGAACCCGGTGTTTCGCGTGGGAAACCAGGTGATCGAAGCGATCGTGCAGCATCAGCGGGTGTCCAAGAGAGAAGCCCGCGAGCGGACGATTCAGCTCTTCCGGGAGGTTGGCATTCCGGATCCCGAGCAGCGAATCAACATGTATCCGCACGAGATGTCGGGCGGACAGAAGCAGCGGGTGATGATCGCGATGGCCCTGTCCTGCAATCCGGAACTGCTCATCGCCGACGAGCCGACGACCGCGCTGGACGTCACCATCCAACAGCAGATTCTCGATCTGATCCGCAAGCTGCGCGACGAACGGGGCATGTCGATCCTGTTCATCACACACGATCTGGCAGTGATCGCGGAGATCGCCGACAAGGTCGCGGTGATGTTCCGGGGGGAACTGGTCGAATACGACACGGTCGACCGCATCTTCGCCGATCCGCAGCCGAGTAGGTCCGGCTCTGCCGGACGGCGGTTCACATTCGATATTCAATCCAAGTTTCGTCCGGCAAAGCCGGACCTACCAGGCTGTGTCTGTGGAACGGCTGGCCGCGCGATCTGAGCGGCAGACAATCGTGAGATTCGGAGTACAGAACGTTGGCGTCCGAGTTCAATGAACAGGAGCGCGAGCGTCTGCAGCAGCAATATTCGGAGATCGCCACACTGG
>JAJDEI010000064.1 GCA_029259845.1 Planctomycetaceae bacterium | reverse complement strand
TCAGCCGCTCATAGAACACGTGCCGCGGCCCGGTCGCGGTCTCCGCCGCCGCAATCCAAAACGTCTCCTGCCGCTCCGACCTCCGCCGTCCCAACGCCATCGGCCACCCTCCCGGTTCGACTCCGCGAAAAAAGAAAGTCTACCCCACCCGTCAAAGAAGTTTTTCAACGGACTGTTAGTGGCTCCGCAATGGCGATACCAGTTAGGTTCTGCACAGTTTGCGTTTTTGACAAGCTCTATTGGCGTCGGAATGCTTACGGCCGGTCGTGTCAGGAAGAATGCCGATCAAGGAGTTCTTAGAAATAATCAGCAGGGGCATATGGAATAGCGGCGATGTGCAAAAGAGCGGCGGAAGGTGTGGCATTGGTTTTTTGATTGGCGGAGGCTGAGAGGCTGTGGGATGCACCGTGGGATGGGTCGATTTGAGTTCAATGGTCTCGGCCACATAATCAGGACCACCGGCAGAGCCGGTGGTATGAGTGACGAAGGTCAGGCTTTGCCTGACGAACGGATGCCGCGATCGGGTGACCAAACAGCGTTCGTACTTCTGACCTATGCAGTCAGGCAAAGCCTGACCTTGTATCTTGCGATGACTCCCCATGGGGGAGTGCTTTCGGTAGAAAGTGACCGCCGTGGTGCCGGCGTTCACGGGCACCGCGGCGGCTGGGCGGGAGATCTTGCTGACCTCGGTCAGCAAGACCGAAACGTCGCTTGATCCCCGCTCGTCTTTTTGTGCTCAACCCGAACAGTCGCCAGAGCGGTGTGCTCACACCAGCTCGCATTAGCAAGGATGGGTCTCGCATGACACAGCATAACATCTCCTGCGTTGGAATCGATGTCTCCAAGCACAAACTGGACGTGGCCGTCAGCGGACAGTCTACGGTGCACACACTGCCGTACACCCCAGCCGGGTTGCGGCGGGTGCTCTCACTGGTCAAGCAAGCCGAGGCCGCGCTCGTTTGTCGGGAAGCGACCGGCGGACTCGAACGGACGCTCGTCGAGTTTCTGCAAGAACAGGGCATCGACGTGGCGGTCGTCAACCCGCGACAAATCCGGGACTTCGCCCGCGCCAGGGGCCCGCGCGCTGGGACGGCTGGCCAAGACTGATGCCATCGATGCCCGCACGATCGCGCAATTCGGCCAGATGATGCAGCCGCGCATCACGCCGCCTGTGACGCCTGTGACGCCTGCCGCCCGCAAGCTCTCGGCGCTCACAACCCGCCGCCGGCAGGTGCTCCACATGCTCGTGCAGGAACAGAACCGGCTGCGGACCGTCAGCGACAAGGAGATTCGCTGCCTGATCCGGCAGGCGATCCGCTTCTACGAGAAGCAGCGGGATGCCCTCAACGAGCAACTCCAGCAGCTCATCGCCGAGGACGAGACGTTGCAGGCCAAAGCGGCGCTGCTGCGATCCGCGACCGGCATCGGACCGGTCGTCACCACGATGCTGCTCGCCGAACTGCCCGAGTTGGGACAGCTCAACCGCCGACAGATCGCCCGCCTGGCCGGTGTGGCTCCCACCAACCGGGACAGCGGCACGCTCCGCGGCCATCGCACCACCGGCGGCGGCTGCGCCCCTGTGAAGACGGCCCTGTTCCTGCCGACGCTCGTCGCCACGCAGCACAACCCGGTCATCCGCGCCTTCTACCGGCGGCTCCTCGCCGACGGCAAACCGAAGAAGGTGGCCCTCGTGGCCGCCATGCGCAAGCTGCTCTGCATCCTCAACACCATGCTCCGGGAACAGACCGAATGGCGCCCGGCCGCCGAGGTGGTATGATGCGTGCGCCTGGGGACACACAAGCCGGCTCTGCTGAGGAGCGGGCACCGCCCGAAGGGTAGTCCGCCCAGGGACATCCAGGTCCAGACGGGAGAACACCCGCCCTCGGGCTCCGGCGACCAACCTCCCGGAGCCCTTCCTTCTCTTGTCCGGCCGCCCCTCAAAAAACCTCACCAAAACCCTTGCAATCCAAGACAGCCGCTACCCGGCTGTGGCGGCACAAGAAGGTGTTCACCAAACAGCCGTGGGCGTTGTGGCGTGTGAAATACGGTGAGAAAGGGCCGATTGTGTGGGAAGTCAAACACGCCCCCGCCTGGATCAAGGGCCCCGACGGTCTGCCGATGGGACCGTGGCAGCTGCTCGTGTGCCGCAACGCGACCGATCCCGCCGAAGTCAACTACTTCGCCAGCAACGCTCCGCCAGGGACGCCGACCGAGACGCTTCTGCTGGCGGCGTTCTCCCGCTGGAAAGTGGAACGCTGCTTCTAGGGCGGCAAAGGAGAAACCGGCCTGGACCACTACGAAGGCCGGCGTTCCGTCGGCCTGAAACGGCACTTGATCCTGAGTGCCGTAAGCCTGTTGTTCCTGTCACGAGCCAAGCAGCGGCTGGCGGGGGAAAAATCCGGAGTGGACCGTCTGCCAGGTGCACACGGCGGTGTGTGCTGTGGTGAAGTCCTTGTGGCTTGATCCCTCCTCCGCCGAGAGCCTGTTCGACCGGGCTGCCGAAAAAATCAACGGGGCGCAACACAGAAACGCCGTGGCTCGCAAGAGCCCCATCAAAACCACCGGACGAAAACGACGACGGCGCGGCATCAAGCTCACCAAAATCAAACACTGCCGATGGCGAAAACCACCAACTTAGCGCTGTCGTAGTCGTTGCCACAGGCACAAGATGTCTCACACTCGGCTCACAACACGTTTGGAACGTCCGGACGCAATGTGTGAGACATCTTGTCGGTTCGCGACCCAGCCGCGCCGGTTGGGCCACCCGCTGAAACCTGAGCGCTCCAGTGAAGAGCGACGCAGCGAGCGACGATGGCCGAGATTCCGACGGGCGGCCTTGTGTCAGATGATCCCCTCTCCGAAGGCGTCCGAATTCGTCTCGTGTCGCTGATACGCGACGCCGGCGATCTCTCGTTCACGGCTCTCCCTGGCGGGGCTGCGATGCGGACCCTGGAGCGGCTCACCGGCATGCGAATCGACCTGCGGGACTGCGCGGGCCGATTGGCTTGCGGCTGCAGGCGACACCACCGGCACGCCCGAATGGGGCGAGGCACTTTCCCAGCTCTCTTCGCCGGACGTGGCGAACGTGTCCTCGCCGTAGTCGTCGTAGCGGCAGATGTAGCCGGGCTGACGAGCGAGGATCAGCTCTTCTTCATAAGACCGCAGAACGCTCTCCTGAATCATGTCGCGGCATGCGGAATTGATCGGATGCGCGACGTCGGCGTACAGCTTCGCGCGACCATCATGGCCGCGTAGCGCGCGATCCGCTTGCAGCCGATGTCCACAGTCGTTGCAGAAGGCGGAACGCAGGTTGTTCTTCGCGGAGCATTGGGGGCATTTGTCCGTCAACTTGCGGCTGGGCATGGCGACGAACGGCCCCTTGCCTCCCTGGATGATCTTGAGGTCGCGAATCACAAACGCGGCATCGAGCGTGATTGAGCAAAATGCTTTCAGCCGGTCGTTGGGGTCACTCATCAGCTTAATGCGGACTTCACTGATCTCCATGTCTGGCTCCTCCGTGTTGCGGCGTCAATTGTAAAAACCGGGTCCCCAATGCACCGTCGGCTCCGTTCTGCCAAAGATTTTGCTTTGGGGGGGCGGAGTCCAAGCTCTCGCGTGCTGTCGCAGCCTGAAGGCTGAACTGCAACGCTCAGTTCCAAGTCTGACAAAGCCTAGGCTCGGCCGGTGACTGCGAAGACTTGTCCTCCTTGTGAGAGCCGGAGACGGCTCGCGAGCCGCCGCGACTGCGTTGCTGTTTGGCAAAGGGTGAAACAGGCCGTGCCGCTGCCGCTCATTCCGACAGGTCCGTGGCTGAGGCGGCGCAGTGCTCCGAGGGCCGCATCGACGTCACGGTTGAGCCGACGGGCAGGTGCTTCCAAATCGTTCCGAATCGGCAGTACGTCGCTTCCCATTCCACGTTGCTGTTGCATGGTGCTGACAAATTGCGAGACGGACGGTTGGCCGCATCGCTGTTGCGTGATCGCTCCTTGATGGACAAGGTCCGCAGAAGAGGCGACGGCGGACCGTGACCACTCGCGAAACACGTCCGCCGTCGCAAGTCCCGAGGGCGGGCAGACCACAACGGCATGCAGACGACGTGGCAAACGGAACGGCTGTACTTGTTCGCCGCGGCCGCGGCACCGGGCGGCCATCGGCGAGTCGAGAAAGAAGTTCACGTCACTGCCGAGTTCGGCCGCCATCTCGTGGAGCACGGGCGACGGCAGCCGGAGATTCCAAAGTTGGTTGAGCGCGATCAGTGTGGCGGCCGCATCGCTCGACCCTCCGCCAAGCCCCGCTTGTATGGGGATTCGCTTGACAAGCGTTATCTCGACGCCCTGCCGGGAAGCCGTCCGTTGCCGCAGGAGCGTGGCGGCGCGAACCACCAGATTGTCTGTCCCGTTGAAAAGCGGAATGTCGGTTGCTGCTTGCGCTTCGGCAGGAGCCCGGGCATGTCGGCAGGTGAGGCGGACGTCTTCCGTCCCGATCCGCCGGAAGAGAAGCGAGTCGTACAGCCCGATGGAAACCATCACGGTTTCGAGGGTGTGAAAGCCGTCCGGACGCCGGTCGCAAACTTCGAGATACACGTTGAGCTTGGCAGGCGTGTGCACAACCAAAGATGCGGGTACCGGGAGCGAGGCCTTGCGACCCGGGCTGGTCGGGGGGATTCCCCCCAGTCTCGCATCCCGGGAGACGCATCGCACCGAACGGTCCTGGTGACGGACCACCATCCGTGTCACATCCTGTGATCGAGTGCCTCGGCTGCGTCGGTTACCTCATATCGCGATGTCGCTCCATCGCATCTCGCCAAGAGATCTGACTGAGAAATTGGAGATCTCCCTGAGAGACGGGCCAGGATTTGCGGAAGTCCTGCAACCGATGAGTACTATTGACGACCGTGAGTGTGAGCAACGACAGGGCGTCTTGTCAAGATGTCTTCGTCGGATTGACAAACTTGCGAACTCGGCAACCCCAAGCATCAGGCTTTGTCGGAAAACTCCAAAGTCGCCGCCTTGCTCCGCGAGACGAGGCCTGTGTCCAAGCATCTTTCTGCAAAAGAGACCGCCCCTGACGCCGCTCATCACGCGGAGCGTCGTGGAGTTGGGACACGGCCAATTTGGGGGTTCCCCCCCCGCAGCCGGTTTCGGACGCGGGCCAGGAAAAGGTCACTCACGCCCGACAGAATCAAGTGCCGCTTCAGGCCAACGTCGCGCTGTACGACGAGCGGACTGGCCCGACTACAAGCCGCCTGGATGAAACTCAAACACCCATCCCTCCCCCTCCCCCATGCGTGTCAACCAGACCGTCCCCCGAATCCGATCCCCCTGAAACCGGGCGGCCACCCGATCCGGCGATTCCTCGAACTCGAGAAACGTCCCGGCGTCCCAACGAACGACGGTTCCCCGGCCCCCGCTCACCGGCCCTTCATAGTCGAGGTACGCCCGCCGATGGTCGGCGATCGCCACCGCCGCAATCTCGACATCCGCTTGCGGCTCCCGTTCCAGCCGCCACGTGCGCAGCGCATCTCCCCGATCGAGCATCAGGTCCCAGTGCAGCACCGGATGGTCATGTAGGAGCACCACAAACCGACGCGTTTCACTCATGACGAACCCGGCTCCAACGTGTACAACAAGTCATCGATACTTCAGTCCGTCTGCGCACCGCCGCTTGCGGTTTCGCAGAACCAAAACCAAAGGTCCCATTCCCGTACCGCCAATCCGTCGTTTCCCCCTCCCCCGACTCATGAAGCCCCGCATCCTCATCCTGCCGATCTCCGCCGCCGTCATCCTTGCGATGGTGATGTGGCGTGTGAGCCGGGAGCCTGAGCAATCCGACGGGCCAGCAGCCCCCGCTGCCATGCGACGGCTCGCCCCCGCGTTCGAATTGTACGACCAACACTCGCAACTCGTGAAGTTCGAGCGCTACCTCGGCCGCACGCGGCTGTTGCTGTTGTTCATCGGCGATCGTCCCGCCTCCGAACACCCCCTCGCACGGCAGCTTCTCGACCATCACGCGGCGATCGAAAGTGCGGGCATCCAGATCGTCGTCGTCGGCGTGGCGACTCCCTTCGCGAACCGCGAATCGGAAAAGCAGCTCGGGGCACGGTTCCCCTTCCCAGTCTTGACCGACGTCAACCTGCGCTCCCCCGAACCGGTTCCCGTCCATCGTCAGTGGGGTCTCGTCGGTGACGGACCGTCTGCGCAGGCCGAAGTCCGGGAGGGCCTATTCCTGATCGGTCGCGACGGCACCGTCGACTGGTCCCGCACGGCGCCGCAACCGGTCGCGGATCCCGTCGCTATCGTCGGGAGCATCGCCGTTGGAGAGTGGCCCGAGTAGAACAGGTCTTGCACCACGCTGATACAGGCACACGGAGCGTCGCAGGTCGGCGAATGCGTCTTCAAGGAACGTTGCAACGTCTCTTGAACAAGCCCCTGACAAGCCACCACGCTGAAATACGGCGAGTGACGGACATCTATTATTCTCTCCGCGCCTCCGTCGTGAATCACGCGGCTCACAGCCGCTCCAGCTCGGCGGTCGGAAAAACAAACGACCGCTGCTGCGTTTCCGCCTCCGGCACCCGGTGCACGAGATGAATTTCAACCTGCTCGTAGGGCGACAGGTCGACGTGGGCGGCTGCGAGCGCCAACAGACGTGATGTGTAAGGTTCAATGACCGCATCCGCCGCGTCGGTCGGGTCGAAGTCCACGCGAATCACGAGCCGCAGCGTGGACGGAAACACCTGCTTGTGGCTCTTGTGCTCGCCGCCGATCACCCGCGGGCTCGAATTGGGGAACTCCGCATTGATGGCATATTGCAACGGACGAAAAGGCCGCGTGTAGAACTCCCAGTAGCCCCACAACGCTCCCGTCATCACGATCGCGAACGCGAACATCCCCAGCACGACCGCCCGGCCGCTCACCGTCTTTGCCATCTCACCCCTTCACCACGAAGTTCACCATCCGTCCGGGTACGGCGATCACTTTCACCACTTGCTTGCCGGCAATCTGCTTCTGCACGTCTTCGCTGGCCTCGGCGATCTCCTGCATCGCTTGCGGTTTCGCGTCGACCGGCACGCGGATCTTCGCCCGCAGCTTGCCGTTCACCTGCACGGGCACTTCGATCTCGCTCTCGGCCAACTTCGACTCGTCATATTCGGGCCACGGTTCGTAGGCGAGCGTTTCCTTGTGCCCCAGCACTTGCCACAACTCTTCCGCGATGTGCGGGGCGAAGGGGGAAAGCAACAGCACGAGCCGCTCCATCGCCGAATGAGGCCGCGCGTCGAACTGCGTGAAGACGTTGGTGAACTCCATCATGCGGCTGATCGCCGTGTTGCACGACAGCTTCTCGATGTCTTCGGTCACGACCTTGATCGTCCGATGCAGCACCCGCTCCTGCTCATCGCTCAACGCGACCTCCTGCACCGCCGGGTTGAGGATGACGTCATCCGCCCGTTCGTCGACGATCATCCGCCACACACGGCCCAGGAACCGAGACACCCCCTCCACGCCGCTCATGCTCCACGGCTTCACCTGCTCCAACGGGCCCATGAACATCTCATACAAACGCAGCGCGTCCGCCCCGTACTGCGAGACGACGTCGTCCGGATTGATGACGTTGCCTTTCGACTTCGACATCTTTTCCGCGTGCATCGTGAGTCGGTAAAGTGCTCCGGCTCGTTCAGCGAATGGGATTCCTTGCTTCCATATGATCTCAGACTTCGATATTCGACGGTGAAAACATTGATCCTTCAAGTACTCAGTACCATCCGGGAGAACCCCCACATTCCCCCCACCCTTTGCGACATCGGCGGGACCTCTCTCGTATTCGTCTTCCGACATGTAGATCCCAAGCGGATCACCATCAGGAGACATCAGTTCGATGAGCTCACAAACGGGTTCGCCGAGGATCATCCCCTGATTGACGAGCTTCCGGAACGGCTCCGGGGTCGAGACGTGTCCTCGGTCGAACAGCACCTTGTGCCAGAACCGTGAGTACAACAAATGCAGCACCGCGTGTTCGGCACCGCCGATGTACAGGTCGACCGGCAGCCAGTATTTCTCGACGGCCGGGTCGATGAACGCCTCGCTGTTCTTGTTGTCGCAGAACCGCAGGTAGTACCAGCACGACCCGGCCCACTGCGGCATCGAGTTCGTCTCCCGCTTGAGCCGCGTGCCGTCGGCGGCAGTCGCGTACAACCACTCGTCCGGCGCCCACGACAACGGCGGGTCGGGCGTCCCCTTCGGCTTGAAGTCCTCCATCTCCGGCAACGAGACCGGCAACTCATCCACCGGCACCGCCCGCGTCAGCCCGGTCGGCTTGCCGTCCGCGTCGAGTTCATGCCAAATCGGAAACGGCTCGCCCCAGTAACGCTGCCGGGAGAAGAGCCAGTCGCGCAGACGGTAGTTCGTCGCACTGCGTGCTAATCCGCAAGCGGCCAAATCGTCGGTGATTTTTTGTTTGAACTCCGCGGTGGTCAGTCCGTCATACTCACCCGAGTTGATCGCCGTCCCCTCGCGTGCGTCTACTTCATTCAGTGGTACCTGCCTGTGTGGGCCGAGATCTAGTGCATCTGTCGCCTGAAATGGTTCGCAAAGTCGGATTAACGCGACGTCAGTACTGCCCTGGATTTCGACGCAGTCTTTAAACTGTCCGGCTTTGGCCTTGCAGTGGAGCTTCAATTCTTCAACCGTCTGGAACTTTTCGCCAAGAGGCACTTCGACGGCGCTGTATGCACTTTGAGACGCGAAGTGCTCATCGACAAATCGCTCAAATACTTCAGAACTTGTGTTGAATTGACGAACGACTCTACGAATGGCGAGGTCGAACTCCTTGGCGAACTCAATATCCCGCTCATCATGCGCCGGGACGGCCATGATGGCGCCGGTGCCGTAACTGATGAGCACGTAGTCGGCGATCCAGATCGGAATCCGTTCGCCGTTTGCCGGGTTGACGGCGGACGCGCCGGTGAAGACGCCGGTCTTTTCCTTGGCGAGATCAGTGCGGTCGAGGTCGCTCTTATGGCTTGCGGTCTTGCGATAGGACTCGACTGCCTCCCGCTGTTCATCCGTCGTGATGCGGTCGACGATCGGATGCTCCGGGGCGACGACCATGTACGTTGCACCGTAGAGCGTGTCGGGACGGGTCGTGTACACGCGGAGGACGTTTTCCTCGGGGTGGGTGGGATAACCTGATGTCGCGCGCTGCGTTTTCCACTCATCAAAGCCCACGGGTTGCAACCCATGGGCGTCGGGGATCAAAAAATCAACTTCCGCCCCCACCGACTTGCCGATCCAGTTGCGCTGCAGCAGCTTGATCGATTCGGTCCAATCCAATTCGTCGAGTTCGGTGAGCAGCCGCTCGGCGTAGGCGGTGATGCGGAGCATCCACTGCCGCAGGTTGCGGCGTTCCACCGGGTGGTCGCCGCGATCGCTCTTGCCGTCCGCCGTTACCTCTTCGTTGGCGAGAACCGTACCGAGCGCCGGACACCAGTTGACTGGCGCCTCCGATTGATAGGCAAGCCGGTGTGCATCCTGATACCGGCGGACGGCTTCTTCCCCCCCCGATTGGACGTCGTCCGGGATCGGCAGTTCGCTGATCGGACGGCCCTTGCCGATGCGTTTTGCGCCGTCCGGACTGGCCCATTCAAAGTCCGGGTCGTACCACGTGTCGTAAAGCTGGAGGAAAATCCACTGCGTCCAGCGGTAGTAGTCGGGGTCGGTGGTGGAGAATTCGCGGCTCCAGTCGTAGCTGAACCCCAGCATCTTCTCCTGGCGGCGGAATGTGTCGATGTTGGCGTAGGTGGTGACGCGGGGGTGCGTGCCGGTTTCGATCGCGTACTGTTCGGCGGGGAGGCCGAACGCGTCCCAGCCCATGGGATGTAAGACGTGCTTGCCCTTCATCCGCTCGTACCGGCAGACGATGTCGGTCGCGGTCTGCCCCTCCGGATGCCCCACATGCAGCCCCGACCCCGACGGATAGGGGAACATGTCGAGCACGTACAGCTTGCCCTGTGAGCCAGCGGGCGGATCGTTCGTCGTGACGAAGGTTCCGTGTTCGTCCCAGAATGCCTGCCATTTGGCTTCAATACGTCGGGCGTCGTAACGGGGCATGTTCGGTCGAGGGTTGAAGGTCGAATGTTGAACGTTGAAAGCCCACGGGCCACGCCCCGTGGGCCTACCGATTGAGCGTCAGTGTATGGTGAGGACGCGTATTTGAGAATCGACGGTTTCATTCACAGGGATTCGGTGTCACAATGCGTGCTGCTGACTCCTGGATCAGGGACACCTCTCCCCAAGAATCGGTTCATCACGATGAGCGCCCCCTCCGAGATTCCGGCCGACTGGCTCGCCGAATTCGAGGCGGCCGCTCGCAGGCCGTTGAAACAGCGGTTCAAGTACGGGTTTGTGAAGACCTACAAGCCTGTCCTCGACGACGCCGAGTATCGATCGTGGGAGTCGACCGCCGAGTACCGCCGGTGGTGCGAGGAGAATCTGCCGGATTGGCTGGGTTATGGCCGCGTTTGAGTATCGACAAGCCGAAGAGATTCGCGATGTCTTCGCACAACACGGCGTGCGATATCTGTTCATTGGCAAGTCCGGAGCATTGCTGCTCGGCTTCCCGGATACAACCCAGGACGCAGACCTGTTTGTAGATAAATCCCCCGCGAATGGCCGGGCGTTGGTCGCCGCTCTGCAACAACTCGGTTTCGAGTTGACCGATCAGCGAATCGCCGAGATCGAGCGCGGTAAGGATTTCGTCCAACTCAAGTGCGGCCCGTTTGATCTCGACCTCGTCTTCGCGCCGGACGGCATCGAAACGTTTGACAATGCCTGGAAACGGCACGTCGAGGTCGAAGGCTTCCCGGTTTGTCATCTGGATGACATTATTGCCAGCAAAGAGGCCAGTGGACGGCAAAAGGATCGCGAGTCGCTTCCCAGGCTGCGGTCTTTCCGAGATTATTGGGCCAACCGGAATTGAATGCGACGACCCAATTGAAACCGTTTGAGAGGTGACCCATGCCGACGATGACGCGACGACGATTCGGATTACTGACGGCGACAATGACCGGGGGAGCATTGTGGAAACAGAATGCGTCCGCCGCCCAGCCGATCG
This sequence comes from Planctomycetaceae bacterium, assembly GCA_029259845.1. Classification (GTDB taxonomy): domain Bacteria; phylum Planctomycetota; class Planctomycetia; order Planctomycetales; family Planctomycetaceae; genus JAHBXU01. Next base: position 2,433 of record JAJDEI010000064.1, on the reverse strand, counting down.
TTCGCAACGGCTCCTCGCATATGAAGCTGTCGTTGGCGGCGTATTCGTTTCATCGGTTCCTGACGCAGAGCTGGCCGAAGCCGCGGGGGAACGAGGGCGAAATGACGTTGCTCGACTTCATCGATTTCTGCGCCGAGCAGAATCTTGACGGCTGCGAACTGACGAGTTACTACTTCCCGGCTGAGATCACCCACGACTACTTGATGCAGATCAAGGAGCGGACGTTCCGGCTCGGTTTGGACATCTCCGGCACTGCAATTGGCAACAATTTTTGTCTGCCGGACGGTCCGGACCGCGAGTTTCACTTGCAGATGACGCGGCAGTGGATCGACTACGCGGCGACCGTGGGGGCTCCCGTGATCCGTATCTTCGCGGGGTATATTCCGAAGGGAGACACCGAAGCCCTTGCGCTCGATCGTTGTGTGGCCGGTATCAACCAGTCGCTCGCCTACGCCGCCGAGAAGGGGGTCGCCCTCGCGCTGGAGAATCACGGCGGCATCACCGCGACGCCGGAGCAGTTACTGGCGATTGTCGAGCGCGTCGAGGATTCCGCCTGGTTCGGGGTGAACTTCGACAGCGGCAATTTCCGCACAGCCGATCCGTATGCCGCGCTGGAGCAAATCGCCCCGTACGCAATCAATGCCCAGGTGAAAGTCTCGGTCCACCCGGAAGGCGGCGAGCGCCAACGGGCCGATTTGTCGCGGATCGTCGGCATCCTCAAGTCGGTCGGTTACCGAGGGTACGTTGTTCTTGAATATGAAGAGAAAACAAACCCCCGCGAATCGATCCCGCCACTGCTGCAGGAGTTGCGGCGGCTGATCGCGTGACCGCAGCCGACAAGTCCAGTGTCCAGTGTTGAGGGTCCCCCAGTGTTGAGGGTCCAGCGGATTCAATACACTGGACCTCTGGAGACTCAACACTGGACTCTCTGCTCAGAATTCGCCGATCACCTCGCCGCCGCTGCGGGTGCCGAGCGCCCGCCAGAGGCTCCGGTCGATGTTCTCTGAGACGGAGCGGACAGAGCCGTCGACGAGGGCCGTGTTGACGATACCTGTGTGATAGCTGCGCGACGTGATAATCGCATAGCTGGGGGGGCCGTTGATGCCGTTTTTGCCCTCCTGCCAGGAGTTGTAGTCGCAGTCAAAGGTGCCTCCCGACGATTGGCAGTTCACGACGGTGTTGGGGACCATCGTGGTGGTGAACCCGTGATGGTGCACGCGGCCATCGGGCCATTCGGTGTGTCCGGTGTTCTTGAACTGGGCACCACTAGCGACGGCCGCCTCTGCCTCGGCGATGGTGTTCGGCACGGCTGTCGACGGCGGCCCTGCGTTGCGGCGATACGGCGTCCAGGCTTTGACCTCGGAGACCAGCAGCGTATTGCTGGATCCGTCTGAGACGGCGGCAAAGGAGAGTTTGGCGTTGGGGAAAAAGATGCCGTCGCCGCCCCGCCCGGTCACGGGATCGTAGATGAACCAAGTCCCGAAATTGAAACCGTAGGTTGTCGGGAACAGGTGTGCCTTCCCGTTCCCGGGATCGCGCTCCTCATCACTCCTGGGATCGGTCGGACAGGCGTAGGTGGGAACTTTCAGGCCGGAGATCGCGGCCTGGAAATCCCAGGCGACGGTGAGGTCGACGTTGGCGTACAAGTTGTTCTGATCAAGGTATGGCAGAATCCGCCCGTGCACGCCCCACGACCCGTTGTTGCCCGTCAACGTGACTTGCGGATTGATGCACGCGCTGGGCGGCAGGGTGCGGTAGGCGTCCGCGTAATTGTGAATCGCCAGGGCGATCTGCTTGAGGTTGTTCCTGCACTGCGTGCGTCGCGCCGCTTCCCGCGCTTGCTGGACGGCCGGCAACAGCAGGGCGATCAGGATGGCGATGATCGCGATCACCACGAGCAGTTCGATGAGGGTAAAGCCCTGTTTTCGTCGGGGGCGGGGGGATCGCTGCATGGGAGCCTTTCCTGGTGAACCTGGGGTGTGAAACCTGGGCGCCTCGATGGAAGCGGAGGACTTTCCATAACGACGTCGTGGCGAGGGAGGGATTCTCTCAATGGCAGGGGCCGCCCGGTGTCTGGGACGTCGACACATAGTTATAACAGCGGGAGTCCATCGCGAGCAAGTATCCATGGACGCCGACAGTCGATTCACTCCGTCGCACGCGTTCGTTGGCAGACGACCTTGTCGACCGGGCAAGGTCATCGGTGATCGGGATGCGTTTGAACAAAGAGGTGCCAAGAAACCGCCGAGCCGGAAAAAATCGGCGGTTCACGCCCTGTTGGTCCTCGAATCGCGACGGGTGGCGGGGGCTCGTTGGGGTGCGGGGTCATGATTCCCGATCCGAACCGGGGGCGACGAGCGATCTCCACGACGGCCTCATCGCCCCCGTGATCGACGCGGCACGACGGTCGGACAACCTTCCCGTGCCCCCGCC
>JAJDEI010000063.1:2500-36335 GCA_029259845.1 Planctomycetaceae bacterium | reverse complement strand
CTGGGAGCCTTTTCTTGAAGTGCTTCAGTCCAATTCGTTACCTCCTTGAACCGCCCCAAGGACTACCGGATGGAGCGACCAGTTTCCGGGTGGGACTACCTCCCACTGAAGTCCCAAAGCCTTTTCACGGCACACGCAAAGCCCATCCTACGCCTGCAAATCGAATGATGAGAAACAGAGTTTCTCGAAGGGGCGTTCCCAAACCGGAGTTTGGGATCGGGGAATTCCGCGTTTCTGCAGCGTCTAGTTCCACTGGGAGCCGGGTGTCTGCTCCTCGCCAGGATCCCATTGCTGAAACGCCTGGTACAGGTCCGACGAGATCAGGACCGCGTCGCGGGTGCCGGTCTCGACCGTCAGGTCCAGGGCGGACAGGGCGAGCCGCAGTTCGCGGGCGAGCACCGGCGGAGCAACCAATGTGCGCTGCGGCAGCTCTTCGGACTCCAACAATTCGATGTCTGCGTACGACGTGGGCAGCATTGTGTCACTCCGGAGGTGTGTATCTCAGTGAAACCGACCATTCCATGATGTCGTCGCGATCGGCGGACTTCAATCTTAACAGCCACGAACCGGCACATTTACGCAAACAGCAGGTCGGTTGTGACATCCAATCGAGATATAGGAACTGCGTCGGGCTTGCCTAACAGCAAAAATGGGTAAAACGGACTCGATGACGACTGCCGGGTGTAACGGTTATGCCCGCCGGCACCGGTGCTCAGACACCTGTCGCAACGGGTGTCGGAGTGATCGGATGACGGGACCGAGCAGAGCCCGGAGCGTCAGCGACGGGACAGTGCCGGAATCATTTCCCCGCGGAGCTCGGATCACACCGCGCACCTGCCAGCGTCGAAATCGGTGTCACGTCGACCTCCGTCGCGAACGCTCCGGGCTCTGATTCTCTCAGCAAGACCATCCGGTACTCACGCCCGACCGCTCACAGCGTCCCTTTGGACGAAGGCACGCCGGTTTGGCGGGGGTCGATGGCCACTGCCGTCCGCAGCGCACGGGCGGTCGCTTTGAAGATGCCTTCGGCGATGTGGTGGCTGTTGGCACCGTGATGCAGCACCACGTGCAGGTTCATCAGCGCATTGGCCGCCGCCGCCTGCCAGAACACCTCGACGAGCTGTGAGTCGAACTCGCCGATCTTCTCCGTCGGAAACGAAAAACTGTCCACAAACCAGAACCGGCCGCTCAAATCGAGCGCGGAGGTGACCAGCGTCTCCTCCATCGGCAGCGTCATCGACCCGTACCGCGTAATGCCCGCCTTGTCCCCCACTGCCTCCGCGACCGCCTGTCCCAAGCAGATGCCCGTGTCCTCGACCGTGTGATGCTGGTCGACATCGAGGTCGCCGTCCGCCCGAATGGTCAGATCGAACAGCCCATGCTTGGCGAGCAGCGTCAGCATGTGATCAAAGAATCCGACCCCGGTGGCGACGTCCGCCTCTCCCGACCCGTCGAGATTCAGTGTCAGTGAGATGTCGGTCTCGTTGGTCTTACGATTGATCGTAGCGATGCGGGACATGCGAGAGGCGCTTCCGGGACTTCAGGTTCAAGGGTCACAATTTGAGATCTGAGATTCCAGATTTGAGATGTCATCTGTGACGTCCGATCTCTGAAATGCCCGATTTGAGATTTGAAATCTGAGATCGCCGATCAGAAATCAAGCATCTCCGGCAGCGAGTCTAAAGGATACCGCTCAGTGCCTCCAGCAGCCGGTCGATCTCGTCATCCGTGCCGACGGTAATCCGCAGTCCGTCAACGTCCACATCTGGAAACTGCATGAAGCGGACCAGAATCTTCTGCGACTTCAGGGCTTCGTACAGGTCCGCATGCTCACGCTCCGCGTGCGTCGTCCAGACGAAGTTCGCCTGAGAATCGACCACGTCGAAGCCGAGTTGCTTGAGGCAGTTGCTCAATCGCGATCGTGTTGCGCAAATCTTGGCGGCGTTATCCAGCATCCACTGTTGGTCGTCGATCGCCGCCGTCCCCGCGGCCAACGCCAGCGTGTCGCAATTATAGCTGTCCTTGACCTTCCGCATGGCGGCAATGTGCTGCGGATGCGCGACCGCGAACCCCAGCCGCAGCCCGGCGAGCGAATAGGACTTGCTTAGCGTGCGGGTCACGATGATCCGCCGGCCGAAGTCCCCCTTGAGCAGTTCCATCCGGTGCGGCTGGTCCGCGAAATCTCCGTACGCCTCGTCGAGCACCAGCAACCCCTGCGGCGGGATCAGCGCACAGATCGTTTCGTCGTCCCAACGGTTCCCCGACGGCGAGTTCGGATTCGGCACGAACAGCAGCTTCGACCGATCGATCGTCTCCCGTGCACCGGCAACATCCCAGGACCAGTCCTCCCTGAGCAGCAGCCGCTCGTGCCTCGCCCCCTGCAGGTCAGCGAGCGTTTCGTACAGGATATAACTCGGATAGGGAAACGATGCCAACTCGCCCGGATCGACGAATGTCCGCAGCAGGATCGTCAGGTTCTCGTCGCTCCCATTCGCCGGCAGCACCCAATCCGGGTCGACGTCGAACAGCTCCCCAACCGCCCGGCGAAACGCCGTCGCCACCGGGTCCGGATAGACATTCAACCGTCCCCGCGCGGCCCGCTCAATCGCCTCCACCACCCGCGGCGACGGCGGATACGGGTTCTCATTCGTGTTGAGCTTGACCCACCCCCCCTCCTGAGGCTGCTCCCCCGGAACATACCCGGCGATGCGGTCGACGTTGGGACGGACGAGGGACATGGAAGCGTTTCGGTCTTGAAGGGAAAAGCGGATCGGGCAGATGCGACGGATTCAGAAGGATTGTTTGTCAGTCTGGTGGCTCATTCCAACCAAGCGGCTGGGCCACCCGCGGATTGAATTATCCTGAAATCATGCCCACATCCAGAGCATCGCGGCAAGGAAGGCCGTTGTTAGAATGTAGCCAATGCGATGATAGGTGATCGAACCATCACGTTGTGCTTTGCCACGAACCTCAACTGGTGTCAGCAGACGAGAGGCTGAATACACCCCTGCGACCAGAAGAAGGACCGTCGCAATCACTCGCAGAACAGGCATGTCAACCCTCGAGTATATCTGCGTCAATCCGCCGCATCCGCCCGATCCGCTTTTCCCGTCTCTGTCATTCACCGTCCACTGCCTCCACCCTCACGGCACAATACTTGTACTCGGGGATCTTCCCGTAGGGATCGAGCACGTCATTCGTCAGGAGGTTCGCGGATGCTTCGCGAAAATGGAAGGGAATGAACACACAGCCCGGCTCGATCGACCGGTCGGCGATCGCCTGCAGTTCGATCTCACCCCGGCGGCTCGCCACGCGCACCATCTGACGGTCGTCGAGACCTAACTCCGCGAGGTCCGACGGGTGCAGCTTGGCGAACGCGGACGGCTTGATGGCGTCGAGGGCCTTGCTGCGGCGGGTCATGCTGCCGGTGTGCCAGTGTTCGAGAATGCGGCCCGTATTGAGTACGAGCGGATACTCGTCGTCCGGCAACTCGGCTGCCGGCAGATATCCGCACGGCACGAATTTTCCCTTCCCGGAAGACGTCGGAAACCGGTCGCCGAACAGAATCTGCGTCCCGTCCCCCGCTTGCGGGTCCGCACAGGGCCAAAGTTTGCCGGTCGGACCAAGGTTCGCATGCGACAGGCCGCCATAGTTCTTCGTCAGGCCCGCGAACTCCTCGAAAATCGCAGCCGGCGACTCATACGACATCGGCAGTCCCACCTGCGTCGCGACGTCACAGATGATCTGCCAGTCGGCCCGCGCATCGCCCGGCGGGTCGAGAATCTTGCGGCCCAACTGCACACGGCGGTCGGTGTTCGTGTAGGTTCCGTCCTTCTCGAAATAGCTCGTTGCCGGCAGGATGACGTCCGCGAATTCGGCCGTCTCCGTGAGGAAGATGTCCTGGACGACGAGAAAATCGAGCGACGAGAGCGACTTGCGGACCTTGTTGGCGTTCGGGTCGCTGAGGAACGGGTTCTCGCCGAGAATGTACATCCCGCGGATGTCCTTGGTGAGCGCCCCGGACATGATCTCGACGACGGTCAGCCCCGGCTGCGGGTCCAGTTCGCGGCCCCAGGCGGCTTCAAACTTCGCGCGCGCCGATGAATCTCCGACCGCCTGGTAGTCCGGGTAGACGATCGGAATCAGCCCGGCATCGCTCGCCCCCTGCACGTTGTTCTGCCCCCGCAACGGATGCAGCCCCGTGCCCGGCTTGCCGACGTTGCCGGTCATCAGGCACAGCGAGATCAGACAGCGGGCGTTATCCGTCCCATGCGAGTGCTGCGCGATGCCCATGCCCCAGAAAATGAGCATACGGGGGAGAGGAGAGTCAAGAGTTGAGGGTTGAGAGTCGCGAGCAGACGGCGAGTCGGCTTGCCGTTTCGCACCCCCAATCGTGCGGGCAATCGCGCGAATTTCGTCCGGTTCGATCCCACAAATGGCCGACGCCTGCTCCGGGGAAAAGTCTCGCAGCACCAGTTGCTTGAGGTCGTCGAACCCTTCGGTCCGCTGTTGGATGAACTCGTGATCGACGAGGTCTTCGGCGATCAGCACGTGCATGACGGCGTTGTAGAAGGCGACGTCGCTGCCCGGTTTGATTTGGGCGAAGTGCGTGGCGAAGCGGGCCAGTTCGTGTCGCCGCACGTCAACAACGATCAGTTTCGTGCCGCGGCGGGCCGCCTCTTTGATGAACGTCGCCGCCACTGGATGGTTGGCAGTGGAATGCGAGCCGGCCACGAGACACACATCGGCGTTCTGCACATCGGCGAAGATATTGGTGACCGCCCCGCCGCCGATCGTCTCCATCAGCGCGGCGACCGACGACGCATGGCACAGCCGCGTGCAGTGGTCGACGTTGTTTGTCCCGAACCCGGCCCGAATAAGCTTCTGAAACAGATACGCCTCTTCATTCGAGCACTTTGCTGAACCGAACCCGGCCAGAGCGCCGCTGCCATGTTCGTCACGGATCGCCCGCAACCGTTCTCCGACAAGATCGAGTGCTTCCTCCCAACTCGCTTCACTGAAGGCGGGGAGCACCTCATCATAGTCGACGATCCCGCCCGGCTTGCTGCCGTCACGTTCGCCGGCTCGGCGGGAGCCTCGCCCTCCCGTGTTGCCGGCGACGTCGCTTGAAAGCGGCCCTTTGGGGTAGGCGTCGTCCCGGCGGATGAGCGGCTTCGTGAGCCGCTGCGGATGCTGGGCGTAATCCCAGCCATAACGGCCCTTCACACACAGACGCCCGTGATTGACCGGACTTTCGTGTCCTTCGGCCAGGAGAATCTGGTTGTCGCGGGAGTGCACCGTCAACGAACAGCCGACGCCGCAATACGGACAGACCGTTTCCGTCGTGGTCGTCCGCTCGTCCGGAACAATCGGCAGCGTGATCGGCTTGTGCGTCAGGGCGTCGGTCGGACAGACGGCCGCACACTCTCCACAGGAGACACACGTGCTCTCTCCCATCGGCTGATCGAGGTCGAAGGCGATCCGAGCCGCGTGCCCCTTGCCGGTCCGGCCAATCACGTGATTGTTCTGCACGTCGTCGCACGCCCGGATGCAGCGATCACACAGGATGCACGCGGCATGGTCGACAGCGATCACGGGCGAGGAGAGGTCGAATTTGGAAATCGGAATGGGGAATTCGGAATGCGGGGCGAATCCGTCTTTTCCGAATTCCCCATTTCGAATTCCGCCTTCCTTTACAATCCCATACCGACGTCCCAGCCCCTCCAACTCACACGCATCGGCCGACGGCTGCCGATCCTCCTGCTCCGGGTACTCGCTGAGTAGCAGCCAGGTGAGCGTGCGGCGGTGCTGTTCGACCTTCTCGGAGTTGGTGGCGACCGTCATGCCCGCCTGACACTCGCGGACACACGAAGCGGCGAGCACCCGCTCGCCCACATCGACGACGCACATGCGGCACACGCCGACCGGGTTCAGCTGGGGGGCATGGCAGAGAACCGGAATCTCCACGCCCGCCCGCCGCGCCGCCTCCCAGAGGGTCGTTCCTTCCGGTACCTCAACTTCGCGACTGTCGATGGTCACTTTGATGGTTGCGGGATTTGCGAGTATCGCCATCGTCATTGCCCTGTTCCTGTCAAACATGCGACAGATCGTCGGGATCGCAGCCGCTGGACATCGTTGACATCGACTAACCGGGCCGATTCCCGGCTCCGTACCTGATGGTGAGATAAACAACAAACATGGTCAGCGCAATTCCGGACACGACCACCCCTCCGATGAGTGGACGAGCGGCGTTGTGATGCGCGACGAGGCCGCCAATGGGTCCGAAAAGAAGGCCTACAATTCAGTGTGGCGGCCAGAGCACCAGGCCATCCTCCCACTCCCCGTTGAATGTCGGGTTGGGCGCTTGTCGCGATCATGACGCCAACGGATACTCCCGCCAGCAATCCAGAGACGGCGCCGAGTGCGGCACTCTGGTAACGAGTTTGTACCGGCTTCATGACGTCTGTTCTCGCAACGACTTGAGGATTGCGTCTGCTGCCAGTTTGTTTCGTTGATGCACTTGGACTCGCGGATACGGCAGTTGTGTCCCGCCCGCCAGGATGATGTCGCCGATCACGACTGCTTGAATCCCGGCAGATTCGAGTACGTCCCTCAGAAAATAGGCCTCGGTCGGATTGTTTGTGGTCAACACATCGATCAGCGATTCATCATCCATTTCGCACTCTCCGCAGTCGCCATTCGTGCTGGAGGGCCCAATCACCCGACGGATATTGTAGCGAAACAACCGGCCAGCGTGGCGAGCGGGGTCTGCCCAGGCGGTTGCGTGGCTGGCCCCTGATCAGACGCGCCGGGTGGCTGGGGTACTGTTGTGGTGACGGAAATGTGTCCGCAAACCAACCTCTGGGGCGGTGACGCGGTTCGTTCACTGTCCATAGCCCCAGAGGTCCGCGCGGCTCGCCAATCATCGATTTCAGATCGCCCCAGCCACCCCCACCATTGAGCGGTTCCACCTGGCTCCGTTCCTGATGGCGAAATGCCTTGCAGCCGGCGCGGCGATCGTCGATACTCTTCGCTCTGACGATTTTCCCAATTTCCGATCCTCCTCTTCCCGAGGACATGAGGCGATGGCACATAAGAAGGGACAGGGCTCCAGCCGCAACGGACGCGATTCAACTGCCAAACGGCGGGGCGTCAAGAAGTTCGGCGGCGAGTCGGTCCAGGCGGGCAATATTCTGATTCGCCAGTGCGGCACCAAGTGGCACCCCGGTCGCAACGTCGGCATGGGGAACGACTACACGATCTTTTCGCTTGTCGAGGGAACCGTGTTTTTCGATCGTGAAGGACGCCGCATCAACGTGCAGGAGGCTGCAGCGAACTAAAGCCGGGTCCGCCCAACAGCGGTCCCTGAATCAGCCTGCGACTCGGCTGAACGCGAGCCAGTCGCTGCTGCGATCCCCCCGCTGCGCCGCGACCCCTGCGGTCGCTGAAGGTCCGTGTTTCCGGGAGGGCGAGTTTCTGGGCAGCCTCTGACCGCCGGGGCTACGCTGACTGCCGGGCGTCGATGGTGGCGAGCGAGGAATCGTTGAGCAGCCGCGCGTCACGGGCTTCGAGGATCACGTGGCGGAACCGCTCCGGACGGGGCACGCCCGGCAGTGTCAGCAATTCGTCGCCATTCGGCTTGAGCAGCACGACATCTCCCGCGTGGTAGAACGCCTGCCCGCCGCGCACGGTGATCGCAATCGCATCGATCTCTCCCAAGGCGACCTCTGCCTTCAGGCTGTCGCCCAGGGACGAAAGCACCTTGACGGAGCGGTTCGTCAGCACGTACCGGTGGTTCATCAGCTTGAAGACCGTATATCCGATGAGGGCGAAGGGCGCCATCAACAGTCCGAACAGCAGGTAGGAGAGCTTGACCCCCGCCACGCGAATCGGAATCGAATCGCAAACCTGCCCGATCGCTCGCCCCATCCCAGAGGCGGCGATGGAGGGATACACGGTCTCAATCAGGGACTCGTGCCCGGCACTCACGCCGGCAATCGCCTGAGGCTTCACGGCAGGCATCGGTAACGGACTCCTCGAAGGCTGCGATTCAGATCGGTCAACAGAACTGCGAGGTGTAGGCTACCAAAGCCGTCACCCCCAATCCAGCGAATCGCCTCGCGACCGCTACTGAGTTCGAGAAATCAGAGCCCCGCCCGTGAGGAAGCGGCCAATCACACGCATGGCTGGCCTCCAGAACCACTCCGCCCCGGTCCCGCGGCCCGCTTCCTCACGGTCGCGGCTCTGAGGGCGGCACGGCGGTCTGATGCTGTCACGATGGGTGGCTGGGGCGCCGTTGTGGGTGGAGCCGACAGCAGGCACGGAATTGCCTCGCCGGGTCGCACGACCGGCAATCGTCACAGCCCCAGATAGGTGAGTCGCGCGACTGGGGCCGTGGAGAATTCTTTGGTTGTCGTCAGATTGCGAAAAACCATGGCCAACTCTCTCCTCAACAACCAATAGCGCCCCAGCCACCCGCCGGCGCTCGAACGACGGCTCAGCGTGCCGTCCAGCCGCCGTCGACGGTCAGCAGGCTGCCGGTCATGTAACTGGCCGCGTCGCTCGCCAGGAAGATGGCCGCGCCCTGAATCTCTTCGAGACGGCCCCACCGGTCCAGCGCGACGGCTCCGACAATGAACTTCTTCGCCTCGTCGGTATCTGCGATCGGTTCGTTCATGGGTGTGAGGAACGGGCCGGGACAGATTGCGTTGACGGTAATGTTCCACGGGGCGAGTTCCAGGGCCAGCGCCCGCGTCATCTGCACGACGGCCCCTTTGCTTGATGCGTACGGCGTGCGGTTCGCCAGTCCGACGACGCCCAGCGTGCTGCCCAGATTGATGATGCGGCCACTCTTGCGCTCTTTCATGTGCGGAACAACGGCCCGTGCACAGAGCCACAGGCCGCTCACGTTGATGTTGAGCACTTCCTGAAACTGCTCCAGGGTCAGTTCATCGATCGGCCCGCGGATGTTGATGCCCGCGTTGCTGACGAGGATGTCGATCCGCCCAAACTCCTTCAGCGCCCGCTCGACCATGCCGTTGACGCTCTCCGGATCGGTGACGTCGCTTTCGATGCCGACCACCTTCCGGCCAAAGTCCGCAGCAGTCTGTTTCGCCGTCTCAGCCGCTTCATCGGCATGCCGGCTCGTGAGTAGCACATCGGCCCCCGCCGAGGCCAACCCCGCCGCCATCGCCTCCCCGAGCCCCTTGGAACCGCCCGTGACGATTGCCGCCCGACCACTCAGATCGAACTGTTTGATTCCGGGGAGCATGTCAGTATTTCCGATGGTGAGTTGAATTTCCGAGGGTGAGTTGAAAGGGCGCTCATCAAATCAGAGCCCTGAGCGTTAGCGACGGGTCACTGTTGTGTGGGGACCGGTCTCCGCCGCCTCGTCGACCACCAGTCTACGGGGCGCGAGCTCCTCACTCAACTCATGGCGATCGACCCGTCGCTAACGCTCGGGGCTCTGATTCGTCCGTGAACATTGGTCGTTCTTGATGGGGATCCTTGGCCGGCCCTCAATCGGCCCAACAGCCGTCACATTCCCTACGGCCCCACCTTCGATCGTGGCGTACGCCGGTGTCGCTCGGCATCCGCATCATCCAGGGAAGCGCCTTTGGCATACGTTTGGAGGACCTGATCTTCCTCTGAGAGCCTAAGTGTGATGATTGTGGAAGCGTTGTTTTGGCTCAGCCTGGTCGGGCTGCTGTACATTTACGCCGGGTATCCGATATTGGTTTGGGCCTGCGCGCGCTGCCGTGGGGGAAAAACGCACCGGGAGCCATGGCAAGCGCCGCTGTCGGTGGTGATCGTTGGTCACAATGAGGCACACCGGCTGACCGCGAAGCTGGACAGTCTGTTTGGCTCGGACCGTGCCGACCTGATCGCTGAGGTGCTCATCGGCTCGGACGGGTCGGATGATGAGACGGCGGAAGTCGTCGCGGCCTACGGCGATGCCCGGGTTCGACTGATTCCGTTCGCCGAGCGGCGCGGAAAACCGTCCGTGCTCAACGATGTCGTCCCGCAGTGCGGCAGCGACGTGGTCGTGCTGACCGACGCGAGGCAGGCGTTCGATCCGGCGGCTCTCAGCCGATTGACGGCTCCCTTCGCGGACCGGCGGGTGGGGGTCGTCAGCGGCGAATTGATGTTCCGCAAGGCGGAAGGCACAACAGCCGCCGCCGAGGGAATTGGGGCCTATTGGGCTTACGAGAAGTTCATCCGCAAGTGCGAAAGCCGCTTCCGCTCCGTGCCGGGGGCGACGGGGGCGCTGTATGCGATTCGCCGCGAGCTGTTCCGGCCGGTGCCCGAGAACACGCTGCTCGACGACGTGGTGATTCCGATGCAGGCGGTGGAGCAGGGTTACCGCTGTCTTCTGGAGCCGGGGGCCATCGCCTGGGACCGGCCGTCGCAGTCCGCCGGACAGGAGTCGGTCCGTAAGCGGCGGACAATCGCCGGTTGTGCCCAGTTGGTCGTCAATCAGCCGCGCTGGCTGCTGCCGTGGCGAAATCCAATCTGGTGGGAGTTCGTCAGCCACAAGCTGGCCCGGCTGGTCTCACCGGCCCTGCTGGGGGTCGTGCTGATCACGAATCTGCTGCTCGCCGGGCAATCGCTCTACCTGGGACTGATGATCGCCCAGATCGGGTTCTACGGGAGTGCGTTAGTCGGCATGGCGTATCAGCGAGCCGGGAGACAGTCCCGTTCGTTTGGCCTGCCGCTGATGTTTCTCACGTTGAACGCGACGACATTGGCGGCCCTGTGGGACGCCTTCCGGGGCCGCTTCCGAGCCACATGGCAGCGGACGGCTTGATGGTGCGGCAGCCTTTGGTGGCTGGTCGACAGCAAAGCCGTCGGCTTGGGAGGGGGACTTTCGGCCGAATCTGCCGGTTGTGCCGCTTGACTCCCGATTTGCAACTCTTTCTGACAGCGTCAGTTGCGGAAAGTGTTTCGCCGAAGCCGATTTCGGGGTTGATGCCGCTCGGAAAGTTGCGATCATTGCGTTGTTGGGCCGCGCGATACGCAGCGCGGCGGGACTCAAGCCTGTGACGGGGTCGGTATGGCTTGCCGATCGAAACAGGAAGTTCAACCAAGAAAGGAGGTGGTCTGTGGAATATGACTGTATTAGCCAACGAGGTGGTACTGTCTAGAAGACAGTCGGCGGGCTGTCCAGCCTGACAGCCACCAACTCGTCGGGATCACCGACTGATCCAAACGAGAAATGACGGTCCGGTCCCGACACTGGTTGGGGCCGGGCTTTTTTGTTGACTTGATGATTCGTTGATTCGTTCGAACTCGAATAAACGAATCAGCGAGTCAACAAGTCAGCCAATCAACTTCCACGGAGTGGACCCATGGCGCGGCCGATTGTGATTGCTCACCGGGGGGCGTCCGGGTATCTGCCGGAACATACGTTGGAGGCGAAGGCGCTGGCGTATGCGATGGGGGCGGATTTTCTCGAACAGGACTGCGTGTTGACGGCGGACGATGTGCCAATCGTGCTGCACGATATTTTTCTTGATACGGTCACGAACGTCGCTGCGATGTTTGCGGACCGCAAGCGTGAGGACGGACGGTACTATGCGATCGATTTCACTCTGGATGAGATCAAATTGCTGCACGTCACCGAGCGGATCGATCATGAGACGGGAGAGGTGGTGTTTCCCGGCCGATTCCCGGCGGGCAAGAGCCGCTTCGAGGTGCCCACGCTGACGGAAGAGATCGAACTGGTTCAGGGGTTGAACCGCAGCACCGGCAAGAGCGTGGGCATCTATCCGGAGATCAAGCAGCCGGCGTTTCATCGCGAACAGGGGAAGGACATTAGCCGCAAAGTGCTGGAGGTGCTCACGCAATACGGATTTCGCTCCCGTGAAGATGCGTGTTTCGTCCAGTGTTTTGACGCGGCGGAGACGCGACGGCTGCGGCAGGACCTCGACTGTCAGTTGCGGCTGGTCCAGCTCATTTACGAAACCGAGTGGGCCGAAACACCGTCCGAGTTCAATGCCGCGCGGACCGGTGAGGCGATGCGCAAGATCGCCGAATATGCGGACGGGCTTGGCCCGCTGCTGACGTTGGTGGTCAGCGGTTTGGACTCAAACGGACAACCGGTGCGAACACCGCTCGTCGAGGCGGCTCACCAGCAGGGGTTGGTCGTGCATCCGTGGACGTTTCGGGCGGACGGAATGCCGGAGTGGTGTGACGACTTCGATGCCCTGTTGCGGATGTTCTATGTCGATGCGGAGGTCGACGGGCTGTTTTCGGACTTCCCGGACCGCGCGGCACGCGTGCGGGATTGTCTGGGTTAACGGGCCGGTCGGAGTTTCGCCGCACACCAGTTTAGCTGCACATTTGAAATGTGCCGCTAAACCGTTTCACGCGTCGTCGAGGAGTTCGACGGCTTGGAACTTGCGGCCTTCGAGCATTTCCAGACTGGCACCGCCGCCGGTGCTGACGTGACTCACTTTGTCGGCAAGTCCGAATTGCTGAATGGCCGCCGCGCTGTCGCCGCCGCCGATGATGCTGACAGCGTCCGACTCGGCGATTGCCTCGGCGACCCGCCGGGTACCCGCGTCGAAGGGGGGCATCTCGAACACGCCCAGGGGACCGTTCCAGACGACCGTTCCGGCTGACCGTACCAGTTCGGCGTATTCGTCAGCGGTCCTGGGGCCGATGTCCAGTCCCTCGTAGCCGTCGGGGATCTCGCCGGCGGGGACGACCCGTTTGTTGCAGTCCGCGGAGAAGTCGTCCCCGCAGTGGGTGTCGACCGGTAGAACGAGCCCGTCGCCGCCTTTGGCGATCAGCTCTTTGGCGAGGTCCGCCTTGTCCGGCTCGACGAGGCTGTTTCCCACCTTGCCGTCCTGCGCGAGCGAGAAAGTGTACGCCATTGCCCCGCCGATGAGCACTTTGTCGCAGATGTCCAGCAGATTTTCGATCACGCTGATTTTGTCGGAGACCTTGGCCCCGCCCAGAATCGCGATGAACGGACGCTGGGGGTCGCTGAGGGCGTCGCTGAGGTACTGGATTTCCTTTTGCACGAGGAAACCGACCACGCGCGGCTTGCCGTCCATCGCTTCGGGAACCGCGACCATGGACGCGTTGTCACGGTGACAGGTGCCGAAGGCGTCGTTGCAGTAGATGTCGCCCAGCGCGGCCAGTTGGGCGGCGAACGCTTGTTTCGCGGCCAGTTGCTCGGGTGTCGCCTTGCGGTCCTGATACTCTTCTTCGGGCTGAAATCGAAGGTTTTCGAGCACGAGGACCTGTCCGCCGGCGAGCGATGCGGCTTTCGCCCGGGCGTCCTCACCGACCGTGTCGGCGGCAAAGAGGACGTCTTGTTCGAGCAGCTCTCCCAGTCGTTCCGCAGCGGGCCTGAGGCTCAATTCAGGGACAACAGTCCCTTGGGGGCGGCCGAGATGGCTCATCAGGATGAGCCGCCCGCCACGCTCGATGACGGAGCGAACGGAGGGCAGCGCCATGCGAATCCGGCGGTCGTCGGTGATTGTCTGGTTGTCATCGAGCGGCACATTGAAGTCGACCCGCATGAGCACGGTCCGCCCCTGCACGTCGACGTCGGCGATTGTCCGTTTGGCCATCAGAAAATGCTCTTCCTTCGAATGTCCACAGGTCGGTCGGCGGTATCGTAGGCGAGACTTCGACGAAACGAAAGTATCGCGCGAGTGTAATGCACCGCACACTTGTCTGCTTCAACCCAGGTTCCTCAGACGCTAGAATCGGAGATTGAAAGGCCCCCAAGGGGCAAAGACCGCGCCGGACACACGGTCGGTGCTTGAATCCGGTGTCGGTGAGCCTTACATTGATGATTCGCTTCCCGAGGGTCTGCCGAACGGGCCCGTCAATTTGAGCGTGCATGTTGAGGACGGCTCGGATTCGAGTCGGGAGTGGAGTGCCGGCACCGGATATTTGGTTGCTGTCATTATTAAAGAGGTGAAGTTTCTCAAACGGTTGATGGCTGCGACACGTAGATTCGGTCATTCCTTCCGTTTTGATTCTCGTTATCAGTTTTTCTCGCGTCGCCGGTCGCAGCGCGCTGTCCTTCGGGGTGGTGCGCGGTTGTCGGCATGGCTTAAGGGGGTGAGATGGACAACGAATCCGTCATCCAAATTCGCAATTTGACCAAGGTTTATCGGGACTTCTGGGGACGCAAGAAAGTTCAGGCCCTGAACTCGCTAAGCCTTGAGGTGAAAAAAGGCGAAGTGTTCGGGCTGCTGGGACCAAACGGTTCCGGCAAGACGACGACGCTCAAGCTGCTGTTGGGGCTGTTGTTTCCGACCGAGGGCGAAATTACCGTCATGGGCAAGCCGGCTCACGACGTCGAAAAGAACGAGCAGATTGGGTATCTGCCGGAAGAGTCGTACCTGTACCGCTTTTTGAACGCCGATGAGACGCTCGACTTTTACGGGCGGCTGTTCAACATGTCGGCCAAAGTGCGGAAGGAGCGAAAGGACGCGCTGATTGAGCTTGTCGGTCTGGACAAGGCCCGACGGCGGCAGCTCAAAGAGTATTCCAAGGGAATGACCCGCCGCATCGGACTCGCGCAGGCATTGATTAACGATCCCGATCTCGTGCTCCTCGATGAGCCGACGAGCGGACTGGACCCGCTCGGCACGCGGGATATGAAGGACATGATCCTCAAGCTCCGCGATGAGGGGAAGACGGTCGTGATGTGCTCGCACCTGTTGGCGGACGTCCAGGACGTCTGCGACCGGATCGCGATCCTGTACTCCGGCGAACTGAAGGTCATCGGCAGTGTGTCCGAGCTGCTGCAGGAACAGGACGAGACGCAAATCCTGACGTCCCGGCTGAGCGATGACGTGATTCGCGAGGTCAAAGAGGTTTTGGCGCGGCACAAGGCCGAGGTCGTCAAAGTCGACCATCCGAAGACGACGCTCGAGGACCTGTTCCTGCGAACGGTGCATGAGAGCAAAACGCGTCCGGGGCGGCGGTTCGTGCCGGGCGAACGGCCCGGAGAGGACACGTCGGAGGAAGATGGAGCGAAAACTCCTCCGGCAACCGCAGCGAAGGTCGAGGAAGCGGCATCCTGATTCCACGACGACGACTCCGGGCGCTTCCCGCCGCGGGGAAAGAGTTCACGGAACGGGTCGCCGCCGGCTCTGTCGTTGGCTGCCCTGACGAATCGCCTCGGACGAAGTCGCCCGGAGGAGAGAACTTCGGTCACCCACACTGTGAGCGGTCGGGTTCTGTGAGCGGCCGGGCTTTGAAGACACAGAACACGCCTGACAAACATCCACGTGCGAGAATAGACGGCTATCCCTTGGGGGAACGATCCCATCGGGAAACCCGCTTGTGAAATAATCGATGGTGCAGCATGCTGACTGATATCCAACAGTTCGATCCCCTGTTCGCTCTGCTGAAGTGGGTCGCGGTCGTGGTGGTTTGCGCGGGCATTGCCGCCGCCGTGGCCGTTGTCATCTCGCTGTCGGAAGGTGGGATGACAGGGCCGGCCAAGATTTGGTCGGCGATTCGCCGCGCGATCGGCGACCTGTTCGGCATGTCCCTGCGACGCGTGGGCGCCATCGCCGGACTGACCATGAAAGAATCGATTCGCCGCCAGGACGTCCTTGTCGGGGTGGTGTTCGTGCTGCTATTCATGTTCGCTGGCTGGTTTCTCAGCGGCAGCGATGTCGACACGCCGGCCAAACCATACATCAGCTTTGTCTTGATGGCGATCCGCTGGCTGACAATCCCTGTGGCATTGCTGCTCGCCTGCTGGGGGCTGCCCGCTGACATCAAAGCCCGCTCTCTGCACACCGTGGTGACGAAGCCGGTCCGCCGCACGGAAGTCGTGCTCGGCCGGATGCTGGGCTACAGCGCGATCATCACCATGGGCGTCGCCCTGATGGGGGCGGTCGGCTATGTGTGGATCGTCCGCCACGTCCCCCCGGACGCCCAGAGCCAGTTGACCAGCCGGGTTCCGGTGTACGGCACGTTGTCGTTCATCACACGGACCGGAGAGCCGGCCCAGCATGGTTCCAATGTCGGCGACATGTGGACGTTTCGCAGCTTTATCGAAGGCAACACCCGCGCCCGGGCCGTTTACCATTTTGAAGACCTCGACGTCGGCCACATTCGCTCAGACGACGGGGTGCAGTTGGAGTACCGATTCGAGTTGTTCCGCTCGTTTAAGGGAAACATCGAGCAGGAGGTGCAGGCGCAACTGGCGCTCGTCAACGAAGACGCCGGGCTGCGTGTGCCCTATCCCCCTGTGCCGTTCGAGGTCAGGGAGTTTGCGGATATCCAGACGCGGAGCAGCCGGGAGGGCGGTCGGACGCCAATCGTGAACATTCCGCGAAAGCTGACCTATACGCCCGAGGGGGAACGCGAATCTCGGTCGGTTGATCTGTTTGACGATTTGATGAAAGACGGCAAGTTGACCATTGAAGTCCGCTGCGTCGATGCGGCCCAGTACCTGGGTGCCGCGCGAACGGACTTATTCATCCGTTCTCCGGACCGGCCCTTCAGTTCGGGCTACGTCAAGGCGATTGCCGGAACGTGGATGATGGCCCTGCTGGTGGTCGTGCTGGGGACGACAGCGAGCACGTTCGTCAAGGGCCCGGTTGCCACGCTGTTGACGTTTTCTCTCGTGCTGACAGGGCTGTCGCTGCGGCCGTTCATGAGCAAGCTGCTGGGCGAGTACAATCAGGGCAAGGTGATCGGCGGGGGGGTGCTGGAGTCGGCCTACCGCATCGTCACGCAGATGAACGTGCAGTCGCCTCTTCCGGAAGGGGCCGCGACGAGCGTGATCAAGTGGGTGGATTCCCGTGTCTTCGAGGGACTGCTGTTATTGCAGAACGTCATCCCGGATTTCACGCATTTTGACATGACCCCCTTCGTGGCGAACGGTTTTGACGTGCCCTGGAGTAATTCAATGATGCCGGCCATCGCCACGACGGTGGCGTTTGTTCTGCCGTGCCTGATTCTCGGATATTTCTGTCTGCAATGGCGGGAGCTGGAAGCCAAATGAACCAACTGACGACACAACAACGCAAACTGGTTTACATGCTCGGCATCCTGGTGCTGCTGATCCCCATTATCGCGCTGGGGATGCCGGCCACGCAGCGGACGGCTCCCAACGAACCGGGCAACTCCGGCGGGAAAATCGCGCGGCTGCGGCACAACTACAAGCTGGGCGAAGCGACGCTCGGAGACGTCGATCCCGCCAGCGCGACGATGAATCTCGTGTTGCTGGGCATGCGTGGCATCGCCGGCAGTATGCTCTGGATGCAGGCCGATGAACAGAAGCGAATGAAGAACTGGTCCGAACTGGAACAGACCGTCGAATCCATCATCAAGCTCCAGCCCCGTTTTCTCCAGGTCTGGAAGTACCAGGGTTGGAATCTGGCGTTCAACGTGTCTGCCGAATGCGACGCCGTGGAGGACCGTTTCTTCTGGGTGAAAAAAGGGGCCAAGTTCCTGATGCGGGGGACTGGCCAAAACGAAGACGCGGCGGAGCTGTACAACCAGACGGGCGAATTCTTCGGCAAGAAGATCGGCCGCTCCGACGAACACGTTCAGTTCCGCAAGTTCTTCAAATCGGACCCCGACCCCCGCTGGGAAGGCCGCGCCGACGAGACGATCAATCCGGACAACCGCGACAACTACCTCGTCGCCAAGGACTATTACACCACCGCCAACGAGAAAGAAGAACTGCCCGGCGTGGAGCAGCACATCATGGCGCGGTCGCTGTTTCGCTCCTACCCGGGACGTTCACAAATGGATTACGCGGCTGCGCTGCAATCGGAGGGCGAGTTCGACGAAGTTTCTCTCGAGGCTTGGCGCGACGGCCATCAATGGTGGGTCGGAGAGTATGGGCGCGATACGTTCGATACCCCCGGTGGCGTGATCATCCTCGGGGCGACCGAAGAAGACCTGCAGCAACTCGCCGCGGATGACCCCGACCACGATATCGCGGACAAGCGGGAATGGTTTGACCGCTACCGGAAGATGACCAACTATCCCTATTGGGAAGACCGTAGCGAAGTCGAATCCCAGCAATCCACTGTCGAAGCGCGGCGAAAGCTGGCCGAGGGCAGGATTAAATTCTTCGAGGTCGATCTCAAGCCCGCGCGCGAGCTTTTGGAGCAGGGGTTGAACGAACTGGGTGCAGTGTTCACGAAGTATCCCCACCTGTTGCAGCACGATGAGACCGTCGAAGATGTCCTGAAGTCCCAGTTGATGTGGCAGTACGTGTTGCGGCTGTTCGGCGAGCCCATCCCGCAGGACTTTCCGCTCCGCAACGTGTGGGACGAAAACCCCGGTGTCCGGGCTGATCTCGAGGAACGATTCCAACAAAAGGTCAGTTCTGAGTTCAACTGACGGGGCGCCCCTCCCAAGCCGACGGCCCGGAAGGCAGGTTCGTCTTGGCGTTCGCGGGCCGTTCGGCGAGAATGTCTCTGATAGGCACCCGGCTCCCCACCGGGAGGGGTGGCCAATTGCCGTCGGTGAATCTCGAAGGAGACGGGGATGACGCGCCTTTCGCGGATGTTGATGGCCGTTACTGCCGCGCTCTGCTTGCTGGCAGGAATCTCATCGCTCCCGGCGGCCGATGACACCGAGCTTCGGGTGAGCGTCAAACGCGCGATCCAGCGGGCCCAGGAATACCTCATCAGCCAGCAGCTCCCGGACGGCTCCTGGTCGGGGGAGCGAGCCGGAGCGAATGCAATCGTCGTGCTTGCGCTGTCGAATTCGGGACTCGATGCTCGGCATCCCACGATCCAAAATGGCCTGAAGTACCTGCGGCATGTGGAGCCGCCGGACAACACCTATGACCTTGCGCTGATGATTATGGCACTGGCGGCGGTGAAGGACGGCCAGCGCGATGGCGGCCTCATCTTCCGGCTGGCCGAGATTCTCGAAGCCAGTCAAAAAAACTCCGGGGGATGGCATTACACTGCCAACGGGGGTGGCTGGGACAACAGTTGTACGCAATACGCCCTGCTCGGGCTGCGGGAAGCGGCTCAGGTGGCCGGCTACCAGGTCGACCGAGGCACGTGGCGCAAAGCCCGCGACCACTGGCTGCAGGAGCAGGTTGGCAGCCGCGAATCAGTCACCGGAGCCGGCTGGACGTACGGCGAGGGCCGCTCCGGTCCGACCGGCAGCATGACCGTTGCCGGCATCGGATCGCTGGCGATTATCGATTCGTTCCTGGAGGAGGACCCTCCGGATGGCGAACTTGACTGTTGCGGCGGCAGCGACGAAGACGACGTGCAGCAGGCGCTCGAAGCGGGCGTCCGCTGGATGGGCAGCCGCTTCCGGGTCCGCGATAATCCGGGGGGCGGCAACTGGCTGTTGTACTATCTCTACGGACTGGAACGGGCCGGTCGGCTGTCGGGCCGGCGGTTTTTCGGTGACCACGACTGGTACCGCGAAGGGGCCGGCTTTCTCGTCAAGAAGCAGTCTCCCGCCACCGGTGCCTGGCAGGACGGCTCAGCCATCGCCCAGGACGACAACGTCAGCACCAGCTTCGCGCTGCTATTCCTGTCGAAGGGCCTCGCGCCGGTCCTGATCAACAAGCTCAAATTCGGCCCCCGCAACCCGGCCACCGGCGAGCCGCTCTCCGACGACTGGAACCGGCATCCCAACGACGTCCGCAATCTGGTCGGCTTCATCTCCGGTCGCAAACGCTGGCCGTCACTGCTCACCTGGCAGGTGGTCGATTTCGACAAGGCGATTCACGAAGAGGGCGTGCAGGCGCTGCTGCAAGCACCGGTGCAACTCCTCTCCGGGGCGGAGGCACCGGACAGCATCCAGGGGGAACAGATCGATTTGCTCCGCGAGTACATCGCCCAGGGCGGTTTTCTGCTGGCGATCGAAAACTGCGAAGGCGGCGGATTCGATGCGGGCTTTCGCGAACTGGTCAAGCGGATGTTCCCCACCGGCGAGTTTCGCCTCCGCAAGCTGCCGGACACTCACGACGTGTACCGCACGGAGTTTTTGATCGACGAGAACCCGCCTGAATTGTGGGGCGTGGACTTCGGCTGCCGCACCGCCATCATCTATGCCCCCTTCGACCACTCCTGTCGCTGGGACCACTGGATGGCGTCGGACTCATCGGGCCGGTCGCCTCAACTCAAAGCGGCCATCGGCCGGTCGATGAAGATTGGCACGAACATCGTCGCCTACGCCACCAATCGTGAGGTCCACGACAAGCTCGACGGTCCCGAGGCGATCGCGACTGAGGAGGAAGACGAGGCCTCGGGCCGCGGGACCATCCGGCTGGCGCAGCTGAGACACACCGGCGGCTGGGACACGGCCCGCAACGCCGCGCGGCATCTGCTCGACGCCCTGGAGAAGAAAGTCGGCCTGCGTCCCACCTCCCGCATCGCCAACCTGCCGGCGACCGACCCCCGGTTATTCGACTATCCGCTGCTGTACATGCATGGACGTCAGAACTTCTCCTATTCGATTGCGGAACGGGAGCAGCTCAAAAAGCACTTGGAGAACGGCGGCCTGCTGTTCGCCGATGCGTGCTGCGGCGCCAAGGCGTTTGACACGGCCTTCCGGCGTTTGATCGAGCAGATGTTCGGCCGGGAGTTGGAGCGGATTCCCGTCGACAACGAACTGTTTCATTCGGAGTGGGGATACGACATCCGCCAAGTCGAGCGCAGGCTGCCGCGCGACGAACGGAGCGGCTCGGTTCTGGACACCGAACTTTCCGTCGGCGAGCCGATCCTGGAGGGACTGGTGATCAACGGACGTCTGGCCGTCATCTACAGCAAGTACGACCTGAGTTGCGCCCTGCAGCGGCAGGCGACCTCCGCCTGCGCCGGCTACACCACCGAAGACGCCACCCGCATCGCCGTCAACATCGTGCTCTACTCGTTCCTGCAAAAGCTGGAAACGACCTCGAATTGACGAGGGGAGTCCGCCGATCCCTAGTTTCAGGACCGGAATTGGGAACGAGGAATTGCTGGGCGCTCATTGGTTTTCTTCACCGCGGAGACGCAGAGATACGGGAGGTGACGCGGAGGATTCCTCGGCATTCCGGTGCTGTTGGCCAACCCGGATTACTCGTAGGGGGTGTGGAGTACGCGTCTCCACAGCGTGGTCCGTTCCTCAAGCCGTCCTGCGTGAAAACAGCGAATCGCCACGGCGGCTGAAACGCGTACGTAACACACCACGTCACTGTTGACGGAATCGGCGAAGAGGATGGCAGCATGGCAACGCCCGATCCTGCGAGACGCCTCCGATTCGCTTTCTACATAATGAGCGTCATGTCGCTAATTTCGGGTGCATGTATCGCCTATTCGTGGCCGGGGATTTTCCCGCGATGGCAAACCATGACCGCAGTTGCGATATGCATCCTCAACGCAGTGCTTCTTGTCATCCTCGCCAAGCGAGTCAAGTAGTTGCTGAGCGACAGCTCACGTCCTCGTTCCCAAACTCCAGTTTGGGAACGAGGACGCCTGATTCACTGTCACGGCTTGCGCGGCTTGATCAGCACCGGGTTGCACCAGTCGGCGACGTCCTGAATGTTGGCGAAACGGCCAAATTCGACGATCAGTTTGAGTGTCGTGGCGCCGGCCACGTCGAGGGGACCGACCGTCTCTGCCGGGCTGCGGCCGTTTAACAGCTTGGATTCGTAGACGCGGCGGCCGTCAACTTCAACGGCAAACAGGACGTCCCCGCCTCCGCCGGTCATGTCGTCCACGCCGACGATGGACTCGAATCGCTCGTACCCGCCGTCGGTCAGATCGTAGGTCACCTCGGATTTGCTAAAGACGCCCAGCCCGATGGCGTACGTCCGGCCACGCAGCCGCAGCCGGCCCCCTTTGACGTTGCGGTTGGTGACGAGCGGATGCTTTTGCGTGAGGTACGGAGTGAACTCGTAGCCTGCCGGAGTGAGGCCGGCCAGGGGAATCACGCGATCCCCGAGGAACAACACGCCGGTCGCCCGGTCGAGGCGAAAGGACAAGTCGACGCCCCAAACGGTCCGCCCAGCCAGGCGGCCCTCCCCAGCGAACCGCAGCGACTCCAGAGAAACCCGCGAGCCGTCATGAAAGGAGACGACGAGATACGGGCCGTCGACTTTCCGCCGGCTGAGCAGCTCGCTGTTCATCACGACGGCAACGACCTCTTTCTCCGGGGCCAGCGCCACACCGAGAGAAGTTTTGAGCCGCAACTGGCCGTCGGCCAGCCCCAGGAACTCTCCGTCGAAGTGCGTGTTGCCGGTGGAGACCAACCGGTCCGCGTGCGGTTCCAGCAAGGCCCAGATGCGTCGCAGACGGATGCGGTCGAGCTCGTCTTCCGGCTGCTGCAAGGCGAAGCTGCGCACGACTTCGAGTGGCAGCGTGACCTCTTGTGTCGGATCGACGCCGCTCCAGGCGAGGGTGAGCGTGTCTTCGTCGGCGCTGGTGACGGTGCCGCACAGCACATCGCCGTTCGCCAGCAACACGACCGGCGGCGTCTCGATCGACAGAGTCTCAGCAACGGCTGGGGGCGAGGGCGTCACTGACAGTTCACGCAGTTCGCTGCGACTCCAGGACTGCTCCGCACCGCTCTCGTCGCGGATTGACAATGACTGTTTATCGAGCGACGTCAGCCGTCCCCGGACGGCGGCTCCGTCGATCGGACGAACGAGCACTTCGGTCCCGATTGACGACATCGGGGAAGCAGCCTCGTCGCCGCTCGCCAGAGGAGCCAGTAACGCGGTCAGTATCACGACCGGCAGAAAGCCAAGACAAAGCACGGACTGTCTCGTCACGACGGTCACCGTTCGAAGATGGGCAGCAGGTTGTTGGGAGTTTGCAGCACCAGCAGCGACATGGCGGTCGCGTACTCCGGGCCGATCCAGCGATTGGACCAGGATCCCTGGTTGCTCTGCATGCTCAGCAGGTCTTCCCGGATGGCGGAATACCACGTTTGCCAGTCATCGCCGCCGGCGTGCCACGCCGCCTGGACGGCGTAATAGTGCCCGTAATGATAGTGCTGGGAATCGCGCCGCCGCACGCCGGAGGGGCGAAATTGCATCATGTACTGCAGCCCGCGATCGATGATGTCCCCCTCGTGAACGCCGGCGGTGTACAGGGCGACGAGGGCCGCGGCGGACCGCGGGAAACGGCTCTCGGCACTTCGGAGGAGTTGGTACTTGAAGCCCCCGTCGTTGTTTTGGCTGCGGCGGACATAGTCGATGCTGCGGTCGATGGTCTCCTTGGGGACGGTGATGCCGCAGTTGCGCGCGGCTCGCAGGGCCATCACCTGGCAGACGGTCACCGAGATGTCGGCGACCTCCGGTTGCGGGTTGTACCGCCACCCGCCCTGGTCGTTCTGCGTGTCGATGATCAGTCGGACCGCCCGCCTGAGAACCTGGGCAACATCCTCCCGGGGGCTCATGCCGTACGCTTCGGCCAGAAACAGCGTCGCGAAACCATGTCCGTACATCGGCCCATGATACCGCTCACCGGCGTTCGGTTCGCTGAGGAAACCGCTCGGCTGGGCGCAGGAGACGACATAGTCCAACGTGCGGGAAACATTCTCGCCGTAGGGGCCGCGACCGGGCGTGCTTCCGGAGGCAAGAAAGCTCATCCCGCACAGTCCGGCTACGCCGACGTTTTGCTGATAGGCAAAGACCGAGCCGAACGACCCGTCTGCACGCTGTTGCGCGGCCAACCACTGCAGCCCGGACTGAATGGCGGCTTCCGTCCGAGGAGTGATCAGGTTGCGGCTGTCGCGCGAGCCGGATTCCCGCTGCGGTGCATCCTGAGCCCGTCCCGCGGGTACGCCGAGGGCGAGGATGACGGACAGGCACGCAATGCAGAACTCAACGGAGCGCCGCATGTCCGTCCCCGTTCTCAAGGGATAAGAACCGACCGGGGATTACGCCGTCCCCTCAAGACTCTTCCAGTCTACGTGTTCCCGAATCAGAAGGGAACGACCTGCGGATACTCACTGCCGGGCGCGGGCCCCACGGGCGGGGGGACGCTCCCTCCAAGGGACTGGCGGATTCGGGAGCCGTCGTACTTTTCCCGGATGTGGACCGGCAGCGGGCGCTGATCATTGTACTCGTAGGGCCGTGTTCCCGTGCTGGGACCAGTCTGACTGTCCGGAAACGGATCGTGGTATTGGTACTCCTGCCGCTCCACTTCGGGCGGGCGCGTCCAGAACGTCGGGAACCGGTAGTTCCACGGATGGAGACAGCCGGAACCGCAGAGCAGTCCGCTGACCAGGAGCAACCGGCAGAGTTTGGAAGGCATCGGGTATCTCGCGACCCGCCGAGGGGATTTGCGGACCAGAGTTCCGCGTGACGGCGGCGGGGATTTTATCAAGCAGTTTTTGCCGGTGATAGACAGGTTTGGTGAGCAGATCGCAAGATTGGTCGTTCGGCCTCCGGATTAACGATGTTGAACCTGGGTGCCCGTAATTGCCTGTGGTTAAATGGTTTGCGCGCCACAGCCAGTGAATGCTCCATCCCTTCGATTTCGCGGCCGGTGAAACTCGCAGATCGGGTGCCCAGGGCTTAGAATCCCATGAGCGTTCACAGGTTGAGGTCCGGCACCGTTTTCGGTCAGCACCTTTCCTGAGTCCGACGCCGTTTCCGTCCGAAAGCGGTGCCGGACCCCTGAATCTCACGTTTCGCGGTATCGAGTCCGATCGAACAGCATGGCAACGCCCCGCATCTGCGTCCTCAGGGCTCCTGGAACGAACTGCGATCTCGAAACGGCGTTCGCTTTCGAACGCGCCGGAGGACAGGCCGCGCGGGTGCATCTGTTCCGGCTGTTGGAAACCCCGGATTTGCTCGCGAAGTTCCAGATCCTCTGCGTGCCGGGCGGATTCAGTTACGGCGACGACGTGGGAGCGGGGGTCGTCTTCGGCCGGCAGTTGAGGGGACATCTGGGAGATGCCGTCGGCGAGTTCTTGCAGGCGGACAAACTGGCGCTGGGCATTTGCAACGGATTTCAAGTGCTGTTGAAGGCGGGGATTCTGCCGGGGACTAAGAAAGACAGTGGATCGCGCGACGCTGGCTCGCCCGCCACTGGAAAGACAAGTTCCCCAGAGCCGCAGGTCACGCTGACGTGGAACGACAACGGTCGCTACACCGCCCGCTGGGTGGAACTGGCCGTCAGCAGTCCGCATTCGGTTTTTCTGCGGGGGATTGAGCGGATCGAACTTCCGATCGCCCATGCGGAAGGACGGGTGGCCGTTCGGGACGCGGGTCTCATCGACCAGTGGCGTGAGTCGGGGCAGTTGGCGCTGCAGTATGCATCACCCTGCAACACGAATACTGCGTCGGGGGCGGCATGCGGATCACGCTTCCCGGCCAATCCGAACGGGTCGGTCGCCGATCTTGCAGGATTGAGTGATGCCACTGGTCGTGTTCTGGGACTGATGCCTCACCCGGAGCGATTCATCGACGCCACCCAGCATCCGCAATGGACCCGGCGGCGAATGAGCGGCGATGGCGATGGGCTGCGGCTGTTCCGCAACGCGGTCGATTATTTCGCGTGAATGAATGAGTCCGGTTGTGGATCGCTTGGATTGAGACCAGCGGCGTCGGGGGCAGCGCCGCGAAATCCGCCGCCCGGCTGACGATGGGGAGGGTTTCGACAGAGAAAAGAAACACGGATCAAGCGGATCAGGGCGGATCAGGGGCTTTCAACGTTTCATCATAGAGACGACCGTTTGGGGCAAGCGCAATGGTAACCCAAGCGTTAGCGAGGAACCGAACGTGAGTTGGCAATTTGTCCCTCGCCAACGCTTCGGGTGACAAGGTTGCCTAGATTCAGTTTAAATGGTCCTTCGGGCGGATTGGTTTGCCGATCTGAGGCGATCCACCTCTATCCGTTTCATCCGCGGTTCCTGGTTTTCCATGTAACGGCTGGGCCACCCGCCGAAGAATAAATCACCTTCTTGCCATAGCCACAACTTCTTCCCGCAGACAACGAGAGAGATGAACCCGATGGACGGACTGACTCTGATCGATGTGCTTTCCCGCTGGGCCCATGTGGGGGCAGCCGTCGTGCTGGTGGGGGGGAGCGTGTTCACTCGTTTCGTGCTGATGCCCGCCGCCGCCGGCTTGCAGGAGTCTGAGCATATTGCGTTGCGAGAGCGGATTATGGGGCGGTGGAAGAAGTTCGTGATGGCGGGCATTCTGCTGCTGCTGTTGAGCGGTTTCTACAACTATCTCAAGGTGGCCGTCCCCGCCCACAAGGGGGACGGGCTGTATCACGGGCTGATGGGCCTGAAGATGCTGCTCGCCTTCGGAGCGTTCTTTCTGGCGTCGGTGCTGACCGGCCGATCGCCCAAGTTCGACGCGGTGCGTGCAGACGCACCGAAGTGGTTGGTCGTGCTGCTGCTGCTGACCGGATCTGTGATCGCGATCGGCGGTTTTCTGAAAGTGGTCGCAAAACCCCGTCCTGCCGATGCTTCGGTATCGATTTTGCAGGAATCTCGTCCCGGTGCCTGACCGTTGCGGCGACGACTCGGCTCGCAGCAGGGTTTCATGGTAACGGAGGAGCCCTAAGCCGGTTAGGTGCAAGCCGAACCGCTTGTCTCGTTTGGGTGTCGTCCGTGTCGTTGGCCGAAGTAGCCCATTGCTGCCATTTCGGCAGCGAACCATAACCTTATTCTTGGGCGGTAGTTGCTGCGCCGTAGCAAGCGCCCGAAGAAATCCAAGGGAAGAAATTACCAGAAAATTCGTTCGCATGCGAACTTTCTCACAAACTTCTGCGTCCAATCTTGCGTAAGAACAGTATTGAGAGAGCCGGGATTGGCAGTGCCAGGACAGCCATTCTGCTGGCAGCATCGACGGCAACCGACGCCATCGAAAAGACAAATTGGTCCCCTCGGGCACGACGCACCGGGACCGTGAGAGAGGAGGAGTGTGATGCCCAAGTATCAGAACCCTGCCATGAGGCAGTTGAAGGACCAGCAGGTCAAGTACGCTCCGGTGGACGTCCGTCTGGATCAAATGGATCAGGCGGAGTTGCTGGTGCACGACCTTGATCCGGACCGCACGTACCACTATCGCGATATCTCCGAGAAGGTCACCGGCTTCCGGTCTGAGTTGTATCCCGATCTGTTGATCGACGGGAAGGACGCTGTCCATGATCTGCGTCTGTTCGTCGATGACCTGTCGGCCAGTGCCAATCTTCCGGTCGAAAAAGCGGGAGAGCCGGTGCTGACGGTCAATGACCTCAGCGAGGCGTTCAATGTTTCGACGAAGACGGTGGACCGCTGGCGAAAGCGGGGGCTGGTGAGCCGCCGCTTCAAGTTTGGCAATCGGACGCGGGTCGGTTTTCTCAAGTCCTCGGTCAGCCGCTTCCTGGACGTGCACGGAGAGGAAGTCGAGCGAGGCCGCCGATTTACGCAATTGAGTGATGTGGAGCGTGAGGACATCGTCCGCTGGGCGCGTCGACTGGCGCGGCACGGGGGGTGTCCGTCGGAAGTCAGCCGCCGGCTCTCACGAAAGCTGGGCCGTTCCCAGGAGACGATCCGGTACACGCTCAAGAATTACGACGATGAGCATCCGGAGAACGCGATCTTTCCGAACGCCAAGAGCCCTTTGAACGAGGAGCGCAAGCGCGAACTCTTCCGCCGGAACCAACGGGGTGTGTCGGTCAGCCAGTTGGCGAACGAGTATTGCCGCACCAAAAACAGCATCTACCGGATCATCGCCGAAGTGCGTGCTGAGCTGCTGTTTGGCGAGGCGGTGGCCTTCATGGACAGTCCGGAGTTTCACAGGCCCAACGCTGACCGTGCGATCCTCGGACCGCCTCCGGAAGTGGAGAAGAAGCAGTCGCGCGTTAAGCCGCCGCCGGGGCTGCCGCCCTACCTGGCGAGCCTGTATGCGATTCCGCTGCTCACCCGCGAGGAGGAGCAGTACTGGTTCCGCAAGATGAACTACCTCAAGTTCCGCGCGGCCAAGCTGCGGGAGAAGATCGATCCCAAACGCCCCAAGGCGAAGCAGATGGATCAGTTGGAGCAGTTCCTCACACAGGCGAACGAGGTCAAGAACTTCCTGATTCGCAGTAACCTGCGACTGGTGGTGTCGATTGCCAAGCGGCACATCACCCCCACGTCGAACTTCTTCGAAATGGTCAGCGACGGCAACATGTCGTTGATTCGGGCCATCGAGAAGTTCCAGTACACCAAGGGGAACAAGTTCTCCACCTACGCCAGTTGGGCGATTATGAAGAACTTCGCCCGCTCGATCCCGCAGGAGCACAAAGTCCTCGACCGGTACCGCACCGGGAATGATGACGTGTTCATGCAGTCGTCAGACCGGCGCGGCAACCCGTTCGAGGAAGAGCTGAACAACCAGAAGCAGCATCAGGTGATCATGAGCATTCTGGATCAGCTCGACGATCGGGAGAAGGCGATCATCCTGCATCGCTACGGACTCGTGCAGGGGACGGAGCCGCAAACTTTGGAGCAGGTCGGACGTCAGTTCGGCGTCACCAAGGAACGCATCCGGCAACTGGAGACCCGTGCCCTGCGAAAACTGCAAAAGATCGCCCACGAGGACAGTCTGGAGATCCCCGGCATCTGATTCTGGCCAACGTGGCAACGAGCACCCGCCCGGCATCCCCCTGGGGACGCCGGGCGGTTTGCGTTTCCGCACGACGATTATCCCCGGACGTAGATCGGGTTGGAGAGGATCCAGATCTGCGGCCCGTCCGGCAGGTTGACCCAGGCTTCGAGGCGGTAATTCCCCGGCTGTGTGGGAATGAACTCGAATGTTCGACCCACCGCGGACACCAGTTCAACGCCGTTGCGGATCAGACGAAACGTTCCGGGCAGCGGTGCGGCGGCCTCAAACGTCAGGCCTTTGTCGAAATCGACCTCCGCCCCCATCGGAAGCCGCTCATCTCCGCGACGGCCCTGAAACACGAACCCCGTGGGATCGGCGATCCAGTCGAATGCCACATAGGCGCGTCCGGCTTGCAGGGCGTCTCGGACGGCTGGCTCGGTCAGTTCGTGCATCAACAGGTGGGTGCTGACGTGGCGGAAGCTCCGCTCGTAGGGGTCGAGGTCCAGTTTGAAGATCGTATCACCCGGTTTCTTGCCGAGCATGAGCGGTTTGACCGCCGGCTTCTCCTCCGGGTCGATGGTCAGGACCCGCTTGTCGAGGCCGTCGTTGACCTGGAACGAACCGTCGTCCGCGACGAATGCGTGTAGCCCCTGATTGTGATGGGCGTCGTTGGCGGCGATGCCGGTCAGCCGATCCTTGCGGCACAACTGGTCCCAGCGGCGGAGATAGTCGGCGGGGTAATTCTGCAGCGCGGCGAATGACTCCTGGGGGTACTGCTCAAAGGCTGCAAGGAGTTGCACGACGGCGAGCGGATTCCGCAGGGCGGCGAACAGCCGCGGCTCGTCCTTGGCGTCAGCGTGGATGTTGTAGATCTCGCTGCCGGTCAAATTCTTCAGTTCCCAGTCCATACGCTCTTCGAGATGGCACAGGAAGACCATCCCCCCGGTGTCCCGCACCACGTCGACCCCCTGCTGAGGGGACTCGATCGGCCGATTCTTGACGCTGGCGAGCGGGTAGTTCTGCAACCCGCTCGTTTCGGCTCCGGGGATGAACAGCACACCGTCGGTCAGTTCCCGGTGACCGTCTGTAAAGTAGTCGTAATGCGGGGCGTGATGTTCAGTGAACATCACGATCCGCACGCCCGCTGCCTTCGCCGCCTCGCGGATCTCCTCGGTGGTGCCGCGGCTGTCATGGGACCACCGCGAGTGGACGTGCATCACCGCCCGGTAGTCGGTGTAACCCGAGGAGAGCGTGACCGGCTCCCGGTCCTGTTGGAGCGGCTCGATCGCCCCCCGGAGTTTCTTGAGTTGTCCAGTCGCCAACCGGTCCATCGCATCCGCCCGCGCGTCCGTCGGCTGCATCGATTGCAGCAGTCCGCAAAGACAGGCAGTCAAAAGTACGCGTTGCAGTCTCATGAGTTGGTTCCGGTTGGTTCGTGCAGCGGGGAGTCGGGAGTGGTGGCGAAATGTGCGAATGAATCAGGATGGCGGAGGAGTTACGCCTGGAGTGGTTGCCCGCTTCGACTTGTCATTCTGATCGGACCGGGGAAGCACTGACCGCAGGCCGTCAATGTGCTCATGCAGGTCATCTCTGATACTCGCCCACATGGGATCGAGAATGAAATCGACACCTTCTCGCCTCGCAAGCTTCGCTGCTGGAACGAAGTCGCTGTCTCCCGCAACAAGTATGATTTGGTCGACCTGTTTCTTGTAAGTCAGGGAGGCAATATCGAGGCCGATCCTCATGTCAACGCCCTTTTGTTTGGCGTTGTATCGCATGTCGTCTTCGGACAGGTCTGAGACCGTGATCTCACCCCGAAGGAGTTTCTTGTTCTTGTCGCGATGGACAACCCACTGTGCAGATTTCTCGTTGAGATACCCGAGGCGGAGCGCGACCTTATCTTCGTTTCTTCAGTTCGGCGAAAAAGGGGAGCCTCCATCTGGCGACGCTTGTCTGGGAAAAGTCGATGCTCTCTCCAGTCAGCGGATGGTGGACCTTCTTTGCAAGCGGCGGGCAGTCGTAGTAGAAAATGCGATAGAGCGACCGGCGCGCGCCCTTCCTCGGCTTGAGATGTGAGAGGCACATGCGGTGCAGCGCCTTGGCGACATTCTTCGGCGTGTCATTACCCACCAGTGCCTGGTACCGGGGCAGAAAGAAGCCTCCGTCGACGAGCACAGCAGTCGCCATCCCGGTCTCCACAAAAAAATCCCTTGGGGTCGGCCACCCCTCAATCGATGGGGGCGCGTACTGCCAAGGGATGGATGTTTGCCACAGAGTTGCCTCTAATGATACCCTCAACGCGTTCTCTCGTCCATCGTTTTTTCAGCGGGAAGCAGCGGTGTGCTGGCAGTCGCCGTCCGGATGCGAACATCGTGCGGTCGTGTTGCTTGGTGACCCCCCCCAGTTTTCTTGCGACAGACACACCCCTTGGAATCCTCTTCGCGCGACGTTGAAAACACGACCCACTTATTGGGACTTTCGGGGGGGCGTAAGGGGCATGACGAAGCTCACACGAGGAATCTCATGACCGAATCATCACGGACCTCTCGCCGGGACGCGCTCAAGACGGCTCTCGGATCATTGATCGGCGCGGGCGTCTTTGCCGGGGGACGATCTGGACTGTTTGCGGCGGATGAGCTGTCGTCCCGCAAGATCCCCGCAGTCCCCGGAAGGTTGGGCGTGCGATTGCGTCGCCGGCGGAAGGTGGGCGATGCGGTGCAGGCGATCGAGGAATCGGCGGCGTGGGAGGCGTCGGAGACAGCGATCATTGTGTGTGACATGTGGGCCGAGCATCCGTGCAAGATGGCGGAGTTGCGTGTCGGTCGGATGGCTCCCCGGATGAACGAGGTGCTGTCACTGGCGCGGGATCAGGGCGTGGCCGTTATTCATGCTCCCAGTAGCGGCATCAAGTATTACGAGGAGACGCCGTATCGGGCGCGAATGAAGGAGGCGCGGCATTCCGAGCCGCCGGCGCCGATTCAGGGATGGTGCCACCTCAGCTCCGAGCACGAGCCGCCGCTCCCCATCGACGACAGCGTGGCTCGTGGCGAGGCGATTGTCCGAGGTTGCGACGACCCCGAACCCAAGCACTATCCCAACTCAGACCGCCATCAACATCCGGCCATCAAGATGATCGGTTACGACGGCGTGAGCGACAACGGACAGGAGATTTTCAACTTTCTCGAACAGGAGAAACGTCGCAACATCGTGCTGATGGGGGTCCACACCAACATGTGCATTCTCGGACGGCCCTTCGGCATCCGGCAAATGACCTATCTCGGCAAGAACGTTGCGCTCTGCCGGGACCTGACCGACGCCCTGTACGATCCGCGGGACCGTCCTTACGTCAGCCATGCCCGCGGGACCGGCTTGGTGATCGAGCACATCGAAACGCACTGGTGTCCGACGCTGTTGTCGGCGAGCCTGACGAAAGTCGTCGCCGGCAGTGCCGATCCGGTCGCCCCGAAGACGGTGCCGGCGGGGTGAGACGTGTCGTCGGGGCGGGGATTGCAAATTGCAGATTGGGAACACTTGTAACACGTTAGCCGAATGAAGTTGGTCTTGGTGAGAATGGGCGAATCATGTACGACATGGGGCGACTTGGAATCGCAAGGATGCGGCCCTGGCGGCGATGCTGGAAATCGATGTCGGTCCGAACTTGAGTTCGCAGCAGGCCGAAGCGATCTGCGACCAAGGCAAGGCGGCCGTGGTCTTCGCGCTGTTGGCGATGGCCCGGCGGCTGGCCGAACAGCAGGCGGCCGAGGCGGCCAGCTCGCATCAAACGCCGGCGACGCCCTCGGGCATGAAGCCGCCTGATGCGAAGCCGCCGGCATCCCGGTGCGGCAAGAAAAAGCCCGGACGCAAAGCGGGGCACCCCGGCAGCCGCCGCGCGGTTCCCGAACACATCGACTGGCAGGCGGAACACCGCGCCGAACGCACGATTCGTCCGGCGGTGACCCTCCGAAAAAACAGCGACGGCAACCGCAGCGGCCGCGGTGCCGGCTGCCAAGCCGTGCTGATGAGCATCTTCCGCACCCTCAAACAACGCGGCCACGACCCGATCGGCACCGCATCATCGGCATACCGCACCAACTGGGCTCGGGCACGCAGGTACGGCAGAACGTCGTTGTGAAACCATTCGTCCAGAACATCGTGGAGATAGACGTTCGCCAACACGGGCGAAACCACGCCGCCAACGAAAGTGCAACGTTTTTCTATTTCCCTTGTGGTTGAGAAAAAAGGGGAAGTTGATCCGCTAGGTAATTCGGATGTTCTCGCGGTCGACTTCAACGTGATTGATGGCGGTGCGGAGGATTTCGCGGCGGGTGTTCCAGTCGGTATCGGCAAGACCGCCTTCGATCTGTGCGGCAAATGTCTCCAGGCAGTGAAGGCCGTCCTGGAGTGCCTGACGTTCTGCAGCTTCGGCGTGAGTCTGAGCCTGCGCCTCTTCGCGCTGAGCCAGCAGTGTTCGGGCGCGTTCGGTTCGCGGATCGAATTGTTCGCAGCGGACCACGCCGTCGCTGTATGCGTCGATCAGGCGGTTGGCGGTTCGTCGGGACTGTTCCACCTGTTCCGTCAGACTCGTCCGCTGAGAAGATGGTTCACCGGAGGAAGCCAGCCGGCGTTCGTACTCTTCTCTCAACAGGTTGGGATTGCGAAGAAGTTCGCACACGTCGCTCCAGACCGCTTCATCGAGCTTGTCGGTGCGAACCTGTTTTTTGTCGCAGGCACGTTGGCCGCCGAAGCGATACGCGTCGGTTCCCACACAGCGACAATAGGCCCAGGCCAGCTTCCCCTTCGCGGACGAACGACTGACTTTCTTTCCGTAGTATGCGTGGCCGCAGCACGAGCACGTCACCAGCCCCTGAAGAAGACAGCGGGCACCGCGTTTGCGTGCTGAGGCCTGCTGCCGAGGCATATCGCGTTGTTCCTGCACCGCTTCGAACAGGGAGTCGCCAACGATCGCCGGTACCCGAATCAGGAGCCAGTCCTCCTTGGACGTATCGTATGTCGAACCGATTCGGCGCGGCGTTTGGGAATGTCCCCGCGGTGGCATCGGACGCTTGCGACGTTCACCGGTTCGCGTCTTGCCGAACGCCACAGAACCCAGCCGGGCTGAAATTGTAGGCTCCAGCCAGTCGTCGCCCAAGTTCGTCAGTTGTCGGCGTAAGTTCTTTCACCGCAGCGCGCGGCAGGCCGATTTTTCCACGACATTAGAATTCAGTTTGTTGAAGTGATGATGGTAACGTCTGGCCGAGTTGGTGCAGCAGGATCGATTGGTGATCGCTTGGTTTCGTGACGCAGCGCTTGCGGATATCGATGCCGTCGCGCGTCGGC
>JAJDEI010000062.1 GCA_029259845.1 Planctomycetaceae bacterium | reverse complement strand
CTGACTGCAAGCGGTCAAAACTCGTCAGCTCGGCGTCGCCAAATCTCGACGTATCTAGGGATATGTCTGCGATTCGGCTCCTTGATCTGACGAGTTTTGCCGCGCTCTCGCCGACGAAGCAGTTTTTCAACAGACTGCTAGCGTGACACGGGGGCTGACGTCAGTCGTGTAGTCGGGCCTGTAAACGTGCGTCTCATCGACGTCGGCCAAATCAAGCAAATCAAGCTCGTGGCCTGCGATTTCATTATACCGTGCACTTTCGTCAAGATCGGCGGCGACGACGTCGCGACTGACGACACCGTGAGCGTTGTCGATCTTTTCTTCACTCATGTAATAAAGGCTGAAAACAACATCGAGAACACTATAGCCTCGTCGCTTGTAAAACTGAGCGTCATGCAGAACGGCAGAGGCGACAGCGGGGGCACGGCTCGGTACGTGTTTGAACTTGCTGAGACAGTATGCTTGACGTTGTGAATCTGTGAGTTGTACCCACTCGTCGAAACTGACATTCACTGGAGGCAGTCGCGGTGCTTCGTGTGCCGCAGGTTGCACGGCCTCGACGGGCGACGCTGTAGGCCATACGACGTAGCCACAGATGCTCGCCACGATCGCGATACTGATGCCTGCAAGCCAATTGAAAGTTGTCATGCTCATTGTGTGCCTTTCTGTCAACCGCGATGCCCCATTGGCTCGCCGTCTACAGTCAGGACAGATAGTAGACGTTTTGCCTTCGGGAACATGGAAATCCTTGCGGCAAACACGGCATTGCTCTCGATGCGGTGCATTATCGCTGGCCTCCTTCGGTTTCGTATCTCGGTTTCCTCCCAACTTGGACCCCAAAGGCCGTGTCGACAGCTCCTCGGACTTGGGCATATATCCAGCTGACTTGGGCATAAATCCAGCTGTACGCTGACACTCCTGACAGAGACCATGTCTGGGGCGTATGCCTTCGGGGGTTTTGAAGACCCGTTCGCAATCGAGGCATTTCCACTGAGACGTCGAGATCACGACTGGCACAGTCGCGTGTTCTTCCACGAGACCAGTGGCCACGTTAATCGGCTGCCAAGTGAAGTCCCCTCTCCAGTTGGGGTCGTTACAAGCAAATCGCTCGAAGGCAAGGACAAGTTGGTCGTACGAGACAGCGTTCGCCGCCCGGTAACGGCGATCTACGCCGTCGTCTTGGTATTCGAGAACGAACCGAGGGAAACTACTCCGACCGACCTGGATGTATTCACCGTCACTCCACTTCAGGATGACGAAGTCGTTGTCCCCGGCATCGAGCCTAGCCAGGGCGTTCCTCATCTGACGGACGTCCCTCAGCTTGCTCTCGCTACCGTCTTCATTTAGTGTCAACACCATCTGCCTCCTGTCACACAGGATTCACTGTAACCACGGACCCACGGTGATCGCAACGTCCTGTGAAAAAACAGGCGGGTGGCCCAGCCGAATCGGCTGGGTGCCGGAGGCACAGGATGCTTCACACTCGGTGTTCGACCCGTATTGCCGACCCGTCGCTAACGCTTCGGGCTCTGATTTCGGCGGCAGGGTGGCGGGGGCGCTCAGGCAGGTAGGGTGCGTGGTCGTCGATTGACGGTGCGTTCGGATTGCGCGATCGATGCGGGCACTGGTTCGGCGTTCGACATCAAACGAACGCACCGCTTTCTTCGGCGGCCACGCACCCTACGACTTCTTTGCTGTTGTCTCTTGAGCCAAGGACACCAAGCCGTGAAGTGCGTTGTGGACCGCTTCGGGTGTGGGGAAGGCTTGGGCAAGGTCCGGGGGGAGGACGACGACGTTGCTGCCGGCGGCGTAGCGGGCGGCGTACTTTCCGCGGATGCCATTGCTGAAGTCATACTCTTTGAGCATGTCTGGATCGGTTTTGTTACCCGGCGCCTTCTTCATAGGACTTCCTTTCGCGTCTCGTCGCAAGACGGGCACTGATAATGCGAATGTTTGTACTTCGTTCGGTGGATACCACGACCAGCAGGTCGCCTGTGTGCGATTCGCCGAGAATCACAAACCGGTCTTCATCGTCCGAATGCAAGGGATCAGAGATCGTCACCGACAGTAGGTAGGGTGCGTGGTCGTTGATCGACGGTGCGTTTGGATCGCGCGATCCCTGTTGAATCATGTTCACCGTTCTACGCGAAACGAACGCACCACGTTCACCAGCGCCCACGCACCCTACGACTCTATCGATGGAAGCGGCTTCAACCAATCTCGGCGGCGATCTCCGCGATCGCGGTTGTGTTCAGCACGAGGTTGTTGGAGTCGAAGAGGTGGGCGAGGGCGGTTTTGTGGAGTTTCATTTTGGTGCCGCCGATGCCGATGGCGCCGTAACAGAGTTTGCCGGCGTGGTCCGCGTGTTTGTCGGTGACGGCGATGCCTTCCAGACCGACGGGGGGGACGGCGTTGAGGTCGATGGCGACTTTGAGCGAGGGGAGCGATTGCCACTGGTCGGCGGAGAGGAACTGCACGCCGGCGGCTCCGGCGGCGATGAGTAGTTCGATGCCATCCAAAGTTTGCGTGAGGTCGTCGTCGGTGGAGGTGGCCGGTTCGATGGTCGCGTTTTCGACGGTGCTGCGGATGGCGACGCAGGTTTCGGCGGCTCGGCCGAGAGACCGGGAGGCGAGGCGGACTTGGGTGCCGGCAGCGGCGAGGATTTGGGCGGCCCGGTGTCCGACCGGTCCGGTGCCGCCGAGGACGAGGGCCCGCAGTCCCTGGAGATCGACGTGCCGCGCGGCTGCTTGGACGGCGGCGGCGGCGGTTGTGTTCGAGCCGTTGGAGTCGATCATCACCGAGACCCGCATCGGTCCAAAGAAGGTCTCGGTGACCTTGGCGAGCAGAGCTTCTCCGGCGGCGACGTTGCTGCCGCCGATGAAGAGGGCGGTGTGATTGAGCTCGTCCGGGCCGCGGGTGAAGATGGCCCCGTGGACGAGCGGAGTGACGTTTTCCGGCGTGACGCCGCCGTAGGAGAAGACCTCATCAGCCCCCGCATCGACCGCCACCACACGATCGAACGTGCTGGGCAGCGGGTCGGTGTCGAGCTGGATGAGGATCTTCTTCATGGGCGAAGCGTTGGAGTCCAGCCTTCAGGCTGCTTCGATGCAGGCTCGCCGGTCGGGTGGGTGGAGCATGGAGGGTGCCGCTCGGCGGTGGGTTCCGCAAGTCGTTCGGCCGATAGGGAACATTGACCGTGCAGTCAGCGCGAGCGCGGAATCCACCATCGCTCTCCGACTTGCTGCACCCACCCGACGATTCTGAACTCCAACAGGGGCTGTCTCACACGCCGGAGAAGGGGTGACTGGCGGCGGCTTTTTTCTCGACCATTTCGTCGGCGGAGGGGGAGTCCTTGAGGGCGCGCTGGATGGAGAGTTTGGTGGCTTCGTAGTTGTACTCGAAGATTTTCTTGTCGTCTTCGGCCTCCCAGT
The DNA here is from genome assembly GCA_029259845.1 of Planctomycetaceae bacterium. Taxonomy (GTDB): domain Bacteria; phylum Planctomycetota; class Planctomycetia; order Planctomycetales; family Planctomycetaceae; genus JAHBXU01. The sequence goes on along the minus strand of JAJDEI010000062.1, from coordinate 14,462 downwards.
GGATGAACACGCCGCAGATGATGACCCAGTTTTCGCACTGGTCCTTGGGGATGGTGCCGTCCTCGACGCAATCGGCAACCGCCTTGGCGACGGCGTACTGGGCGGGTCCGAACATCTGCACGGCCTGTTTGGCCCCCTTGATGGTGACCTTGGTGATCATCACGGTGGAGGGCTTGACGGCGAGGTTTGGTTCGAGGACGGCGAGCAGGTTGCTGTGACCCATCGTCTGGCTGGACAGGGCGTTGGCGAATGCCGTGCCGGTCGGCCCGTCCTTGTCTCCGATGAGGAGATCGATATGTGCCACTTCGTTGCCGTCGCCGACCAGTGCCTCGCCAATGTGCATCGCCATGGTGTTGCTCCCTTGAATTCTGACGTGAACGTTTTCAGGATAGGCGTTCGATGGGCTTTTCGGGAAATCTCCGGTGTGCCCTCCGATCGCTAACGTTAGATATCACGTCTCCCGCTCGAATTCCACCCTCACACGAACGAAGGCAGCATGCCGACTGCCCCTCCTCCCGGTACCGACTCGTCTGGACGTGCGCCCGGCGGGGGCTCGTCGAGTGCGCCGGCGGTGATGATTATCGGTGCTTCGGCACGGGCGGCGGCGTTCTCGGCGATCCGGGCGGGATTCCAGACCACGTGTGTCGACCAGTTTGCGGACGTGGACCTGCAACAGTTCTCGGACACCGTCCGCGTGAAGAACTATCCCACCGGAGTCGTGTCCCAGGTGGAGCAGCTGCCGGAGATGCCCGTGCTCTATTCGGGAGCGATGGAGAACCACCCCAAGGTTCTGCGGGCGATTGCTGCCAAGCGACAACTGCTGGGCAACGATTGGCAGACGGTCGAGGCGGTCCGCGATCCGCGGCAGGTGCACGATGCGCTAACCAAGGTGAAGGTTCCCTGTTTGAACATCCGCGCGAATTCGAAGCCACCACCGCCGGACGGCTCATGGATGTTGAAGCCATTGCACGGTGCGGGAGGCCGGGGGATTGCGGTTTGGGACGAGAACGCCGCCGCGTCGCCGACGTTGCGGGAACCGCACTATTTCCAAAAACGCTCGCACGGCGAAGCGATCTCGGCCGTGTTCGTCGCCCATCAGGACCCGTTCAGCATTCGCTATGTCGGGCTGACCCGGCAATTGATCGGCCTGCCGGAACTGAACGCCCCGTCCTTCGGGTGGTGCGGCTCTCTCGGCCCGATCGCGCTGGATGTGGGCGGCGAGATTCTCGTCCGCCGCACCGGCAGCGTACTCGCCCACCAGTTCGGTTTGCGGGGCTTGTTCGGCTGCGATTTCATGCTCGAAGCTCCGGACCGGCCGTTGTTGGTGGAGGTCAATCCCCGGTATACGGCTTCGGTGGAGCTTCTGGAGATTCTGTGCGGTTTCAATCTGATGAGAGAGCATTGCGCGGCGACCGGGATGGCGCTGCCGGAGGAAATGGAGGAAAACGTCCTCACCGCTCCCTCCGGGGCGACGGTCGGGAAAGTCGTGGTGTTTGCCGGGCAGGATTCGGTCGCACCGGACACGTCGTCCTGGGTCCGCATGACTCCGGTCGGACCGGTCCCCGCACTGGCGGACGTGCCGGAAGAGGGGACGCTGCTGCCCCAGGGGACTCCGGTTTGCACACTGCTGGCCGCCGCGAAAACCGAAGACGAATGCCGCCGTTATCTCCTCCGCCGGGCTGCTGAAGTGACGCGGTGGTTGTAGGCTGATGCCGTCCCCGCGAACCGACGCAAACGCGTATTGGCAGCCGTTTCGGAGAATCGCACAAGCTGACAGTCGCGTGTGATCGGTCGCTTCCTGACGGGCGCGGCTCTGAGACCTAACTGCCCGTTGAAGAACTGGTGACATCGTAACCCGAAGCGTGAGCGAGGGCCGATATTGCGAGGAACCAGCAAGTTGGATGACCTCGCTTACGCTTCGGGTTACTTTTTCAACGGGCTGCTAAGCGGACGGACAAGATCCCGGAACCGGCGTCCTTCGTCAACGCCACTCGCGTGCGATCATTGTGAACCGTTCCGGCCTCGCGTATCGTGTGATGGCGTTTAACAGACCCTGTCGTTGATTTTCTCTCAAACCGCCTGTCGTCATCCCATGTGCGCGCATCCTGCACCCCGTCCTCGTGGACCACTCCCTCTTGCGACCCGGTGCAATCTGAGCCGATGGCGGGCCGTGTTCCCGCTGTTCGCCGCGCTGTTGGCGGGGTGTGGCTCCGGTGTCCCGGATAACAGCTATCAACCCCCTCCCCCGCCGGAGGTCACCGTCGCCAAACCGCTCCAGCAAACGGTCACGTTGTTCATCGAAGAGAACGGCGAAACCGAAACGGTCGAACGGGCCGAGGTGCGGGCCCGGGTGCGGGGGTTCCTGGAAGAGATCAAGTTCACACCCGGCCAGAAAGTCGACAAGGATGACGTGTTGTATGTGATCCAGCGCAACGAATATCAGGCGGCGCTCAACTCGGCGAAGGCGGCGCTCGCGGCCGCGGAGGCTGCCGGCGAAGTCTCGCAGGCCCAGATTGGCGTGGTCGAGGTCGAAGTCACCCGGGCCGAATTCGACTTCAAACGATTCAAGTCGCTGCTGGAGAAAGGGGCCGCCACCCAGGCCCAGTACGACGAGGCATTGGCCGCGCGTGATGCAGCCGTGGCGAGCCGCGAAGCGGCAAATGCGAATGCGCTCGCCGCCCAAGCTGACCGCGACAAGGCGGCTGCCAATCTCGAACAGGCGCAGCTCGATTTCGACTACACGCTCGTCAAGTCGCCGATCAGCGGCCGGATTACCAAGACGGAGATCAAGCTGGGAAACTTGGTTGACAACGGCAGCCTGATGGCCACGGTGGTTGACCGCGATCGCGTCTACGCGAATTTTAACGTCAGCGATCGGGCCGTCCTGAGGCTGCAAAAGGCATCCCGCGAACAGGCCGGGGGCGACAAGCCGGACGAAGACTACCGAACGATGCCCGCCTTTCTTCGTCGCGAACTCGACGACGGATTCCCCTTTGAAGGAAACCTCGATTACATCGACCAGGAGGGTGTTGATCAGGCGACCGGGACTTTTGCGCTGCGGGCCGTGTTCGACAATCCGGACGACCTGATTCTGCCGGGACTGTTCGTGCGCATCCGAGTGCCGATTGGGGAACTTGAGAACGCGAAACTGATTCCCGAACGGGGGCTCGCCAAAGACCAACGGGGGCCTTACGTGCTCATCGTCGATGCCGACAACAAAGTTGAACGCCGGGGCGTGACGACAGGTGAAACTTATGAAAACATGGTTGTTATTCAAGAGGGCATTGGGCCGGACGATCGGGTTCTTTTGGACGGGGGGCAGCGGGCGCGGCCCGGAACCGAGGTGACCCCGGCCGAAATCCAACTCTCCGCTCCTCCCGGCCTGGCGAAACAGAACTCGCGGCCTGAGGAAGCCGGACAGGACACCGTCGAATCAGCCGATGCTGAATCTGCCGATGCTCAGCCCGCCGACGCCGGCAACGGCGTGGACGGCTCCTCGCCGCAACCCTGACACTCCGAGAGTGCGAATGCTTCTCTCCGCGTGCTCAAACGCCCGGTGTCTCGATGCCCCCAAGACGCGAGGTGCCTGGTTGGAGCCGGTGATTTCAACAACGTTCCTGCAAGTCACGAGACACCGGGTGTTTCAACCGAAGAACTCACAAACTCTCCCTGAAACTGCGTCCCTTATTCTCTGATTGCGCCACTTATGTCGCGTTTCTTCATTCATCGCCCGATCTTCGCGTCGGTGATCTCGATCGTGATCGTGATCGCCGGCATCGTCTCGTTTGGTGCGCTTCCCATTTCCAAATTCCCGGAAGTCTCGCCGCCCACCGTGCAGGTGAACGCGACTTATCCGGGAGCCGATGCGCGGACGATCGCCGAAACGGTGGCGACGCCTATCGAGCAGGAGGTCAACGGAGTGGAGGGCATGCTGTACATGTCCTCCACCAGCGCCAGTGACGGCTCGTACACGCTGACCGTCACCTTCGAGTTGGGGACGGATATGGACATGGCGGCGGTGCTGGTGCAGAACCGCGTCGCCATTGCCGAGCCCAAACTGCCCGAGGATGTCCGGCGGCAGGGAATCACCACCAAGAAGCAATCGACACAAATCCTGCAGTTCATCGCGCTCTCGTCACCGTCGGGAGAATACGACGCGCTGTATTTGAGTAACTATGCGCTGAACGTCAAAGACAACCTGAGCCGCGTGAGCGGTGTGGGCGAAGTCACCGTGTTCGGTGCGGGCGACTACAGCATGCGGATCTGGCTCGACCCGCGGCTCCTCAAACAGCGCGGGCTGACGACCGAGGACGTCGTCAACGCAATCCGAGAGCAGAACGTTCAGGTCGCTGCCGGGAAAATCGGTGCTGCACCGGCACCGCTGGGGACGGCGTTCGAGCTGACGGTCAACACGCAGGGCCGTCTCGCGGATCCCGAGGAGTTCGAGGACATCATCGTGGCCACCGGCGAAGGCGGGCGGATCCTGCGGGTCGGCGACGTGGCCCGCGTCGAACTGGGAGCGATGGCGTACACGTTCGATTCCAAGTTCAACAGTCTCCCCTCGACGTCGATCGCCGTCTACCAGCTGCCGGGAGCGAACGCCCTGAACACGGCCCAGGCGATCCGGGCGACCATGCAGGAACTCGCCGCCGCGAGCAACTGGCCGGAGGGCGTGAAGTATGCCATTCCGTTCGACACGACCCGCTTCGTTGAGGCGTCGATCGCGGAGGTTTACAACACCCTGTTTGTGGCCGCCGCGCTGGTCACGATTGTCATCTATATCTTTCTGCAGGACTGGCGGGCCACGATCGTCCCCGTCGTTGCGATTCCCGTTTCGCTGATCGGAACGTTCGCCGTCATGAGCGCAATCGGCTTTTCCATCAACATGCTGTCCCTGTTTGGGATTGTGTTGGCGATCGGGATTGTCGTCGATGATGCGATCGTCGTGGTGGAAAACACGATGCGCCACCTGGAAGCCGGGCTCGCTCCCAGGGAGGCTGCCGTCAAGGCGATGGACGAAATCACCGGGCCGGTCATCGCCACCACGCTGGTGCTGCTCGCCGTGTTTGTGCCGACCGCCTTCATGGGGGGCATCACCGGCCAGTTGAACCGCCAGTTCGCACTGACGATCGCCGGCGCGGTGGTGATCAGCACAATCAACGCCCTTACGTTGAGCCCCGCGTTGTGCGGCATCATTCTCCGGCCGCCGAAGGAACAATCGTTCATTCTCTTTCGCTGGTTCAATCAAAGTTTTGACCTGTTCACCGCCGGTTACGGCTCCGTCGTCGGTCGGCTGGTGCGAATCGTGGCGCTGGTCATGCTGGTCTACGTCGGCCTGGTGGCGGCGACCGGTTGGACCTTCGGGCGGTTGCCGACCGGATTCGTCCCCACCGAAGACCAGGGATACATGTTCATCAACGTGCAACTGCCGGATGGTGCCTCGCTGGAGCGGACCAAAGCCGTTCTGGCCGAACTGGACGACGTTTACGGCGACACGCCGGGTATCTCCGACTGGGTCTCGATTTCAGGATACTCGCTTCTGAGCGGCAATGCGGGCTCCAACCTGGGACTCGCCGTCGTCATCTTTGAACCCTGGGAAGAGCGCACGACTCCCGACTTGAGCCAGGATGCCATCGTCGCAGCGTTGCAGCGAAGATTCTCACACATCAAAGAGGCGATCGTCTTTGGGTTCATTCCCCCGCCGATCGATGGGCTGGGCAACGCGGGCGGCTTTCAGATGGAGTTGCAGGACCGCGGCAACGCCGGGACGGCCGAACTGCAGGCAGTCGCCGATGGCCTAGTGGCCGACGGGAGCACGCAATCCGGACTGGCAGCGCTGAACACGACGTTTCGTGCCAACGTGCCGCAACTGTTTGCGGACGTTGATCGCACGAAAGCCAAAACGATGAATGTCCCGTTGAGTTCCGTGTTCGGAACGCTGCAGGCATACCTCGGCTCAGCGTATGTCAACGACTTCACGTACCTCAACCGGTCCTATCAGGTTCGACTGCAAGCCGAGGCGGAGTTTCGCGCCAAGGCGGACGACATCCGCGACCTGGATGTCCGCGATTCCCGTGGCCGGATGGTTCCGCTGGGGTCTCTCGTTGATGTGCGGGATGAATTCGGCCCCACGGTTGTTCGTCGGTACAACCTGTACCCCAGCGCATCAATCAACGGCTCGGCCGCACCGGGGTACAGCTCGGGCCAGGCGCTGGCCTTGATGGAAGAACTGGCCGCCGCCCAACTGCCGGCCGCATTCGGCTACGAATGGACCGGCATGTCCTATCAGGAGAAACTGGCCGCCGGCGGCCAAGGCTTGATTTTCGTCCTGGCGGTGGTGTTTGTGTTCCTGGTGCTGGCCGCCCAGTACGAAAGCTGGACCAGTCCCGCAGCGGTGATCGCCGTCGTCCCGCTGGCCGCGCTGGGAGTCGTGCTCGCGCTTATTCTGCGGGGGGCCGAGAACAACACCTACACCCAAATCGGGATCGTGCTATTGGTCGCGCTCGCCAGCAAGAACGCGATCCTGATCGTCGAGTTCGCCAGTGAGCAACGGAGCGAGGGTGCCTCGATTCGCGAGTCGGCCGTCAACGCCGCGCGGCTCCGCTTCCGCGCAATTCTGATGACCGCCTTCTCCTCGATTCTCGGCTTCCTGCCGCTCTTAATCGCCAGCGGTGCCGGAGCCGCCAGCCGCCAGGCAGTCGGCAACGCCGTCGTCGGCGGCATGCTCGCCGCCACGGTCTTCTCGCTGCTGTTCGTCCCTACCTTCTTCGTCCTTTTTCGAGGGATTTCCGAATGGGGATCAACCCCGGAGCCCGGTCCCCCGTCGGCCACTCCCACTCCCCCCGGTCCGTAAAACTACGTCCGGATTGCACTCTGCTGTGCGATTCCAGCAGGGAACCATTCGTCTCATTCGCAACATTCGTGGTTGAAAAAGAGAAACCACGAATCGGGCGAATCCTGCGAATGACGATGGGGGGTGGCTGGGGCGCGTGGGAACGTGGTCGTTTGCGAGGATGTCGACTGATAGGATACGGGCTGAGTCACGAAAAGCGCGCACGGCCCCAGTGGCATCGAAGTCGCCGGAAGATCGCGCGCTGGGGCCGTGAACGTCGAACAACATGGCTCACCCCCACACGCCCCAACCACCCTGCCGACAAGGCCGAAACAACATCAGATGGCTTGACATCATGGGGGGGGGGGGGGGGGTAAGCTTCTTGTTGGATCGTTGGTTCCTTGCTGCACTTGGCCATTCTATTGGACCATCGGTCACCCCGCGCCAATGATGCAGATTGACCACTTCCCGTGTCTTTTCGAGGTGTGAAATGAGCCGGTTCTCTCAGGCCCTGATACTCGTCAGTGTTGCGTCAAGCGTCATTTCTATCTCAGGCTACCTGTCGGCAGCCTGCAACCTCCAACAAGACACGTGCTACTTTACATCCGCGTGTCCTCTTCCAAACGGTTGCTTCCAGCAACAAGGCGCTCCTGGACATCGCAAGGTCACACACAGATTCACCGAATATAAGTGTCGTGCCGTGATCGGCACCACGCAAGAAAACCAGGACTGTGATTTAGACGCGCTCAACAATATTTGTGCCGTTGTTGCCCTCTACGCGAACGCCAATGACTGCAATGCATCGATGAACTCGACCGGGAGTCAGTCGTTGGTCACTAAAGGCTTGTGTGCCGGATCTGACCCATGCGAATCGATCGCCGTGTGACGCACTTCGGTTGGAGCCCGGCAGGTCAAGCCTTGCCTGACAGCGTGGGCCAGATGCGCGGTCGTTGTTCAATTGCTCGATCGCGGATGGGATTGTCGGACAGAGTTCGGCCTATGTCACTCGCCCAACAGGCACAGGATGACAAGATGAGCCGCATCCCACCATTCGGATCCAAGAGGGGGTTCGCGATTAGTGTGAACGTTGTGTTCATATTTGCGTCAGGAGTCCTGGCTGCCGATCTGGAGAATCTGGTTCAGCTCGTTTCAAATCGACGTGAAGCGCTGAGTAATAATGAAACGACCTTCCACTTTCTCGAATCACATAACTCCGTTTCTACGGCAGGTTCAGTAGATTCGACGAATGCGAGTGCCGGCCAGACGGCAGGACCGTTCATTGATGCGTCCGGCTTAACGTCGGGGGAGTCACGATTCATGCGTGCCGGAAAACTCGCACGATTCGAACGCCACGAGAGATTGGACCCCGCGCGACAGGCAGTCCCTTCGCGGCCATCGCCGGAGATTCAATCCTATTCGTCTTCAAGAGTCGAGCACCGCTTCGGAAATAGCGGAACGATCACGAATGAGGACCGCCTGCCTTCCGACTCGGTCATTGATCTCGCGTTGGGGTTGCGGGCGAAGGGCTTTGATGAATGGTTGACGACGGAGATATGGAGCAAGGGGGCCATCCGCGACACCGATACGGGCATGGTCACGCTGGAGTGGCTCCCCTCGAATTCGAGGTATCAAGAACGTCGCAAGGATCTCTGGACGTTTGACCCGAAACTTGACTACGCACTCACGCGGTATGAAATTCAGTGGAAGCCGGAAGGGAGTGATGAGTTCATGGCCGATACGGAGATCGTCAATGGAGACTTTCGACTCGTCTCTGGAGTTCAGGTGCCCTTTTATGTGTCAGTGAAATCATACTTCAACCAAGCGGGTGCCGAGCCGTTCTTGACGCATTCAGTGGAAATCGCCGTCGACACGTACCAAATTGGTGACGTCGAGGAAAACGACGAGGCGTTCCTGATCGAATGGCCCGATGCAGCTGTCGTTCTCGACAAACGGAACGGACAGACCTATGTCGTGAACGACGGTCCCAAACAGTTGACCGATGAGGTCCTCCAGGCCGCCTTTGGGCGCGGTCTTCCTGATGTCGAGGAAAGAGCATCCTCGCGCCGAACCTGGGGATTTCTGCTCATCGTCAATTGTCTCGCGGCGGTTGCCCTCCTGGGCTATTATGCTCGCAGCCGATACTCGATACGGGCCCAATAGGCCCTATTCTCCGGCTTGTAGTGCAAGACCTGCGCATGGGCCCGATTGCTCGCCAATCCGAGCGCAGCAGCTCTGAGAGGTAGCCGGACTGCGGGATGCGTTTCTGCAGACCTCCTACCGCGGGTGGCCCAGACTGCTTGCAATCTGGGTGCCGGAGGCATGGGAGGTTCTGGCTCAGTGATCACTGCTTTTGGAGCAGCCTCCCATCGCTGCGCGACCCCGGTTGCAAGCAACCGGGGTGACGCGCGATTCCGATCGGGTGGTCAGGAAGTGACGGGGACACATCAACACCCACCGCTGGCGATACTGGCCCTGACTCGCTTTCCTCCCTGTTGCTGAATTGACGTGGCGAATCTGGCTGCGAAGATGGGGGGACGTGCGGCGGGAATTGATTGGGCAGAAGAAGGAACGATCAACATGATTCACCGACAGATGCTGTTTCTCCTCGCGGTCTGCACTGTGGCGGCGGCTGGGGCAACGGTCACACAGGCCCAGCAGGACGCTCCGGATGACGAGGCCCGGATTCGCAAGAACATTGCGGCGTATCTGGAAGCATTCCGGAACCGGGATGCCGATGCGATGGCCGCGCTGTGGACGGAGGACGGAGAGTACCTCACTCCCGGCGGCGAATTGATCAAAGGCCGCGCTGCGTTGAAGGAGTCGTTTGAGCGAAACTTCGAGGACAACGAAGACGTTCGCGTGGAGTTGGACGATCCGTCCGTGCGAGTGCCTTCGCCCAGCGTGGCGGTTGAGGAGGGGACGGCTTATGTCATTCGCCCCGACGCCGCGCCGGAAGTCATCAACTACGTCGCTGTGCATGTCAAGGAGGCGGGGGAGTGGAAGCTCGACAGCCTGCGCGAAGCAGATGCGCCCGAACCGATGGCCGCCGACCAGTTGCAGCAGTTGTCGTGGCTGCTCGGCCGCTGGGTCGATCAGGATGACGATTCCACGGTCGAGACGACCTGCAAATTCACCAAGCACGGCAACTTCATCACGCGGTCGTTTCGTGTCAGTTTACAGGGCGAGGCCAGCCTGGAAGGGACACAGGTCATCGGATGGGACCCTGTGAAAAAGACGTTCCGTTCCTGGATGTTCGACACCGAGGGCGGTTTTGGGGAAGGCACCTGGAACCAACAGGGCGACCGCTGGGTGGTGCGGACGACACAAACGCTTACCGATGGTTCGCGGGCCTCGGCGATCAACATTTTGCAGCCTCAAGAGGACGGCTCCTACATCTGGCAATCGACCGGGCGGGACGTCGACGGCCATCCGCAGCCGAATCTGGGGCCCGTGACGATTGTCCGACAGTAGTTCCGGGAAGAAAGCGTTCCGGGCAGAAACGTCAGTGCATCGAACACAGAGAACGAGAACCGAAACCATGAAACGTACATCATCATTCGCCTTGATCGCTCTCCTACTGGTGTCGCTCTCCAGCGGGATATCGTTCGGTCGCGGCGGGGGAGGACGCGGCGGGGGAGGTGCACGCGGCGGCGGAGGCGCTTCCCGTGGTGGAGGAGGATTCAGCGGTGGCGGAGGTGCTTCCCGTGGCGGCGGAGGATTCAGCGGCGGTGCGTCGCGACCGTCGACCGGCGGCCGGAGTCCCTCTCTCAGTCGACCGCATAGCCCCAGCGCTGGCCAACGACCGAGCACTGGACAACGACCGAGCACTGGACAGCGACCGAGCGCTGGCCAACGACCAAGCGGTGGGGCGCAGCGACCGAGCGGCGGTCAGCGACCCGGAGCAGGCAACCGGCCCAGTCAACTCCCCAGTATCAACGGGCGGTCGAACTCCGGGCAACGGCCCGGCAGCGGACAGAGGCCGGGAACCGGAGCCCGACCGGGAGACCGTCCCGGCGCTGGTCAGCGACCGGGAGCCGGCGGACGTCCGGGACAACTTCCCGGTGCCGGACAAAGGCCCTCGCGCGGCGACGTCAGCGACTTTCTGGGGCTCCCCAAGGACCGGCCCGGTGCGAATCGACCCGGCACGCTGCCCTCAAACAATATCGGTAACAAAGCTGCGATTAACGTCGGAGACAGGACCACCGTCAACGTTGGAAATCGAGCGAACGTCGGCAACAGAGCGGCGGCTGGGAACCGCGCCACGAGACGGCCGGGCTACGCCCACCATCCGCACTGGCCGGGATATCGTCCCGGCCGACCTGCCTGGACTGGCGGACGTCATGCTCACTTTCACTCTCACTACTACGGGCGACGGTATCCGTCGAACTATTGGTGGCGGGCAGCCACAGCGACTGCTGTCACCGGTTGGTTTGTCAACGCCTGGGCCCAGCCGATCTACTATTCCTACGGGACCGGTGGCAACGTTTACTATGACAACAGCGTCGTGTATATCGACGGACAGCAATACGCCACCTCCGAGGAATACTACGACCAGTCGGTGAGCATCGCGACGAGTCTGCCGGAGATCACCGAAGAACAGGCGGAGAAAATCGAGTGGCTGCCGTTGGGCGTGTTCGCCCTCAGTGACGAGTCCGGCGAATCCAACCGCGTCATCCAACTGGCGGTCAGCAAAGAGGGGGTAATTACCGGCAGCTACTACAATGAGGACACCGACGTCTCGCGGCCCATCGAAGGGACGGTCGACAAGGCGACGCAGCGAGCCGCCTGGTCCTTTGCCGATGAGGAGGACACGGAGATCGTGATGGAAACGATGATCTACAATCTCACGGAAGACAAGACCACGGTGCTGGTGCACTTCGGTCCGGACCAGACGCAGGAATGGACCCTGACCCGCCTCGAAGAACCAGAGGACGCCCCGGAGTGACTGACCTGCGACGATCACGCCGGGCCGTCAGGAGCCGGCCTGTGTTGTTCATTGGGCGGCCGTCCCTTCCCATCGGTCCGCATGCATGCATAATTGAGAGGATGGCCGGCTTCGTCGCCAGTCGTCAAAGAGAGTCTCTGGCAAACGAACCCCCGATGGTTAGGCTCGGACCAACACTCCGGCACATCATCTGCCGCACTGGCGACGCTCAGCAGTGCGGAGGCTGAAGCAGTGCCGCCCGGCTCCTGGAACTTGTGGGCGGCAACACTCAACTTTTTTGACCCGAGAGAGACATGAAACGACGATTTTCCTGCACACTCGCGATCTTTTTGCTGCTCGTTCTGGCTGGCGGCGTGTGTACGGCGGGCGACACGCTTCCCCGCCGCACGGCCCTTGATGATTACATCCAGAAGCCGGACGACAGCTACTCATGGAAGGTTGTCAGTACCCAATCGGCCGGCGGCATGAAGTCGGTCGTCGTCGACATGGTCTCCCAGACGTGGCGGACGAAAGACGAAGTCGACCGGCCCCAGTGGCAGCACTGGGTCACACTGGCGATTCCGGAGAAGGTGACCTCCGACATCGGCTTTCTGTTCATCGGCGGCGGACGCAACGGCGGCGACCCTCCGGGCGGTGCGAACGAGAGAATCCTGAAGATCGCCCAGGCCACCGGGACCGTCGTTGCTGAACTCAAAATGGTCCCCAACCAGCCGCTCGTGTTCCACAACGACGGCCACAAGCGGGTGGAGGACGACCTCATTGGATACACCTGGAACCAGTATCTCAAAACTGGTGACCCCACCTGGGCAGCGAGAAACCCAATGGTCAAAAGCGCCGTCCGCGCGATGGACACCATGACCGCCGTCATGGCGTCTGAGACCGGCGGGGGCCGGACCGTCGACCGCTTTGTCGTCGCCGGCGGTTCCAAGCGAGGCTGGACGACATGGCTGACCGGGGCAGTCGACGACCGCGTGGTCGCCATCGTCCCGATCGTGATCGACGTGTTGAACACCACCTCATCGATGGAGCATCATTTCGCTGCGTACGGCTTTTGGGCCCCGTCGGTGGGCGATTACGTCTCCCATCGTCTCATGCAGCGGATGGATGACCCAAAACTGGCCGAACTGTATCATCTGGTCGACCCGTACTATTACCGTCACCGGCTGACGAAGCCCAAGTTCATTCTCAATGCGGCCGGCGACCAGTTTTTCCTGCCCGATTCGTCGCAGTTCTACTGGAAGGACCTGCGCGGAGAAAAGTACCTGCGGTACGTGCCCAACGGCGACCACGGACTCAACGGCACCGATGCCATTGAGAGTTTGGTCGCGTTTTACTCGCTGATCATCGCCGACCAGCGGCCGCCCGAATACCTCTGGACCGAGGGCGGCGACGGCTCCCTGCGCGTAATGACGGCCAGCGCCCCCCAAGAGGTGCGGTTGTGGCAGGCGACCAATCCCGAAGCCCGAGATTTCCGGCTCGAAACACTCGGGAAAAAGTACACGAGTACGGTCATTGAGCCAAACGAGGACGGCGTCTATGTCGGAAATGTGGCCGATCCGGAACAGGGTTGGACCGCCTACTTCATCGAACTGACCTACGACGTGGGAGCACCAACGCCTTTCAAAGTGACCACTTCCGTGCGCGTCAAACCGGATACGCTGCCGTTCGTCGAAAAGAAGTCGGACTTGCCGACGACACTGACAGTCATCGGAATTGCGCCCAGCGAAGCGGTCGCGCAGAAGGCCATTGAAGAGGCGGAGGGTTTCGTGGACAAACAAGGGTTCGCCGACGGCAGCCTGTCGTTCCATTGCGACGGCAAACGCTGCTTTTTCAATTGGAAGCCGACCGGCGACTTCGAAGGCGGAGCGAAGGTGATGACCGAATGGATGGCGAAGCGAAACTTCAAGCACTTCGCCTACCAGTTGGAGTCCGGCTCCGAGATCACCCTGCCACCCGTGTCCGGCAAGTGAAGCCCGACGTAGCGTGCCACGCTCATTCCGCAATGCCGCAAGAGCATGCGGGGTGGTCGCGGCGCGCTGTCCGCCCGCCCTGCTTCGCGATGCGGACATGGCACCCGGCACTAGGCATCGAATGCTGCTCATTCGCAGCACACACCCTTTTCGGAGATTCTCACCATGAAACATGTTCTCCTCGCTGGTCTACTCAGTTTTGCATTCACCGCGCAGTCGGCTGAGGCCGGTTTCATTGTACTCACTGACAGAACAGCCAGGTTGAACGCTGTGTCCGGTACAATCACAACAGATTCTTTTGGCAATGACATTGCGCGATCGAATCAAATCATTTTTGATAGTGGCATTGTGAGCACGTTACAGGTAGACAATGGCCAACCACATGCGGTTGAAGGTGGTGCTTACACTACCGGCGTTAATAATGTTGAATTCCTGACGACGTGGGATTTTCCCGGACTAATAAGTGCTTTTGGTGGTGACTTCACGAGTACAACATCCCTTGGCGGCCTGCAAGTGACGGGCAATTTCAACGGGGTTGGAGATGAAACCGTAATCTTTTCGGACTTTTTGTCAGGAAGCAGTTTCAAAACGTCTTGAGGATAGTGAACAGGCAGGCGATGGAGGCGAAGGCGTGATAGAGTTCGGGGCGGATTTCGTCGCGGGTGCGGACGCGGCGAAGGTTCTTCAGCCAGGCGTTCAGCCGCTCGACCTTCCA
>JAJDEI010000061.1 GCA_029259845.1 Planctomycetaceae bacterium | reverse complement strand
GTGATGATTCACAAGAATATCGCACTGCACTTTGATTGAGGCAGCAAACCCGACCAGCTGCCATAGACGTTGGTGTGAAGATCACAACAGGGTGATCGCCGATACGACTGGCGGCTTGTCGTGGCTCGCGGACGATGGCTGCCCAAACGCAGCTTGGCCATATTCATGGTTCGACCATCACGCCGCAATTCTGAATCACCGCTGCCCAAGTGGCGGAATTGGCAGACGCGCTAGGTTCAGGACCTAGTGGGGGTAATCCCCGTGGAGGTTCGAGTCCTCTCTTGGGCACTGTTTTGCAAGGACTTACACCAATCAGATGTGAGTCCTTTTTTCGTGGATTCACCAAACACGTGGCAAACACGTGGCGCGCAGCCGTTTACAGTGCGGTTGCGTGGCACACAGTTGCATTCACGTTGCGTTCGTGTCGATTGTCCGAATGAGATTCTCCCCGAATGATTTCAAACTCGGAGAATCAACATGGCATGGCTCGAACGTGACCGGCCCAACGGGCCCTTTCAAATTGTCTTCCGCTACGCCCAGCAACGGGTCAAACGCTCCGCCCGGACCAGGGACGAGCGGGAGGCTACCGAGTTGGCGATGCGGGTCGACCGCAAGCTCAGGCTCATCGAGCAGGGAGACTTGGCGATCCCCAACGACGCGGATGTGGTCACGTTCTTGATGTCCGACGGCAAGTTGACCACACCGATTCAGCTGCCGATTTCGTCGACGTTGAGTCAGGTGTTTGACGAGTTCTTCGAGAGCCTGCCGCCGGGAGCCATGGAGGAAAACTCTCGTCGCACAGCCCAGATCCATCGCAAACATCTGGTGGGAATCCTTGGCGCCGGCCAGCCGATCCGCGAGATCTCCCATCGCCAGCTGCAAACCTTCATCAATCAACGTTCCCACCAACGGGGGCGGAGCGGAAAACCAATCAGTCCAATTACGATTAAAAAGGAACTGTCGACCTTGAGTTCCGTCTGGTCGTTCGCCTTGGCAAGGAGTTACGTCAGCACTCCGTTTCCCAGACAGGGACTTCGCTATCCCAAATCGACCGAGAGACCCCGTTTTCAAACTCGAGCTGAGATCGAACAGCAGATTACGAGCGGCAACCTGTCCAGTTCGCAGGCCTCGGAGTTGTGGCAGACCCTCTATCTTACGCTACCAGAGGTGGAAGAGTTTCTGGAACTCGTCCACGAACGAGCCCGGCATCCAGTTCTGTATCCGATGGTCGTGGCCGCTGCCGACACCGGAGCCCGTCGCAGCGAACTCATTCGGTCCGAGAGACACGACTTCGATTTGGGGGGAAACTTCGTCACTCTGCGGGAGAGGAAGAAATCTCGCGGGAAGCATACGACTCGGCGGGTGCCGCTGTCGGATCGGCTGCGCGCAGCGATGACGGAATGGTTCGCGGATCATCCGGGGAGCCGATCCACATTCTGCTTGGACCGGAAGAAGAATGACGAGCGGTCGCCAGCCCTGTCAGTCAACCAGGCCACCGACCACTTCAATCGAACGGTCGATGAGAGTGCTTGGTCGGTCGTGCGCGGCTGGCACGTGCTGCGACATTCGTTTGCTTCGAACTGCGCGTCCCGAGGCATCGACCAACGTATCATCAACGCCTGGATGGGCCATCAAACAGATGAGATGGTCCGCCGGTATCAGCATCTGGTCTCCGATGTCCAGCAGGCGGCCATGCAGTCGCTGATCGGTTGAGGACTCTGGGCGAAAGATCGTGACCAAGCTGGAGGGTTCTGCTTGTCATCCAATCGCTCAGCTGACGCCGCGGAATTCGTCTCGCAAGGGCAACAAGCCTTCGGATTGAATCCGCTGCAACTCGGCATGGGAAATCATCCATTCGCGTGACGGGCCGCGTCCCGATGGTCTTTTTTGAGCATGCACACGACGCAGCCGGCACCACTGTCGAACCGTGAATTCGGAACGGCCGACAATTCGAGCGACCTCACCGGTTGAGTAATACTCTTTGATCAGCCGCTGCTGGATCAATGTATCCAGTTTTTCCTCGATGCGGGCCAAGCGCGCGATGAGTTCAGGCAGGGTGCGGAGCTGATTCCGAGGAGACCGCCCATTGTGATCCGTAGCGCGCATGACTGTTAACCCTTGGGATGTCCCATCGTGAGGATGATCTGAGATTTCTTGTTGACCGCCATGCGTGACGCGAATCTCATCAAGACAATCGTTGTTCGACCGGCAATGTGTCCCCACCGATCAAATGGCGCCGGCTGTCGACGGCCTGAATCGCCATGAGATCGGGATTCCTGAGTCATCAGATTTGCTCTCCGCAATGCAGGAGTTCCCCCAACTGCACGCCGTCACGGTTGTCGGCCAGCGCGTTCAGCAACCGGTCCGCAACCAGAATGGGCAGGCGGGGCCACCGGGCCAGCTGCGGATGCGTCGAGACGAGGAAGGCGCGGATTCGCTCGTACATGACATGCAAGGCCAGGCTGCTGGGGACGTCGAAGACGCCCGTGGCTCCCGAAACGCGGTAGGTGATGCGCATCACAGTGTCTTTCCAAAGTTCAGTTTGGCGGGCTCAGGTAGGCGGTGCCGGAGGCATTGATGGCGGCCGTTTCAATGACGTTGTCCAGGCGGCGAATCTGTAAGTGCGAGACATCGCGGAATTCCGTGTCCTCCCAACCCGGCAGGTCCGGAGCGTTCTCGCTGAGCGTGACCAGCAGGCGGTAACAGAAGCCGGCGGGAAGCGGTCGGCGTGGCAGCTCGTCTCGCACGCGATCGAGATGGGTCTCGAACCGCTCCCCGTTGTCGCCATCTGGGGAGTAATCCAGATTCAGGTCGTACCGCTCGGCCGCCTGCTCTTCCGTCTGCGGGTTCCAGACTTCCAGCACGACCGAGAGCAGGTGACGCCCGGTGAGCCACGTCCGAAGACTCTTCTCATAGAAGTCGAGTTGCTCATGCAGGTCGTGAATCTCCAGACCGCGGGTTTGGACGATTTCCAGGAACGTGCGGAGGATTTCATTCGCCACCCAGGTCGTGGACCGGGCCGTGACATGCGCAGAGACGCTGGTGTTAACACTGGTGGAAGTTGCCATGCTCATTTCCTCGTGGGTGGCCGGATGGCCAGGGACGGGTTGGTGTCGCTGTCCGACACATGCAGCGTCAGCGCAACGACGTCGACTTTGAGTTGTGCGCGCAGAGCGGCACTTTGGATGATGCGGGCCATGCGCGGCGGCAGCCGGCCTGCGACCCGAAACGTAAGCCGAAGCTTCGGATCCGTGGGGAGCGGCGGGAGTGCTGCGAGCGGAGGTAGGCACCGCTCGTCGTCTGGAAACGCTTCTCCGTAGCGGAACCGAAACAGCACCCGTAACGCGCCACAGGTGAACTCCACGCTTCCCGGCTCCAACGCATGAGTGACCAGCAAGTAAACCGCCACCGGCTGCAGCGTGCCGAGGGCGGCGGCGACTCTCTGCGAGTCGCCGCCCAGTTGGCTCACGCATTGGACGATCAGCTGGACAACCAGTTGCCAGGTCGCCTCCGCCGGGCGAGCGGGCAGCGTGCCGATGCTGCGTTCGCAAACCATGCCGTTTGACGGGAGATCATTCGTAATCATGCAGATAGCCTCCTTTGCTGTTGGTGTGGTGCTGGTTCATGGCCCGCTTGATCTCGGCCGCCCGAATCAAGTGATTCCACGTCAGCGGTTCATCCGCAGCGCGGAGGGTCAGGGCTTCGACCACCAGGTGCCGCAGATCGCGTCCGGAGAACCGGTCGGTGGCTTTGACGAGCCGTCCGAGCCCGCCGGCCGCTTGCCGGCCCGGCCCCTTCAGGGCGAGCGGGAAGATGCCGAGTTGTTCGACGACACCGAGCGCGTCCCGCAGGATTTGGGTGCGTTCCGATGGTCCGGGAAGCTCGATCAAGATCTCCAGATCCACCCGGTCGGTGATGGCCCGGTCGATGTGCCGATGCTGATTGGTGGTCAATAGCAGGCACACGTTCGTGCGGCTGATGATCAATCGATCCAAGGACTCGATCAGCGCATCCACCGCAAACAGGGTGTCGAGCGGGTTGGTCTGCGGATTGACGCTGCCCCGGTTGGTTGCCAGCGTTTCGGCCTCGTCCACCACGACGAACGTGGGCAAGCCCAGAGAGGCCACTTCTTCGATCCGCTGGAAGAACTCCTGGACGTTCTTCTGAGTGCCTCCCCGCTGGTCACTGGCCATTTGGTGGCAATTGGCCACGATCAGGATGCCCTCGACACCCGTGCGCGAAGTCCATTCGTTGGGCAGGCTGCGGGCCAGGCTGCTCTTGCCGCAACCGGGCGGACCACAAAACAGGATCGTGCGACTGACCGAGAGCCCGACCCGCGACGCCTCGAACGGTGCGAGCTGGACCAGCAAGTCGAGGAAGCGGAGCCCCTGTTCCTTCTTTTCAGGAGGGACGTAGATTCGCTCCCAATCATCTGTGAAACGGGGGCTGGGCAGCCGCTCGACGTAGGAGAACCCTTCCACGTCGTTGAACGCGGTGTCCCTTCGTTCCTGGTGACCGCTTGACGCGGATCGTCGGGCCGTGTGATTCGGATGTCGCTGCATCGATCGTGCCTTTCAAAAAATCGTCGTTTCCCCTGGTTGCCGGTGATACGCGAGGGGTGGCATGGAATCCGTGTTACTCGTGACCGGCCCGTCGGCCGTGCTCATAGATCCAGCTGTGGGCCAGATCGGCCGCCTTGGCGACCAAGGGCAGATCGTCCCGTTCAAAGCGGGTCGACTCGCGCCAGGCCGTGCCGTCCTTGAACAGCCGGACGAGCGTCACCTTGTAGAAGGTTCCTTTGCGGGTCTCGTTTTCCCAGATGTTGGCTTTGACGAGCCCAAAGCGAATCGAATGCACGGGCGGCTTGGACATGGCGGCTCCCTGTTGGAGGTGGTGGCGAGGAACGAATTTCTCGTGTTTTGGTTGTGGTGACTTCTTCCCTGTGGATCGCTGAATCGGTCGCCTGTGGATCTCATGTTCGCGATCGATCGGCCTCAGCCAGGGCGTCGGTGATGATCTGCAGCACGTCGGCCAGCACGGACCGCACGGCCGGCAGGTCGGGTGCTTGGGCGAACAACGTCGCGGTTTTCTGCAACCGTTGCTGTGCGTGTGAGACGGCCTGCCGCCAGTGCGTCACACTCACCATGCCGTGGCGGCTGATGACACAATCAAACAGCCGCGTGCGATACATGCCGACGAAATGGCCCGCTTTGATCGTGCCGGCCGGTTGGAACTGCAGGGCCGCATTCACCAGGCGGGGCCGAAACCGACGCGGCACCGCTTCGATGAGCTGGGCCAGTTCCTCGAAGTCGGTCTCGTGGGCCGGCGTGTCCGTGATGATCGGTTTGTGGTGCATGGGATTCTCTCTCTGGTGCGTGGGTGCTGATGAGATTCGCAGTGGCAGCGGACAGGCGCGCGGCCGTACGAACAAAAGAAAAGGGGAAGCCCCCGGCCGGACGGCCGGAAGCGTTCCCCAGGGTGTGGCCCTGACAAGCCGTCAGGAGTGGTCGGCGGAACGGCCTATCCGTCGCCGTTGCCTTCCACGGTCTTCAGGTACGGTTGCCAGCTCCGCAGGGCGTCCCGGTGAGGGGGATTCATTTGATCCGCCAGCACCGTCAGTTGCCGCCGCACTTCCTCCGGTACCACGTCCTGGTCCTCGAAGAAGGCCGCCAGGTCGCAGATCAGCTCGGGCAGCCTCAGCAGGTCGTCCGGCGAATAGCTGTTGACCAGCCGTCCCCGCCGCCGTTTGAGGCTGAACCGAAAGTACGTGCCGTGTTGCGATTGGTTGCGCCACACGTCTGCGTGCACCATTCCCGCACAAAGGGAATAGAAAGGTGCGCCCTGCTTGCGTTTCCGTTTTGTGTGTGCGAAGAAGTTACCAAACATAACTGCTTCCTCCTGTGTTGTGGTGATGTTCTCAGCCGGGAACCACTTTGGGGGGCCCAGCTGTTCTCGTCTGTCCCCCTTGCTCAGCCGGCAGGCTCAGCACGACGGACAGTCACTCACCCATCAACACGGCCACATCAAAAACGGGGCCACATGGTGCCGTTGTTTTCTCGGCTCCCGGCACGGGGAGCAGTCAAACCCTCGCAGGGTCTCGAAAAACGAGGCCTTCGTGAGAAGGCCCCGCCGCTCCGAGTGCTTTGCCAGGTACTGACAGAGCACTATGGGAGCGCGTGATACACCACGGCCAACCGCGCCACGGCAACCGGCAGCACAACGATCAAGTAGAACAAGACGGCCAACAACAGGCTGGTGAGCAGCATCCGCCTCATCAGTCTGAGGGGCATGCCTGCCAGCCACTGGATGATCTTGCAAAGCTCGTTGTTCTCCCGTTCGATGAACTCCAGAAACGAATGTCGTTTCATGCGGACCTCCCTGGGTTGTGGGTGATGGCGGACCGACAGGGTCCGCCTGCAGAGGACGCTCGCGTTTGAGCGCCCTCCACAAACCCTCCCGGGAGAAGACCGGTGTATCGGATGCCGTTGTTTTCACCGCTCCGGGCATCGGGGAGCCATTGAACCCGTCAGGGGTTGGGGATGGGCTGCGGCCGGACCAGCGGCCACAGTCCGGGAAGTGCCTCCACACGAAACAGCAGACCGCTTTGCCGGGCGAGTTGTGCCAGCTCGGCTTCCAGCCGGGGCACCTTTTGCGGCAGGACGGTCAATACGGTGATCTGCAGCCGTCCCGCTTGCAGCAGCTTGTTCCACGGGGGATCACGCTGCAGCCGGGCCAAGTCTCGCCGGCAGCGCTGCAGGATGCGGTCCCAGCGGCGGGGCCGGGCGCGATCGAAACGAATGCGGGCCAGCCGGCCGGTCTGGTCATCCAGGTAGAACGGACCGCCGAGCCCCGGCCGCATGAGCTGCGGGAAAAACCGCTCCAGCTGCGACCGAGTCAGCAGCTCTCGGCGAGGACCGTCCAGCCTGCCCAGCCTGCAGAACTGCAGGATGGCGGCGGCCGTGATCAGCGGATCCACCGAGAGCAGTCCGCTCCGCGTGACGGGCAGCTTCAGACGCCGGGCACTGCGTTCACTGAGTGCGCAATACGTATTGCCGGTCGTCAGCAGCGGTCCTTCCTGCAGGTGGCCTTGTTCAACAAATGCTGTGACCGTCCGTCGGATGTGCCGGGCCGGGCAGCGGGCCAGGTAATCGGCCGCCGCAAAGGAGGCCAAGGTACCGATCTTATACAAGGCCACGTCGCCCAGGATCTCGTCCAGGAGTGAGTCGGGAATGCGCATGGTTACCAGATCTCCAAGAGGAGGGACCGCCGGGCCGCGTACAGCAGCAGCTTTTCCACGGCCGCCGGGCCATAGCGTCCACCCGACTCGACGACCTTGACGATCTTTCCGGCAGAGTCGCTGACAAACGCATCGGGATCCGACACGCGATGGCCCGCTTGGGGAAGTTGGTGTTCGCCGATGAAGCGACTGGCTTCTTGAGGAGCGTGCCGGACGTACCAGGTGAAGACTTCTCCCGTGAGTAGATCGTGGTCCCAGTGCTGGGGCGCCGGCAGCCGGCCGGCCGTGCTGCCCAACAGTTGGGCTGCCAGCGGCGAACAGGTGTAGACTGGGGTGACCTGCGGGACGCGACCCGCCCACCGCCCCCGCAGCTGCGCGGAGATGTCTTGGCCGTCTTCCGGCAGGGGCTGTCCGGGAGACCAGCGATACACAGGACCGGTCACATTCAAGGGAGTGATGACGGGCAGCTGATAGACGTGGACGAAACCCTCTTCCACCGCCCGCCGCACGCTCTGAGGGGTGATCCGCAAGCGTTCGAGCATCCAGCCGGCCAGCAGCGGGGCACGGAACGCGAGGGTCTGGATCAGCCGGGATTCCTGGAGATCGGTGGGGGGGCTGTCTGGGAGACAGGTTGGGCTCATGGGTTTCTCCGTCGTCGTCGTCGAGTCCGCCGCGTCTGCTGCCGGCGCTGTTGCTCCTCGCGGAGCTGGTCAAAGATGGTGGTCATGGTTTGCGGCTGTTGATCCGGCTGCTGCGCCTCCGATGACGACGCAGGCGGCGGCTCATCGAAGTCCGGCGGCGATGGGGGAGCCGCTGGCAGGGTGGGGACCGACGGTGCCGGCATCGTCAGCCCGGAGCGCTGCGTGACTTGCTCGGGACCCAGCGGCGGCCAGGTGCAGCGTTCCCGCTCCTCAAACTCAGCAGCCGTGATGTCGAAGCGTGTGCGGATGACAATCTTCTGGCCGTCGTAGGCCGCGTAGCCCAGGTTCCGCTTGACTTCCAGAATGGCCAGCTGGGGGGCCGCGCTGGCCGCCTTGACGAGGTTCTGGTTCAGCCGCGGATCGCGGTGTTCCTGCCAGCCGGCCGAGACGCCGGTCCGGCCGCTGCCGCTCGTGCTCTGGCTGTAGGAACCGCTGTCGTCCAGCACCTCACCGGAGGTCCGCACCACACGCAGCTGTTCGTCGTCGTTGTGAATGCCGGTGCGGACATGAATGCAACTGTTATCGAGGACCACGTCACGCAGATCCAGGTTGCCGTCACGCAGATTGGCCTCGGACTGCGTGGCGCCGATCAGCCCCGCGCCCGCGCTCCTGGCGAGCCGGTAAAACTTCCCCAGCTGGCGCTGCAGCAGCTCCTGCATCTCGTCGATCGCGCACCACACCGGCACCTGGCGACGTTGTTGTTCGCTGCTGGCGGCACCGAAGAAGGTGTGCAGGATCAGGTTGGCCTGCAGGGCCGCCAGCTCGGCACCATGATCGACCGAGAAGTGGAAGTAATGGATTTCAGGCCGGGTCAACAGGTTCTGCTCAGCGGAGAAATCGATGCGGCCGGCCAATTGCTCGGCCGTGTCACTTCCGTCGTCGGTCACGTTGAGGCCCTCGATGGCGGCCAGTTTTTCGAGGACCGCCAAGGCGTCGGCGCCGTGCTCGCGGAGCTGTTTTGTGCTCGACGCTCCCCGTGCCAGCGGCTCGCGGGCCAGCGCCTGATGCAGCTGGCGGAACGAACGAAAGTCGGGCTGGGTGTCAGTCGCCCGACGGAGCACATATTCGTTGGCCGTACTGAAGTGTCCTTGCCCGTAGCCACGCCCGTAGCTGAGACCGGAGGCCGTCAGCAAATTGTCGACGAATTGATCCAGGTCCAGTCGATCGCGGTTGGTCTGGTCACACGGGTTACAGGCGTGGACGCCCCATCCGGAGATGTTGCTGTAGATCTTCAGAGGGATGGTGATCCCAAACCGGGCTTCGGCTTCTCGCTGGATTGTCTGGAGCGTGGCCAGCAGGGTCAGCTCCTTGCCCTTCATGTTGAACAGCAACAGGCTGGAGGGCTCGATCACGAGCAGTTGCCGGAGCAATTGCATCAACACGGTCGTCTTGCCCGAGCCGGTCGGACCGGTCAGCAGCACGTGCTCGGTGCAGGCCTGCTGCGGGACCATGGCGGGGGAGTCATCGAAAATGTGCCAGCCCCACAAGACGGCGTCCAGAACGTGTTGATTGCGGGAGGCCCGCATCCGCTCGCGGGTGCGGCTCCACCAGGTCGGATCGTCGTCTCCGGCCGCCAATCGCGCCCGGTAGGCGGCCGTCAACACGGGAGCTGTCGACAGGAAGCCGACGCCCAACACGAGCAACGGCCCCGAAAGGGCGACCAACGCCGCCTGGATCAGCTGTGACGGCAACCGGGCGCGCAATTCCTGCCGGATTTCTTCCCAAGACGGCTGCTCGGGAAGCGGCAGACCCTCCCGCACGTCGAACGGCCCTTGGCCCATCACCGACTCCCAGACCAATTGCACGGGGTCACCGATCGCGATCCGGTTGAGTGCGGGAACGAGCGTGGCGGTGATGAGCAGGGTCACGGCCAGTTGAACCTGCCGCACTTCGCAGGGGCCGGCCGGAGAGAGCAACAGGCCGGGCGAACGGGTCGACTGCCGGTTGTAGGTCAGATAGCTGTGCAAGGCCGTCCCATAGGCGCAGACCGTCAGGACCGGGTGGGACAGCCATGACCAACAGGCCGCGATCCCCCAGACTCCCAGAGCGGCCGCCGCCAGCTTGGGGTTTTCCAACCAGCACAGCACCAACGCCGAACCGCACGGCAATCCGCACCCCAACAGGCTGCCCACCGTGAGCGAGTCCCGCAGCCGGCGGCTGGTGGCCAGGTCGACCGGCAGCCCGGTCCACAGCGTGATCCCATGCCGGGCCAGCAGGAAACACCAACCGCCCAGTGTCAGGACGACCAGCGGTGGCAGCCACACGGCGACGGCCAAGGGCAACAGAATGTGCCCCAACAGGACGAGCATCAGTGAGAGTGCCGCGCACCAGAACAGCAGGGCGACTGAGAACTTGACGACCCGTTGGCGATCGGCGGCCGGATCAAGCACGCGCACCGGTTGGTCGACACAGACCGGCTCGGCCGGGAGCGCGACCGCGTTCAGCGGCAGATCACGGTTAATGTGGTAGCTCTTATGCATGACGCGGTCCCCCCGGCCTGGTCGGCAATGTTGCGGTTTGTCGGGGTGCGCTTTGCCGTGATGCGGCACGCCAGTGCAGGAGTTGATCGTCGACGCACACCGCGAATGTCGTGCGGCCTGCGACCGTCTGCTCCGCCAGTTCTGCGGTGATCGCCTCCGCCTGCTCGGGGGTGGCGGTGATGATGGCGATCTGCAGCCGGCCGGCATCGGTCAAAACGCGGAATTCGGATCGCTGATCACGGCGGCGGCGCAGAGAGCGGCGCCACTTCCTGGCCCGGTAGGCGGCGTCGCCTCCCAGGTCGATGTCCACCAGCACCAACCGCGCCTGCTGTTCGTAGAACGCCCGTCGATGATCGGCTGGGGCAATGGCGGGCCAGCGGTCGGCCAATTCCTGCGGTGTCAGCCGGGGGCGGTAGCGGTCTCCGGAGAGACAGTGCCGCAGCGTGAACAGGGACGTGGGATGCTGCCTCGGACCGAGCGGCTGCATCCGCCGCGGCGAAAGCTCCAGTCCCCGATCCGCAAAGTGTGCGACGGCCCGGCTGCCCAGCGTGACATAATACCGTCGGGCCTGGTAGCGGTATTGCCGCAACCAACCCTGGCAGACCAAACGGGCCAGCACTTTGTGCACGCCGCTCAGTGACCGCAGTGGGGGGAAGAACGGCCGCAGCAGTTCGGGCCATGCGGCGTCGAAGCGATACACGCAATCCACGATCCGTTCATCGCGGGGTGAAAGACGCAGGTGGGCGTTCGTGTGACTCACGACAGCACGTCCCCCCAGATCTCGTAGGCTTCTCCCTGACGGGCGGCTTGCTCGTGCAGACCGGCGAGCCGCGGCGTGTCGTACGAACGGGTGGCCCACTCGATCAGCAGCCGGGGCCGGCCCGGAACCGCAATCCGCGCATCGGCCTGCTTCTCGAACCGTCGCCGTTCGGCTGAGAATTGGTCTTCCGATTCCCAGCAGCGGGCCAGCCGGGGATGCCGGCGGTGATACCGCAGGTAGACGGATGCGACCGCCAGGTCGTGTCCCAATTGATCCAATCGCCGCACCCGGCAACGACCGGCCCAGACCAGCCGGCAGCGACGCGTGCTGGTGATGATGGTCATCGTCCGCAAGGGCTGCGGCGGCAGCGAACGCAGCTGGTAGGCGATCGGTCCCAAGCGGGGGCAGCGATCACCCGGTTGCCAGTGAATGAGTCGTTGGGGCCGGCCCGGTGGCGGAACGACTGTGACCCGCCACGTTTGCAGCCAATCGGCCCGCAGCAGACGCTGCCGGCTGCGGTCAAAGCCGGAGAGCGAGCCGCCGAAGAAGCGGTCGGCCAACTGACGCGCGGTCAGCGCGCGGCAGCAGCGGGCCAGAATCCGCCCCATCTCTGAGTCACGGTCGGTCATGAGTCGTACACTCACGCTTGCTCCTTGGCCTCAGCTCAGTCCGTTCCGGAAAACAACAGCCACACCAGCAGCAGGTACCCGCCCCAGACCAACAGATTCAGCAGCGCCTCACACCACCATTGCCGGCAGGTCAGCGGCATGGGCAACTCGTCCTTCCGGCCGCGCTGCGCCCGCAGCTGACGGACGGCAACCGAACCGGCGATCATGCCGCACAGGCCCCAGAACGCCACCGGCAGAACCGCTTCGCGGCAGCACAGCAGCAACAGGAACCCGGCCCCGAAGGAGACGAGCAGAAACAACAACCAGTAGGCGAGTTGCATCGGCTTCATGGTTCGATCAAACACCCCGCCGTCGCGTGCGGCGTTTTTTTTTTCGGATCGCGGGTCGCGGAACAATCCGCTCGGATTCGGGAACCGGACCGAATAAGGTCACCTCGGCCGGAATCACCTGTTCCCGTCCGTCCTCTCTCCAGACAAACGCCGGGGCGTGCATCCGGGCGATGGTGCCGTCCTTGTCCGCACTGCTCGCCGGAACCGTTTCGGTGTTTGGCCGGTGATAGGTGGGGTCGAACGGCGATCCGGCAGGGAACTCGCGGACTTCGACGTGGAGGTCGTCGAGCTGCTGCTGGCGACGCCGGCGGAGCTGCCGCACGCGAACGCGGAGGTTGCTGACCGGCGGCCCCCCCTCACGGGCCCTCTCCTCACGGGTTCCCTCCTCACGGGCCCCCTCCATCAGCGGAACTGTTAATTCGTCGACGAGCTGTTCTGTGGACCAGGTTTCTACGTAATCCTGGGCCGCCTGCACGACCGCTTCACGGCAGTGGTGTCCACCGGCGGCCAACACGCGGGCCAACGCCGCGGGCAGGACCAGTTTTCCCTCAGCCTCGGACCGTCCTGGTGCGCGGACGGCTTTTACCAGCGCCTGCAGTAACTGCAACAGGGCGCGTTCGATTTCATGTGCTGCCGACATTAAGAGTTTTCCTTTCGCTTCCGGTTGGTGTCGTCTTCCCGGGGAGTCTCGCCGTCCGTGTCTTCGTCATCCGTGTCTTTGTCATTGGCGTCCTGGGTGAACAGGTGGGTCTGCTTCACGGTCGTGAACAGTTCGTCGATATCTTGGCCCGCATGGACGCTGGCCGGGTCGGAAGCGATCTGCGCCGCCAGGAACGGCACGAGGGCGTCATCGCCGATGGCGATGCAGACGATCTCGATGCCGCAGTGCTCACGCAGACGGGCCGCTTCCTCGGCCGCGGCGACGGCAGACGCCGGACGGCCGTCGGTCACGAAGACCACTATCCGGCGGCTGTTGGGATACGCAGCCAACAGTTCGGCCGCCGCCGCCAGACCAGTCTGCATGTGGGTGCCGCCATGGGCCTGCATCGCGGCGACAGCCGCATCGATGCGATCGGGCGGGTGGCCGAAGGGGACCACGACCTGTGCCGCATCGTTGAACGCGACGAGCGCCACATCGACGTTCTCGTAGCCACCGGCGTGACGGGCCAACTCACAGATCGCTGCCTGGGCATCGGTCAGCTTGGTATTGTCCGTACTGGGACTCACCTCCCGCATACTGCCGGAGATGTCGAGCACCACGGCCACCGCCATGTGCCGGCCGATCGCATGACTGCCGGTCCCATCGGCACCGATGGTGCCGCAGCGGACCTCCTGCCCGACCTGCCCCAGAAAGCAGAGCCGGAAACCGAGGCGTCCGCTCCGATCCACATCGAAGCCGAACAGGCATTCATGGGTCCCGGCCGGCAGGTCGCTGATATCAATCGACGCGCTGCCGATTGACTCGACTTGCTCCGGTTCCAGATAGGCGACTCCCCCTTCCGGCACGGGACATTGGATCCCCGGCCTGGCCTCTACAAATTCCACGTTCAGCACCAGCGGTCCGCCGGTCGCCTCCACATACTGCCGCGTCGATTCGACCGTCAGACCTCCCCGGGGGATCACGCTGCCGCCGGCGGAGACATGCATCTTGGCCACCGTGCGCTCGATGCCGGCGGATCGCTCCGCAAGCAAAAAGCCCACTCCGCCCGGCAGCGGGTCTCCTTGCCGTTGCCCATCGAGCGCCGCGAACAGCGCGGCCCCGCGGGCGACCACTTCCAGTGGGCACGAACTGACGTGAATCTCATCAACCGCACGGCCCACCGCCTGGGCCACCGTCTCTCGGACACCGCAGATCAGTGATCCGCCTCCCACCAGCAGGCAGGTGTCAATCTGATCCCAGCGGAGGTCGCTGCCGGCCAGAGTGTCGGTCACGGCATGGGCCAGCGTCTGGCCCAGCGGCGCGGCCAGCTCGCGGAACTCGTCCTGCGTGAGAGACAACTCGAACAGCTTTCCCTTGGGACCGGAGAGAACCTGGTTGGTCGTCGCCTGGTAGCTCAACTCCCGCACGGCGCTGGTGGCTGTGCGATACAGTTCCAGATGGAACCGTCGCTGCTGGGCCGGCACCGACTCGTGTCCCAGATTCAGGCCGGTCACCGGATCGAAAATGGAGCCTTTCAGTCGAACCTGCGACAGAAACCGTTCGTAGACGGCGCCGTTGAAGTTGTGGGCGCCGAACGCACTGTCGCCGCGGGGACCGATCAGCAGATCCAGTTGGCGTCCGTCGTAGGCCAATACGGCCGTGTCGGTGGTGCCGTCGCCCACATCGAAGATCGCCACCTTCTGCCCGGCCCGGTTGAGTTGGCCACTGTCGAGGAAGGTCAACGCGGCCGCCACCGCCTCCGGAACCAGCGTCGTCACCGGCAGCCCGGCCTCTTCGAGCAGTTGCCGGAATTCCGCCTGTTGCTTGAGCGTCAAACCGGTCGGATAGGCCACCGCACTGCGGACCTGTCGGCTGGGATCGTCCAACCAGGGAACCGACTGCCGCAGGCTCTTGACCAGTTTCTTGACGAACAGCCGGAGGACCTCGGCCGGCAGCAGGCCCTTGCCGTTGAGAGGCGTGTGCGGGTCCTGCAGATAGCTCCGCTTGGCCTTCAGGTAAAGTGACGACGCGTCTTTGGTGCCGGCGTTGTACGCCGGATCACCAATCAGCGCTTCCTCCGTCTGGCGATCGACGAGGAACAGGGCCGTCGGCACATACGGAGAGCCGGCGTGCGTGACCAGGTCGAACGTGTGGTTCGTTCCGATCACCTGAGCCGTGTTGCCGGTGCCCAGATCGGTGCCGAGGGTGTCAACGGGTTGGCCGTTACCGGCCGGGGCGGTGCTGTGGTCAGCGGAGGCAAGGGTCATGTCTTGGTTCAGGGTCATGTCTTGGTTCCTGGAAGAGGAGCCGCGCGACAGCGCGCCGGCAGGGGGCGCAAGCGGACGGTCCCTTCACGGTGAAGGGACCGCAGTCGGAGGATCTAGCGGTCCCGGCGGCGGGACCGCTTGGAGGACGGTGCAGGAGCCTGGTCCGGCAGCGCGGGCACCGAATTGTGCTCGGCGTCCGCGAGTGCCAGTGCCCCCAGAGCGGCGCCGTCGCTCAGCGACAGGGCCGCAGCCTGTTCCCGCAAGCGGGCGGCCGCGCCGTCCCTGCCACGCTCCTCAAGTTGCTTCGCCTGCTCGTCGAGGGCGGCGAGGACGTCGGCCTGTGCTTTGAGAGCGACCGCCTGGATGTGGGTCGTCGCCACGCCGGCGATGACTGCGGCGACCCGTTCAAACACGGACTCCAACCAATGGGAAAGCTTCATCGTCGTTCTCCTTCTTCGGGAACCAGAGAAAAGAAAGAGCCCAACGGCGGATCCGGACTGCACTCGACGTCGCGAGTCTGGTAGGATGAAGCAGAAGAACCGACAGCCTGCTCACTCTTCGCAAGGGGAGGCAGACTACCGGTCGCGTGCTCCGGACCCGTTCGTGGGCACGATCAGAGAGCCTCGGTGTTTGGCAACATCGAGGTTTTTCTGTGCGCTGGGAAGCAACCGTATGGGGACGGTGTGGAGGCATCGGCTTAGTTGATGTGGAACGCGTCATACCGGGACAGACGCAAGTGGATTTTCTCAAGCTGGGCGGCGCCGATGTTGCGGCAGAACGCGGTCGCGACACGTGTGTGGCCGTCCGGGCTGTACACAGCATACGAGCACGGGAGATTGAGTTTGGGCGAGTAGGTCAGGCAAGGTGTCCAGCTCTTGCGAATCTGCTCGGCCCTCGGAGTCCCCCGCTGTCGGGTCAGCTCCAGGAACAGGCCGGTCAGGTTGAGGAAGCGGACCACGACATGAAACGACCGCATGCTCACCGAGGGCTCACGGTTGCAGAACGCGTCCAATTCGACGTCGGGTCGGAATCGCCCTTCGTACTGCACGAGCCCTTCGACCGAGCGGTTGGTTTGTTGGGCGTCCGGATCGATCGAGTCCTCGGGGATCCCGGCATCCTGGTCGACGAAGAGTTCCTGGCCGTCCCCGTACTCGTCAAAATACTGGGGAGTCGGGAAGTAAACCCATGTCAGCTTCACGATCCCCTGGCCTCCCTGCTGCGAATTGGGCAGCGGATAATGGGCGGTCAGTTGGCGGATCGTGCGATCGAGTTGGGCGCCATTCGGAAGACGGCCCCCCATCCCCGGCAACGGATAGACGGGCTGGGCACGAAAATAGCTCTTTTGAGCCAGAGGGACGTGCTTGCGGTAGCCAAGGTAACCCTTGACCACCAGCGGATGCAGAATGCCTCTGATCGTTTTGGTCGTGAGCGGGGCTTGGCGTCTGTGCTCGCCAGCAGACATTCCCGCGTACTGCTTCGCCTGCCCGATCGTAAACAGGGGAGACTTGGCCAGCAGCTCAAAACACCAACGGCGCTCCGGCTGCTTTTCAGGGGTGTCGCGTTCTGACGGTTTCGACGGGCGAATGGACGTGCGCATGAGGAACCTTTCTGAACTCTTGGAAACTGCACACCCACCAATTGATGATGCGCAGCAGATTGTCCAGAAAGGCCGACGCGCCGCAAAACCCGATGTCAGGTGACCGGCGAATGTCGCCTTGAACCGCCAGCCGATCTGACCATCGTGGTCACAGCCGGAAACGCGAAGACACTCAGCAAGTCTCCGCAGCAGGACGGCTCCTACCGTCAAAAGCGTATCTCATCCACGACACGCGTTCCCTCAACGCTAACCCAAGTTCCCCAGTGATTTGGGAAATCGGTGTTTCTGAAAGTTTTTTCGAGCCGGAGTTTGTCGTAAGTCGTTGATTGATGGTCGGGCGTTGAGGGTCTGAGAGTCGGATGACGGCCGATCGCGTTGTAGTGACGA
>JAJDEI010000007.1 GCA_029259845.1 Planctomycetaceae bacterium | reverse complement strand
GTCCAACGACGAAACGTTCGATTCATCCCTGACCCTCAACACCACCACCCCGAAATCGAAAATGCGTCGCGACAAAACCTCTCTTACACGATCTCACACACAGATTCCAGGAGTAATGAGGTATCCGGACAGACTCCTAGGCCACTGATGAACAGAGACCGCGTGACTGCCATGAGCGGATATCCCGGGCGGTGACGTTGGCGGTGGCTGACTTCTGTCCGTTCCCTACTTCGTGATCGCTTGCTGTTTTTTTCGTCCCAGCGCCGCCTGGACCTCCTCGGCTTGGCCCCACCAGTAGAAGACGAGTCCCATCAGCACCCCCACGCCCGCTGCGGACAGCACGGCTGCGGGGCTGTCCGTGAAGGTCGAATTCTCCGCCGCCGCCTGCGTGGTGAGCACGAGACCGATCAGGCTGATAATCAGCCCCAGCACATCCGCCAGGATTTCCTTGAGATTGAGGCTCAATTTGCTGAGCACGACCAGTTTGCCCAGCACCAATTGCAGCGCAAAACTGATCACACCCGCCGTCATGAAGGTAAACGCCACCCAGTGAAACGACGGGAAGGCCATCGCCTCGGCCAGCAAATAGATCGGCTGCAGGATGCCCGCTGAATACTCTTTGGCCTGTTCGCTCTGGTCGAGTTGCTTGGCGATTTTGTCGGTCTTCTGCTGAGCCTCGCCGATAAGTTCCTCCGCCGAGTTCCGAATCGCATCCTTGTTCAGCGGCCCGGAGCCGGCCTCCTGTCCGTACAACCACAACGGAGCCGCCACACAAACCGCAACCAACACGCCCGCACGGAAAAGGAGTTGCATGGTCTTGCTCCCTGTTGAGAGTAAACGCTGTTGAGAGTAAACGCCGTTGAGGTTCAATGCCGTTGAGATGAGCCGCCGTGGAAGGTGCCCGCGCCGACCAGGTGCCTGTCATTCGCGATGGCTCGCCGAATCTTACCAAGTGTTTGCGACATTCCTACAAGCGAAGCTGGGAAACCTCCCCAGCCGACGGCTCGGCCGTCGCCCCCCCATCACTCCAAAGGTGCATCCGCTCAATGGTGGGGGTGGCTGCAGGGCCGTTCAAAGATTGCAGATGGGCAACCTCGTAACCCGAAGCGTAAGCGAGGGACGAATCGCTCACTCACGTTCGCTTCCTCGCTGACGCTTCGGGTTACCATTGAGCTTGTCTCGGTCGGTCCTCTCCAAAGTGAAACTTTGAATGGCCCTGGGGGTGGCTGGGGCGACCTTGAATTGATGATTGATAAGCCGCACGAAGCTCTCGGGCCTGTGAACAGCAAGCGAACGGCGTCACGGCCCCAGTGTTCGGTCTGAGGACACGTTTTCGTTGCCTCAACAGCGCCCCAGCACCCTGAAACAAGCGAGCACCGCCATCGAACGGATGCACCAACACACCAACGCTCCAAGACTCCAACGGCAAAGCCGTCGGCTTGGGAATGGGGCCCGGTCGCTACGGTGTCGAAATGGTTGATTCGCAAGCGGCTGCCAGTTGATGCCGCAGGCGGTCGACTTCGAGGCGGGTCTCGTCGTCGAGGCTCCACGCATACGGAGGGCGGCGGCGGTCGGTGGTGAACAGGCCCTGTCGGTGCAGGATGTACTTTTCGACCGCCAGAAAGCCATCCAGTCCCGCCTGAAGCTGCAGGGCGACGAGCGCACAGATCGGCAAATAGAGACGATACGTCGCCTCCTCGTCACCCCGCTCGAGGGCGCGCCACAGGGCGATGATCCCCGGCAGAAACTCCATTCCCGGCATGGTCCCGGCGATGCCGCGGCGATAGCTGTCCACCAGACTGATCCCGCCGGAGCCCTCGAAGATGCGCGCCCGGTTTCCCGTCGCGTCTCGCAGTGCCGACAGGTTGGGGCCGAGCGGCGACGCCTCCGGTTTGAACAGAATACGGTCCGGACCGTAGCGGTCGAGCAGTTCCACGCAGACGGAAAATGGAATCGGACGACCGACATACGAAGACGCGTCCTGCACAATCAGCGGCAACGCGATTTCGTCAGCGATCGTTGTGAAGTACGTCAGCAACTGTTCGTCCGGCAGGGCGGCGGAGATGGGGGGGATCGCCATGACCGCATCGGCACCCGACTGCTCGGCATGGCGGGCGAATTCGACCGCCTGCTTCGTGCTCTCTGCGCCGATCCCGGCGACGAAGGCTCCTCGCTCCGACTTGAGTTGGCCCAGCCGCGCGGTGAGGCCGAGCCGCTCCGAGGCGGTCAGCCGCAGGAGTTCGGAGACCATGCCGGTACAGATGCCGTCGGCCCCTTGCTCAAATGCCCAGTCCGTTTCCCGCTGAAGGCTGTCCCAGTCGATCGAATCGTCTTCGAGAAACGGCGTATGGACGACCGGCAGAACGCCGGTGATAGGATGGGACATGTCGCTTGGCCTTGCGTGGTGGGAATGATCGAACCGCATGGAACCGATTGTGCATTTTGCGACGACAGCCGACGTCGGTGCGACGCCCCGGCTTCAACAAAACGGTTGCCCTGACCGTTCCTGGGACGTCCACGCCGAAGACCGCATTAACCGGGCGGCCAACTGAGCGGGCGTTGGCCCAGCAAATGGAAGTGGAGATGGCCGACGGTTTGTCCTCCATCGGGACCGGTGTTGGCGACGAGGCGGTAACCATTCTCCAGGCCGAGGTCGCGGGCCAAATCCCGGATCACCAGCAGCATGTGCCCCATCAGCGCAGCGTCGCTCTCTTCTAATTGGGCGAGCGAGGGGATTTCTTTCTTCGGGATGATCAGCACGTGGACGGGTGCCTGCGGGTTGACATCCTTGAACGCCAGGCAGTCTTCGTCCTCATGGATGATCTCCGCCGGGATTTCTCCGTCAATGATCCGTTTGAAGATCGTCTTGCCGTCCGACATGGTTGGGTCTCCCTTTTTGGTTGGGCGAATCTGTTGCTCGGGCTTATCCGTGGGGGCTTATCCGCAAGCGGATGCGGTGGCCGGCGGATCGTTGGGCATCTTGGGAGAGGCTCTTTCTAGCCGCCCATCCATGTCTGCACCAGGGGCACGAGCTTGCCGATGATCTGATGGTAGGCTCCCCACCCTCCGGCGATAAACAGGCCGAGACTCGACGTGATCAGAAACGCGTCCCAGAGGCGGCTGGGGGCCAGCCGCGGGTCGGTGTGGCGGTAGCGAAAATAGAGGGCCGCAAAGCCGAGCATGGGGAGCATGAGCGCCTGCATCGTTCCGGAGAGCAGCACCGCTCCCACCGGATCGAGGCCTCCCCAGTACAGCGCCAGACAGACCAATGGCAGCACGACTCCAAACCGCGAGACGGCCCGATCGTGCCCCGCTGTGTCATGGGAGCCCATCAGACGCCAGACGACGAGGGCGTCGGTGTACATTCGCGCCTGCGAGGCCAACGCAACGAGGAACGTAGAAAACAGCACAGCGATTGCACCGATCAGAAACAGCCACTTCGCGTACTCTCCGAAGACGGGGACGTACGATTCGGCGAGCGTGCTGACCATCCGCATGCCATCCGGGTCCAGCCCCTTACGGTGGAGCACGGCCGCCCCCATCACGAAGAACGCCACCGTGGCCACCGTGTAAACGATCATCGAAACAAACGCATCGACATGCATGATCCGCAGCCATCCTCGGGCGCGGACCGCCCAGGCGTCGCTGTTTGTCCGGCGACCGGTGAACCGCGCGTACCCCTTCTCGATGCACCAATAGGGGTAAGCCACCAATTCGGTCGCCCCGACCCCGATGATGCCGAACGTCGCCAGTGCAGTCGCCAAGCCCTTCCCGCCACTGCCCTCAGGGAGCGAAAAGGAGAGCCCCCGCAGCCACTCCTCGAGCGGGATGCTCCACTCTGGAGTCGATTGCAAAGCATAAACGTTGCCCAGCGTGATGAACGTGAACCCGACCACCATCGCGGTCGTCAGGTTCTGGATCAGCCCGTATCGACCGTTGAACAACAAGGCCACCGTGACCAACGCCACGGCAGCCGCCCAATAGCGGTCGTCCAGCGTTCGCGGATCGGTCAGTTTTCCTCCGGAGCGGACCGTTTCCAGAGCGGTCAGTCCACGTTCGCCCAGTCCGTCCAGCCGAGCGGCCATCGATTCCTGGCCGAGGCGGACATGCTGCTGGGCGGCGACCGGTAACGCGGACAGTTTGCCGCCGCCGGAGTCGAGGTCGGCTTGCCAGTCGAGATACCGCTGTAACTCCGACTGCGAGGGAAGCCGCGTCGCCTCGTGGTAGTCGCCGGTGATGGGAAACGAGATCGCCAGCGCCTGGCCGACGCCGCCGACGATCCCCCCCAACTGGGCGATCGACGCGGCCATCATCACCAGCCAGTACCACAGCATCCAGTTGACCCGTCCCACCCGCCCCGGCAGTGTGTTGAGCGCGGCGAGCGTTGTCAGCCCGTGCGTGATGGAGTGCCGGCCCAGCTCGATCTGGACGAAGACCTTGATCAGGCAACCGACGATAATCAGCCACAACAGCACGATACCGGCCTGGGCACCAGTTTTCGTCGTGGCGATCAGCTCGCCCGACCCGACGATGCTCCCGGCGATGATGAGCCCCGGTCCCAGTTGCCGCAGCGTCCCCCAAAAACTGTGTGGAGGTGACTGCACGCTCTCGTCAGACCGGGGATCGCTGCCGACGGGCAGTTCGACTTCCGCAGGTAGTGTCATCCGCGTGTCCCCAGGTTAGTTCGACCGCACTCGGTCGGATTGACGGAAACTTGCCACCCATCTGGGCAGACGCAGCTTACATGATGGAACCACGGGATTCCCAGCGCGGACCATCACACGCGCGATTGGGCTGGGACCGCCCGTGTCGTGGCCCACAGTTTTCTGTGCCGAATTGGCGTGCGGGGATTTGTGGTTTGATCGCGCATGCCTGATTTGACGATCGGACAGTTCAATCGCGAACTGAACCGACCCGGCGGTTTCCTCGGTCGAAAAAGGACGGCGATCGCGGATCGGCCCCCGCAGGAGAGCGACGGGTGGCGGGGGCTCGTGGGGGTGCGGGGTCATGGTTCCCGATCCGAACCGGGGGCGACGAACGATCTCCACGACGGCCTCATCGCCCCCGCGATCGACGCGGCACGACGGTCGGACAACCTTGCCGTGCCCCCGCCACCCGTCGCTCTCCCGGAAAAACACGCCATTAGTTTCCGGACAGGCTCTGAGTGCGAAGCCGTTGTTCCCGGTTTGTCCAACCTCCCGGCCCCCCTGCCAGAACGCGGATGCGGCGGGGCGCAAGAGTTTTGGCCCCTTCACCTTGCCGCCTCTTCCGCCGATTCCTAAGATACGCGGCTGCTTGACGAACCATTGAAACCTGTCGTACACAACCGGCGCCGCTCGCAGATGTTGCGAGAGGGCGATCTCCGGACGCGGGGGAGCTTATTCACCTTGACTGACTTTTTGCCGTCACACGTTTTTCGGTCACTTTGTTCGCTGCTGGCACAAGCTCCAGAAGGGGCACCTGCCGGAAATGCCGCGCCGCAGAACCCGTTGTTCGGAATGCTGCTGATCTTCGCTCCGATCCTGGTGTTGTGGTACCTGCTGGTGCTGATGCCTCAAAACAAGGAGCGGTCCAAGCGTCAGGACATGCTGAAGTCGCTTAAGAAAAACGACCCGGTGGTGACCATCGGCGGCGTCATCGGGACGGTCGTCAACGTAACGGAGGATGGCGAAGAGGTGACAGTCCGCGTGGACGACAACACCCGCCTCAAACTCCGACGCGATGCGATCCGCGAAGTCGTCGTCAAGGACAAATCGGACGGCAAATAGCCACGACCGTTTAGCCGCGACCGCTAGGGAGCGGACAAGACTCATTCACCGACCAGGTTCTCAGGAAGGGAACTGTTTGACTTATGAATCCATTGTTGTCTGACATGCTGTTGCTCGCCCAGGATGGCGGTGCTGCCTCACCAGTCGCTGAGACGGCCCGATCGACCGGTTTGCCCGGGTGGGCGATGGGGCTGGTCGCGCTGGCGATTGTCATCCTCCCGTTTGTGATCGGACATCTGCTCGAGCGGTCTTTGCGGCTCAAAGACGTGGGCTTTCGCATTGGTTTGGTCCTGTTCGCCATCTCGCTGGGGGCGGCGCCGTTCGTCACCCGCATTGCGAGTGGAGGAAGTTGGAAAGATGCGATCCGTCTGGGCATCGACCTTGCCGGTGGGACCAACATGGTCTTTCAGGTCGACCGGGAAGGGGCCGAAGCCGCCGAGAAAGACGTCAATGCGGAGCTGATGGACCGCATGGTCGGAGCCATCATCCGCCGCATCAATCCGTCCGGCACGGAGGAAGTCACCGTCCGCCGCGTCGGACAGGACCGCATCGAGGTCATCGTCCCGGGCGCGGATGCGGAGAAGGTTGATCAGATCAAAAAGCAGATCACCAACCTCGGACAGTTGGAATTTGCGATCCTGGCCAATCAGGAGGAACATGCCAATCTCATCAAAATGGCCGAGGAGGCCGATGGCGACCTGATCCGCGACAGCAAGGGCCGTGTTGTTGCCGCGTGGAAACGAGTCGGCTTCAAACCAGCCGAGAAACCGGGCGGCGAGCCAGTGATGAAGGAGGTTGGCACGAACGACCTCGTGAAGTTCCGTGACGTCGAAGCCAAGGACGGCAAGACCGTCCGCGAGTTTCTCGTGGTGATGAACCCCGATCCGAAGAAGCGGATTACCGGCCGGCTGCTCAAGCGGTCCTTTCAGACGGCGACACAAAACGGCCCTTGCGTCGGTTTCACCTTCAACACCCGTGGCGGCCAGTTGTTCCGGCAGTTGACGACGAAGTACCAGCCGCGAACCGGGGCCGGCTACAAGTCCCGTTTAGCGGTGCTGCTCAACGATGAAATTCACTCGGCCCCGACAATCAACGACATCATCGGTGCCTCCGGTGTGATCGAAGGCCAGTTCAGCCGCAAGGAACTCGATGAGCTGATTAACGTGCTCAATGCCGGTGCGCTCGAAGTCCCGCTGGTCCAGCAGCCGGTCTCGGAGTTCACTGTTAGCCCGTTGCTGGGGATCGACGTCCAGGAGAAAGGCAAGACGGCGATCATCGTGGCGGCAGTCACCGTGTTCGTGTTCATGCTGGCGTACTACTGGCTGGCGGGTGCGGTTGCGGACGTCTGTTTGTTGGTGAACCTGATCCTCGTGATGGGGATTATGTCCTTCATCGATGCGACTTTCACCCTGCCTGGCTTGGCGGGCTTGGTGCTGACCATCGGTATGGCGGTCGATGCCAACGTGCTGATCTTTGAGCGAATTCGGGAGGAACAGGCGAAGGGCAGCAGCCTGCGGATGGCGATTCATAACGGTTTCAGCCGCGCGTTCACCACCATCGTCGATGCCAATGTGACAACGCTCATCACGGCCGTCGTGCTGTACATGATCGGCTCCGATCAGGTGAAAGGGTTCGCCGTCACGCTGTTCATCGGCATCGTGATGAGCATGTTCACCGCCCTGTACCTCGGGCGGCTGATCTTCGACATCATGGAGCGCAAGCGATGGATCTCGGACGTCAAGATGGCCAGCATCGTTGGCAAGACGAATGTGAACTTCGTCGGCAAGACGCGTCTTGCGGCGGCCGGTTCGGCGCTGCTCATTCTCGTCGGCATGGGCAGCTTTTTCGCCCGCGGCGAGGACAACCTCGATATCGACTTTCGGGGCGGCTCGATGGTGACCTTCAGCTTCGAGGACCTGCCGACGGTCGAAGAAGTCCGCAAAGTGCTCAACGGCAAGTTTCAGGAAGTGTTCAACTCGGACATCACGCTCGAGCAGCTCCGAGTCGATGAGGCGGATGGTTCCGAATCGGTGCTGTTCCGGTTGCGAACGACCGAACAGGATGAGGAGCAGGTGGCGGCGGCGATCAATGACGCCTTCGCAGATTCGCCCCACAAGCTGGTGCGGCAACATGTCGAAATCGGGGAAATCGCCAACATTGCGGGTGCCTCCGACGACGCCGCGAGCCAAGACGCGGAGCGCGATGATAACGGTAACGCTGAAACAGAGCGTGCGGACGTGGGGAGCAACGACGCGGGTGGCGACACAGAGCGCGGCGACAGAAGAAGCGACGACAGAGAAAGCGACGCTGATCCATCCGGCAACAAACCGAACGGCCCCTTCACCGGAGGACGCGAGGCCGAGCTGACCTTCAGTGAAGACATCACCGCCCCGTCGGTGGCGGCGGGAGTGGCCGATGTGCTTGCGCAGCTTCCGGGCGAACAGGGAGCCGGCAAGTATGATGAGGCGGAATCGTTGGTCTCCGCCGGTCTCGTCGGCAATCCGTTTGACCCGACCGCCAAAGGAAAAGTCTTCAACGTCCGGTTCAGCCAGGTTGTGGGCGAAGCCGACGTTAGCGAGGCGCTTGCCTTGTTCAAACAACACCTGACGGAGAAACCAAATTTCCAGGAGATCAACACGTTCGACTCGTCCGTCGCCGGGGAGACACAGATCGACGCGATGCTCGCTTTGTTTTTTAGCCTGATCGCGATCGTGGCGTACATCTGGTTTCGGTTCCAGCGAATCACGTTCGGTTTGGCGGCTGTTGTCGCGCTGGTCCACGATGTGTTGTGCGTGTTGGGGCTTGTGGCCATGGCGGCGTTTCTCAGCGGCAATCCGATCGGCAGCATCCTGAAGCTGGAAGATTTCAAAATCAACCTGCCAATGATTGCCGCCTTCATGACCATCGTGGGTTACTCGCTCAATGATACGATCGTTGTGTTCGACCGCATCCGGGAGGTCCGCGGCAAGAATCCGGCGCTCACGCAGGACATGGTCAATGTGAGCCTGAATCAGACGCTGTCCCGGACCTTGTTGACGTCGCTGACCACGTTGATCGTGGTGCTCATTTTGTACACGATCGGTGGTGAGGGAATCCACGGGTTTGCATTTTGCCTCGTGATGGGCGTGCTCGTGGGAACCTACAGTTCCATCTATGTGGCCAGCCCGGTGCTGTTGTGGCTCATGAACCGGGCTCCGGCGTCGCGGTGAGCGAATCCCGGCCAACGTGCCGGCTGCGCGAAGACCGCTCGAGGAGCCCCGAGCGTTAACGACGGGTCACGACGGCCAGGAACGGCAACTGCGCCGACCCGTCGCTAACGTTCGGGGCTCTGACTCGCGATGAGACTGTGACCCGGTTCCAGGCTCATTCGCGAGATTTTGGTTTCCTTGGGCTTCGGCCGATTTGCAACCTCCCCCGTCCGGTCGGCGCAACGTACAATACGGGAGTTCCGCACCGACCCGATTCCTGTCGAAGCCGCATGTCCTGGTTGCATCCTGCGATTCTGTTCGGGCTTGGGCTGGCCGCGATTCCAGTCATTCTGCACCTGCTGCTCAAGCAGAAACCCAAGAGGCTGTTGTTTCCGGCTTTGCGGCTGATTCACAACCGCCGGAAGCAGAACGTGCGGCGGATGCGGCTTCGGCACTTGCTGCTGTTGTTGCTGCGAGCGGCGTTGATCGCGGCTTTCGTGTTCGCGATTGCGCGGCCGTCCGTGCCGGCAGCCGATTACTCGCTGAGTGGCAGCGAGTGGCTGACGTTGTTCGGTGTGATCGCGGCCGCCGTCGCCGTCTACTATGGGCTTACGTACCGCTGGCGGACCGCGGCGATCCCGGCGTACGAGATGAAGTCGCGGCAGTCGCAACTTCGCAGCCTGTCCATCGGCGTGACGGTGCTGCTGATCCTGCTGGCCGTCGTCTGGCCGTATCAGCGGCGGGTCGCTGCTGAACTCAAAAACCCCGCACCGGCCGGCGACGTGACGCTGCCGGTGGCGGGAATATTTCTGTTCGACACCAGTCTCAGCATGGGGTACCAGCAGGAAGGGAAGACGCGGCTCGACGTGGCCCGCGAGATCGCGCTGGACCATTTGAGTGATCTGCCCAACGGCAGCCGCGTCGCCGTGGCCGATGTGGCCGGCGACCATCCGATGCTGTTCCAGTCGACGCTCGCCGGAGCCAAACTGCAGTTGGAGTCCCGCGAAGTTCACCCGCTGCGGCTCCCGCTGAACGACCGCATTCGCGCGGCTCTGCGGCTCCAGGAGGATGACCGCAAACGGACCCTCGCGGAACAAGGGGCCATTCCCGAAGACCAACGGACCGACCGCTACCTGCGGCGAATTTACGTGTTGACGGATCTCGCCGCGTCGGCGTGGCGAGTCGGAGGGACATCGCGTTTGGCGGCTGAACTCGAACGGCTGCCGGCGGTCAATCTGTTTCTGATCGACGTGGGCGAAACCAATCCACCCAACACGGCGATCATCGACGCCCAACCTCTGCGGCCCCGGGTGACGATCGGGGGCGAGGCGTTCGTGCGGGCGAAACTCACCGGTGACGGCCGTTCCGGCGAAGATCAGAACATCGAACTCCTGCTCGACGACGGCACCGGCCATGCCATCAAGGCGGCCCAGCAGACGGTCCCGCTCGCTGAGGGAGCGCCTGAGGAGGTCCTGTTCGGGCCGCTGCCGATCACAACCGGTCCGATCGTGCATGGGGAAGCGCGGCTCGTCTCAAGTGATCCGCTGCCGTTCGACGATGTGCGTTACTTGACAGTCCAGTCGCGTCCGCCGATCCGGGTGCTGTCGATCGCTCCGCGGGAGAACGATGCCCTCGAATGGAACACCGCGCTGGAGGTCGAGGGTTACGAGCCGGTCACACGGCGTCCCGAGGACTTGTCGCGGATCAATCTGGCGGACTACGACGTCGTTTGTCTGATCAACGTCCCCTCATTGACGAACAGCGAGTGGTACCAGTTGGGACAGTACGTTGAAGATGGGGGAGGGTTGGGAGTGTTTCTCGGCTCCCGGGAGATCAAATCGTTCAACTACTCCCGTGATGAGCCGCAGGTCTTTCTGCCGGCGGTGCCACTGGTCCATACATCGCCGGGAGTGCGATATCTGCGAGTGACGAACCTGCAGCACCCGATGATGAAAGCGTTGGACGATGAAGACTTCATCGGCTTGCTGGAAAGTGCTGACGTTGAGCGTTTCTGGCGGGTGACGCCGGCGGACGGGGCTGCGGTGATCGCCGAGTACAACGATGACGATCATTCCCCCGCACTGCTGGAGCGGATGCACGGCCGGGGGCGGGTGATGATGTTTACGACGGCTGTCGACACCAAGGAACACTGGTGGTCGCAGTGGAATATCCTGCCCAACCTCAGCGGCCCCGTGTGGACGTACATCGCCTTCGCGGATGAGATGGTGCGGCATCTGGCTCGGGATTCCGACGTGCAACTCACCTACGCCGCCGGCGAACAGCCGGTGTTGCGACTGGACGAACAGGACGTGGATCGGGAGTTTCTGTTGCAGCAGCCGGGCTTTCGTCAGTCCCGGTTGACGTTGCCCGCCGGCGAGTCGCTGCTGACGATTCCCGACGTGAGCGAATTGGGCCAGTACAACCTCAAGCCGGCGGACGGGGCGACTGCGGCCGTGTCCGGGTTCAGCATGAATCCCCCGCCCGGAGAGAGCGACTTCACACGGGCGTCGGTTGAGGAGCTGGACCAGATGC
Source organism: Planctomycetaceae bacterium (assembly GCA_029259845.1). Taxonomy (GTDB): domain Bacteria; phylum Planctomycetota; class Planctomycetia; order Planctomycetales; family Planctomycetaceae; genus JAHBXU01. The sequence goes on along the minus strand of JAJDEI010000007.1, from coordinate 6,627 downwards.
TCGGCGAGGGGCGCTATCAGGTCGCCCGGTCGATCGGCGAACTGCAGGAGGAGATTAACATCGCCGATTTGGGACGCGAATTGTTTCCGCTGATTCTGGCGGCTGTCATTCTGTTTTTCGTCGGGGAACACTTCATGGCCAACTGGTTCTATGATGACGAACCGGGGACGACGCCCAGCCGGATGACCTGGGGGACGGCGTCCACGGAACCGGCATCGCCGCCGGTTGTGACCACGCCGTGAACGGGCGACCGGCATTCGACGGCGTCCAATCGGTTCTGCGCCTGCTGATTATGATCTCCACGAGACAATTGGAAGTATTTCGGACAAGACGCGCCCACGTCATTCACCACGGAGTCGCGGAGACACGGAGAGTTGCAGAACGACAAACGAATTCTCATTGGATTTCACTATGTCTTACGAAGAGAAAACGACGGGTTGCCAAGTTACGGATCAGGGAACGTCGAACATCCTCATTTCTGCTCTGTCTCCCAATTTCTCCGTGTCTCCGCGCCTCCGTGGTGAAACTCGTCCGTTACAGGGCCAATTGACTGCATGCGTGGTGTGAACCCGCAAGCGGAGATTGTGGGGGAGGGACTCGTGTCGGTTCCAGAGATAACGCGATGCAGTTGATTGTTGAACCTGTTTGGCCGTGGCCGGCTGTGCTGATGATTGGCATCGGCCTGCTGGCGGTCGTGCTGGTGACGTACCCGCCGCGGGTGCGGCATCTGTCGGCGGTGCGGCGGCGGGTGTTGGTGGGGTTGCGGCTGTTGACGGCACTGCTGTTGGTGTTCTCCATGCTGCGCCCTGCGGTGCGGTTCACGGAGACCGATACGCAGTCGGCCGAACTGGTCATCCTGACGGACCGGTCCGCCAGCATGGCGACGCCCGACGGACCGGGAGGCATCACCCGCCGAGAGGCGCTGCTCCAAGCACTCAGCGAGGCGGAGGGCCCGCTCGGACAGCTCGCTGAGAAAATCGACGTCCGCTATGTCGATTTCGCGGAGCAGCCGACCGTTGTCGAACAGCCTGAGGACGTCGCGGACGGCGATTTCACCGCGATCGGGGCATCGCTGGACGAACTGCGGCAGGAAGACACCGGGCGGCGGTTGTACGGCGTGGTACTGATGAGCGACGGGACGCAGCGGGCCGTTGCGCCGTTTGATAGCGACCCGCGCACCGCTGCCCGCCGCATTGCGGAGCAACTGGGTGTGCCGATCCACACGGTCCCCTTCGGCACGTCGGACCTGTCGACGGCCGGCCTCGATCTGGCGGTCGAAGATGTCATCAGCGATTCGGTGACGTTTGAGAAAAAGACCGTTCCTTTTCGGGCCCAGCTCCGTCTGCGCGGCGCGGCAGGGCGAACCGTGCAGCTGCGTTTGCTCAAAGAGGACCGGACCGGCAAACGGTCCGGAGAGTCCGGAGAACTCAAACCGGTTCCCTTTGTCAGCGGTTCGAACCCATCCACTGAGATCACCGCGAAGGACAACGACGAGGAACTGACCGTCGAGTTGTCACTCGTGGCCGAGCAACCGGGTGAGTACAAGGTTGCCGTCGAGGTGGTGCCGCTGGAGGGGGAACTCAAACTCACCAACAACCGGCTGGAGACGCTGCTGACCGTCCGTAAGGGGGGACTCAAAGTCGCCTATTTCGACGTACTGGGCCGCAACGAATCGAAATTCGTCGAGAAGCTCGACCGGACGGCCAAGATTCAATTCGACCAGCAGGTGCTGTTGCCGGGAGCGCTGGCGTCGCGGACGGAGATCAGTCCCCAGTGGTTCGAGCCGGGCAAGTATGATGTGTTCATCATCGGCGACGTGCCGGCGAGCGTGTTTCGGCAAGGGCAAGGTGACTTGCTGAAGCTGTTGGCCGACCGGCTGCGGGACGGAGCCGGCCTGCTGATGCTCGGCGGGGAGCACAACTATGGAGCGGGCGGATACGCCGATACTCCTTTGGCCGACTATCTGCCGGTGGTGATGAGCCCGGCCGAGCGGAGGCCGGACGGCACGGTGGACCCTGCCCAACAGTACGACCGAAGGCTGCCGATGGTCCCGACGAGGGCAGGCGTCGCGCTGCACTACATCATGAACCTCGACCCCCGCGACAACGCCGGCATGTGGGCCCGGTTGCCGCCGCTGGAGGGAGCGAACCGTCTCACGCCGAAAGAATCCGCGACGGTGCTGGCCGAATCGACCGATCACATCCCCCTGCTGATCGCGACCGACACGGGGCGTTCGCGGGTGATCGCCTCCGCCGTCGACAGCACGTGGCTGTGGCACATGCACGGTTTTCAGGACGCCCATCAGCGGTTCTGGCAGCAGATGATCCTCTGGCTGGCGCGCAAGGAGCAGGAAGGGGATCAGCCGGTGTGGGTGCAGGCCGACCCGCGAAATTACGCGCCCCAAACAGACGTCACGTTGACGTTTGGTGCGCGGGGCGAGGATCGTCAGCCGCTGACCGACGTCGAGTTCGAGGTGTCGCTGACGAAGCCGGACGGTGAGGTGAAGGAACTCACGCCGCAGCGACGGGGCGAGAACCGGTTTGCGGTCTTCAAGGAGACCGGCCAGCCGGGCGACTACTGGGTGACGGTGACCGCCCGACGCAACGGCGTCGCCTGGCAACTGCCGGCGACGACGCGGTTCATCGTCGATCCGCGAGATTTGGAACGGGACAATCCGGCGGCCGACCTGAATCTGATGGAGGAGATCGCCGCGCTGACCGGCACGGCTCCCATCCCGGCGGAGCAGTTCGGCTCGTTCATCGAAAGCCTCCTGGAGGCGGGGCTGACGACCGAACTGACACAGCACACACAGGTCAACCTGTGGGACAACTGGCCGCTGCTGCTGCTGTTTGTACTGATGATGTCGACGGAATGGTTCGTCCGCAAACGCCGGGGGCTGGTCTGATGGCTCCGCTGCGCATCCCCTGTCTGCGCTGCCAGAAGCGGCTCAAGCTGCGGGACGCGAAGCATCTCGGCCGGAAGACAAAATGCCCCCGGTGCGGACACCGCTTCGTGCTTTGCGTTCCCGGTGCCGCTCCCGATGGCGACGACGCTGGCACCGAACCGGTCACGCCGAGCGCGTCCGTGATGCCGGTCGAGTCACCGACGCCGGCTGAGCCACCGTCGTTCGACGGGCTGTTGATCAACGTAGAACCCGAGCCGGTTGTGGCGCGGCTCAACCGGGTTCGGACAGGCGGGCGCGGACGCCGGGTTGTGGCGGGAGTCGTGCTGCTTGCCGTGGGCGCTGTGATCGTCGCGTGGCTTCGCTGGCAACAGGCCGCCTCGCCACGACCGAACCGCGGTGCGGCATCAGCGGTCACGGACGATTCAACTGATGACGAAGCCGTCTCGGCGGAGAGCCACGTCTCCATCGTGGGACCGGATCGACAACGGTTGGGGCAGCAACCCCAGACCGACCGCGAGCCGATCCGCTTGTTGATGGTTCCGTCGGGAGGGCGGGTGTTCGTCCATTTGCGGCCGTCCGTGTTGTGGAGCGACGAAGCCCGGCTGTCAGAACTGCGCGCCAGTCTCACGCAGGACGTCGTCACAGCGATGGAAGCCTCCCTGCGAAACATCATCGACCGCGAGCCTGCCGCGTTGGACGAGGTGCTGCTGGTCTGGATTCTTGGGGCGCGGGGGACCGAACCTCAGGTCGCCGCAGTCGTGCAACTGGCGGAGGAGGAGCGGCTCTCCGATCTGATCGAGGAGTTTGGAGGAAAGCCGCTGGATGAATTCGCCCAACCGAAGGTCTACCTGGGGGAAGAGCGGGCCGTGCTCATCCGGGACCGGCGGACATTGGCCTTTGCTCCCCGGGAACTGGCCGCCGAGCTTGCCGAGTGGGTCGACACGCCCAACGACAACACGACCGATGGCATCCTTGCACTGCTGGAAGAGACCGACCGGAAGCGGCTGCTGACGGTCGTCTTCGAGCCGGCGGACATCGAACAGCATCTCGACGTGCTGTTCACGGAGCCGACTCGCGGAATTGCGGCGCACGTCACATCGTGGTTCGCGGAGCAGGCAGAAACCGTCGCCTGGAGCATCGACACCGGCGAAGAGTTCTCTTCGGAGATCCTGCTCCGAGGACGAAGCACGAAGTCGTCCACGAGTGTGGCTGAAGGCGTGGCGCAGGAGATGGAACGACTCCCCGTCGACATGGCCAACGTGGTGCGGGTGATGAATCCGCAGCGGGCGGGATTTCGACGGCTGATCGGACGGTTTCCGGCCATGCTGGAGGTCTTCCGCATGGCGACGGTTACAGCCGTCGGCGATCGGCTGGTGCGGCTCAGGACGGCTCTTCCCGCGAAGGCGGGGCCGAATCTGGCGCTGGCGGCGGTGCTTACCTGGCATGAGTCGGCCCGATCGGCATCCGGGAGTCACCGCAGCCCAACGCCCGCGGCCCGGGACTCGCGTCCTAGTCCCCAAACAGTGGCTGAACGGCTCCGGCTCCCAGTCGATGCCGAGTTCAACCGCACCCCCCTTCAGGAAGCGATGGCCTACATCGCTGACGAAATCGGTCTCGTCATCGCCATTGACGGGGACGCCCTGAAAGACGCCGGTTACACAAAAAACATGCCGCAAACGTTCGATCTGGGCCGCGTTCCTGCGTCGGAGGCGATTCGAAAAATCATTCAGCAGTATCAGGAACCCGGCAAGCAGATGGTGCTCGTGCTCAACGAAGAACAGCAGCGGGCGACGGTTCTCACGAGGAAGTTCGCCGAACAGAGGGGATGGGAGCCTTTCAATCTAAGCCCCTGATTCACCGTAGCGGCCATGTCCGTGTTCCCAAACTCTGTTCTGTCCTTGTTCCCAACTCTGTTTGGGAACACCCAACTCAAAGCTCTGCTTAGTGATCTCCGGCAGGCGAGCATTCCCGCTGAACACGAGAAACGGAGTCTGTCGAAAGTGCGTTCCCAAACCGGAGCTTGGGAACGCGTGAACGAAAAACAGCGACGGGCAACGATCCTCACGGCGAAGTTCGCGGAACAGCGGGGTCGGAGACGTATGTTCTGTGCCCGTGATTCCTCGTTGTCGCGGGGGCGTTCGCTGCCTACGATGAGAGATGCCCGGTGCCGCATTGATGGGCTTGGTGACGGCACAGCTTGAAATGGCTAATGACAGACTCAGACGTCAGATCGTCCTGGAAGCTGCCCATCTGATTCATCACCGCCAGGAGCCCGACTATGGCCGCGCCCGGCAGAAGGCGATCCGCAAGCTGGGCCGCGGTTGGGTGCGAGAAACGGACTTTCCGTCCAACGCGGAGATCCGCCACGAGTTGCTCTCAATCGCCTATCAGCAGCAGCGAGATCTCTCGCCGGGTCAAGGGGTGGCACCGTTCGCAAGTGCCAGCGAGCAAGCTGATCGCTTCGGAGCGTATCGCGCACTCTTGCTACCGCTGGCAGACGTGCAACAGTCGCGAAAGTCGCATCCGGAAGGGGACGCCCTGTACCACAGTCTGCAGGTGTTCGAGTTGGCCCGGGACGAGCTTCCTTACGATGAAGAGTATCTCCTCGCGGCTCTGCTGCACGATGTGGGCAAAGCGATCGATGCCAAAGATCACATCGAGGCCGGTTTGGATGTACTCGACGGATTAATAACCGAGCGGACCGCCTGGCTGATCGCCCATCACGCCGAAGCCCGGCGGATTCTTGACGGCACCATCGGCGTCCGTGTCCGCCGCCGGTTGGCTGCCTCGGAAAGCTTTGAAGAGCTGCTGCTCCTGGCCGCCTGCGACCGCGACGGCCGCCTGCCGGGCATGGTCGTCCCGGAGGTGGACGAGGCTCTCGACGACATTCGCGAAATCGCCCGCATGTGCGGGTGAGGCAGGAACGTTCAAGGTTTCACCCGAGGGAGAAAGCCAACCAAGGCAAGCTCAATCCTAACCCGGATTTTTCATCGGTTGATTGTTGTTGAGGGGGTTGGGATGGCCTGGGAGTCGGTCGAGAGAGGGGGCAACAGCCTTGTCTCGCCACCGAAGCCAGGACCGATCGCGTGACAGAGGATCACACCGACGCCATCACGTTTTCACGGCTGCCGGGGCGGCGGGTCGTTGCCGATTTCCAGGGCGGGCGGCTGGCCTCTGCTGCGGGGCTGCTGTTGCTGCGGGAGGCCGGTCGACGACGGGGTCAGTGCGAAGGGGGCTGAGCGACGGGGTCAGTGCGTGTCGACCGGACCCGTGCGATCCGGCCGCTGTGGTGCCTGCGCCACAGCGGAGGATCGCTCAGCGGCTCTTCGCGGTGGCCGCGGGCGACGAAAACCTCAACGATCATCAGACCTCAACGATCATCAGACCTCAACGATCATCAGACCTCAACGATCATCAGGCCTTGCGAGATGACCCGGCGCTCCCAACGGCGACCGGCCAGGCGCCCGAACCGTTGGAGCCGCGCGCCGCGCCCTCGACGCTGTGCCGACGGGAGCAGCGCGTCACGCGTCACGCACTCGTGGGGATGTCGCAGCGGTTCGTCGAAAGTTTCTTGCGCTCGTGCGAGACGCCGCCTGCGTCTCACGCTGATCAAGATCGCCGCCCGCGTGCGTCCGGCCGCCCGCCGCGTGGTGTTCCCCCTCCCATCGACCTGTCCCGCTCAATCGCTGTTCCGCTCGGTGGCTGTTCCGATCAATCGCTGT
>JAJDEI010000060.1 GCA_029259845.1 Planctomycetaceae bacterium | reverse complement strand
CGGCGAAAGCGCCGGCCCAAACCATACAAACTCCTCCAGCAACCACGACAGAACTACAAACGAAAAGCCGCGTAACGACTTACAATGAATTAAGTGCCATTCGTGCCTGACCCCAGCGTGCAACAATCCGCTCCTGCACCCAGCGACGGCCGTTCCTGTCCGCCGCGTTGCCAACCCGTGGGACGGTCCGTACGATGAGCTGTCTCGCCCATTTCTTTTACCAAGGGACACGCAATGGACAGAGTGAGGGACGGTCGGACGCGTTGGGTGATTGTCCTTGTGGTCCTCATCACGGCGGCTGCGGCGTGGATGCTGCGGAAAGACGATGCCGGCTTGTCAAATCCGCATAGCGATGCTGTGATTCCCTCGCAGCAAGGTGCGATCGATGCGATCCTCGCCGCGCTGCCGGTGAAGTTCACGACTGATGATGACGGACGCGTCACCAAACTGATCGCGCGGGGACCGGACATGACGGACGCCGTGGCCGCGCACCTTCAGGAGTTGCCCGATCTCACAGATCTGCAATTGGAGGGCAGCGCCATCGGCTCTGACGGCCTCCAGGTGATCGGAGGGCTCCACAAACTGCAGTCGCTCCGTTTGGCCGGGACGAAGATCACCGCCGGCGACCTTCACCATCTGGCGGACCTCAAGAGCCTCCAACAGTTATTCCTGTCGGATTGTCCGGTCGGCGATGAAGGGTTGGAAGCACTCCAGGAACTGGATGGCCTGCAACTGCTCGACCTCGACAAGACTCAAGTGACCGACGAAGGAGTGCGGCTTCTCGGCGGATTGGCCAGTCTGGAAAAACTGTATCTAACCGGGACTCAGGTGACGGGAGCCGGCTTCGGTGAGTTCCCGGACACGAGCGCCCTCGCCCTTTTGAAATTAAACGACACCCGGCTGACCGCCGAGGGCCTCGACGCGTTACGTCGTTTCGCCAACATGCAGATGTTGTATCTGGAAGGGGTCAAGCTCGACGACGTGCTGCTGGTCCAGTTGATGGATGTGGTCACCGGATCCTTCCCGCGACTCAGCGGCCTGTTTCTCGCCAGGAACAAGCCGTTGACCGATGCTTCGGTCGAACCGCTGATGGCGCTGGCGGAGATGCCGGACCTGGGGCTCGTTGACCTCAGCGGGACCCAAATCACGAAGCCGGCGTTCAAACGACTTGCGACAGAGACGCCCGAGATCAGGTACCAGGTGAATTACAGTGAAGAAGACGAGTAGCGGCCTGTCAATCTGACGGCATCGGTTGATGCGATCGTGGAGCAAGCGGCCAGTCTGATCGCTGCGAGACGCGGGCCGGCTGGGCAGGTTCCGTCGCTGCTACGAGGAGGCTGTCCCGACGGGTCGAATTAACCGAGAATCGCTATACTTTTCCCGAAACGCGCTGGGGGTCTTTCCGAACCGGCGGCGAAAGTGCGTCGCGAATCTTGATGGGTCTGTGTAGCCGACTTGCGAAGCCACGTGCTGAATCGTGCGGTTGGACCGTTGGAGCAACTGCACCGCCTTCTGCAGGCGAAGTTCGATCAGATAATCGCTGAAGCCCAAGCCAATCTCTTCACGAAACCGTCGAGCGAGATGGCCGGAACTGCAGCCGGCGATCTCCTCCGCCAACTGCGGCAAGTGGACCGCGTGGTGGAAATGGAAGGCCAAATAAGCACAGGCCCGCGATAGCGGATCACGGGGAAGTGGCTGGTCGTCTGTGGCATCAGCCAGGCGATACCAGACCGCGTCCAGGTGGGCAATCGCGGCGTCTTCCGCCTGATCCGGCTGTCCCGCGGCGATCGCGTCCACCAGCGGACGATGGGATTCGAACAGCACCGACAAATCCGGCCAGCAATCCCGAATGGTCTGGATGCGAAACGCATCTTGTTCACCGAAGACGGCCTGCCAGGCATCCTTGAGACCCGGGACGCCGGCCAATTCAATGATCGATTGGTGCAAGTCGCGATCCGCCGCGGCAAATTGTCCGTGATCGTTGGATTCCGTGACCTGTTGCATCCGACCGAAGCCGTCAAGCAGTCGGTGAGGACTTGCGCCCGCCGAGACCCGACTGGCCGCATGACGCGAGGCGAAGCCTTCGAGCGTGGCTCGCAGGTCGGTGACCGACTTGATACTTGGCGTTCTCATCGCGAAATGTAAAACCGCATTTTCAAGCCACCACTCGTTCCAAGGTCGTGGCGACAAAGCGGGGAGGCCGTCCGCGGGCGCCGTTCCGCACTCTATGTGAATTCGCGCGCCACATAATGTCAATACGACATTGCGATTTTGGCCGTCCGGGCGAGAATAAGGGGACCCATCCATGTGAATGATAACCTTCGGGATCAGGGCTTACGCATGATGCACGAGAGTATTGCGGGCATCATCCCGCCGATGGTGACGCCCTTCCGGCCTGATGGCTCGATCGATGAAGAAGCGTTGCGAGCGGAAACGCGGTATCTGATCGAGACGGCGAAGGTTCACGGGCTGGCCGTGTGCGGCAGCACGGGGGAAGGCCACACCCTCTCGACCGACGAGACGCGGCAGATCACCTCGGTCGTGGCAGCCGAAGCCGCCGGACGGGTGCCGGTCATTGTGGGGATCATCGCGGACAGCACAGCGGCGGTGATTGAGCGAGGGAAAGCGGTCAGCGATCTTGGTGTGGTGGCTCTGCAGGTGACTCCGGTGCATTATTTGTTCCGTCCAGACGACGCGGCAATGGTGCGACACTTCGCGGAAATCGCCGAGGCCACCGGGTTGCCCATCATGATCTACAATGTTGTGCCCTGGACGTACCTGGAACCGCAGTTGCTGACGCGGATTATCGACGAGGTCGACGGTGCCGTTGGTGTGAAACAGAGTGCGGGCGATTTGAAGCGACTCGCTGATCTGCTAATCATGGTGGGTGATCGGGCGCGGATTATGACGGCCGTCGACGCATTGCTCTATCCATCGTTTGTGCTGGGTGCAGTCGGAGCCATCGCGGCGATCCTCACTGCGGCTCCAACGTTGTGTGTCGAGCTATGGGACGCCGTGCAGTCGGGTGATCACACGAAGGGCCTCGAATTGCACAAGAAACTGTTGCCCATCTGGAATGCCATTTCCTCCGACAATCTGCCCGCCAATACTCGGTATTGCATGCAGCTCCAGGGAAGGGAAGGGGGCGTCCCGCGGCCTCCCATGCCGGCAACTTCTCAACGACAACAAGGTCCGATCCGCGACGCTTTGGCGGCGGCGGGTCTGACTCAACAGGTGAAGACACGCGAGAGGTCCTTTCAAAATGTGAAAGCTTCGTGATGAGTTTGGCGAGCTGAGCGTGTGCGACGAACATCACGAGGCCTGGTTTCCGGGATTCGTCCAATGGGGCCGTCTGTGCACGATCTGTCCAGAGGTTTTGAACAGTGATTTTGGTTGCGCGCTCGTGCGAGCGCGGCGCTGGCTGTGCCGACCGCGTTCGGTTGGGCATGGTTCTGTGTTGTGGATGTCCACAAATTTTTCAGGGGGAGAGACAATGCGACCTACGAACAAGCGGAAAGACGCACGAGGATTCACACTGATCGAACTGTTGGTGGTGATCGCGATCATTGCGATCCTGATCGCCCTGCTGTTGCCGGCCGTCCAGCAGGCGCGGGAGGCAGCACGGCGGACGCAGTGCAAGAACAACCTCAAACAGATCGGACTGGCGCTGCACAACTATCACGACATGGCCCGCACGTTTCCTGCGGGGTCGCTGTTCGGCGACGATGAGTACGGCTGGGGCACCTTCATCCTGCCGTTCCTCGAACAGGCCAACCTCTATAACAAGATCGACTTCACCGGCCAGGGTCCGAATATCACGCTGCTGTTCCAGGAAGGTGTTACCGATCAGGTGCTGCCGTTCTACATCTGCCCGTCGAACTCGATGGCGCTCAGGCATAGTCCACGCCGTAATCCCACGGCAATCGCACGTTGGTGATGGGTTTGGTCTCAGGATTGCATCTTCTTGGTTGAAGTCAACCGGCTGGAGGGCCAGCCGGGATTTTCAACACGGAGGAATGCAGCATGGGGGGACCGGCGAAAGTTGGACAACGG
>JAJDEI010000059.1 GCA_029259845.1 Planctomycetaceae bacterium | reverse complement strand
GACCGACGCACCGCAGCAACTCCGTGATCCGTGCCGGATCTTTTGTTCGACGCGCGGACGCCCGCCGCCGGGGAGTCGGACATGCTCGGTCGGCCGATCGCGCAACTCATCACCGAGTTCGTCGCGTCCCCGCCGAATCGTTTCCGGATGCAGGCCCGTAATCTGGGCAATCCGTTTGATTCCGCCATGTCCCAGACGCCGGGCCTCGCGGCCCGCCACCCAGCGGCGTTGCTGCTCGTCGAGGCGGCTCAGCAACAGTTTGAGTTGCCGATGATCGTCTCGCACCGCATGCTCACCCACCCGACATGCCGCACAATCACACACATGAACCACCAATTCCGTTGCCATCGCCCACCCCCTTCCTTGGAGTGGCTCAGCGTTTGCATCAGACCGGCGAATTCACGAAATCGTAATTGGGCGAGGCTTCAGTTCGACTTTCGCAGTTTCTGAGACATCGGGCACGCCAGATTGGCTCGCGTCACAAAATTACGTCACTTCCCTATTTTGCAGGTGTTCGGCGCTTCGGCGCCGAAGATTTGCCGGAGGAATATTGTGACACCCGCCCCAAGCTCCGGGGTGCCAAAAAGACAATTCAACCTCTGAAACAAGGGGTTGCCGCCAATTCGACCGCTAAAAACTGCGAAAGTCGAACTGAGTGTTGGGCACATTCCCGATTTCGCCAAATCCAGAAATCGAGAACACACCACCATCGAGCCGGAACTCGAATTCCGAGCCAGAATCCTCCGGTTTCGCACCCGCGCCTTGCTCGTGGGATGTGGTTCGCTCTTCGAGGTTGGCGATAGGGTGGTTCTGATTGGTCGGTGCGTCATCCACGACGATCGCCGCCACCTCCGGTTCTGCCAATGCCGCATACTCCATCTCCAGGCACGCTCGAACGTACGGCGAATTAAACGGCACTGGCTGGGGTTTCGAACCTCCGAGACTTGCCCACACTCGTGCACCCAGGTGACGGCCAGCAATCGTAATGGTCCAATGGGACCAGCTTGAGGCCGGCACACCAGCGTGATCGACCGGCTGTTTGCCGTGAACTCACATCAGGTACCGAGCGAGCGGCTTGATAGCCTCTTCTGCCTCCCGGAGCACTGCTCCCATTTCCCTGAATCTCAGACGCTGCGATTCGTCAGCGCTCGGGATGTGATGCGATTCGAGTTTCGGATTCGAGTCACCCAGACATTCATCGATGGCCTGGATGGCCGCCTCTTTAGCCGCCGGGTCCAAGTCTTTAGCTCTCAATGCCTGGTCGTAGGAGTTGATCGAGTCTAGCAACCTGAAAAACACATTGTGGGCATCATTGGAATCGGGCATTGTGCCACCTGTTTCCTGGCGACGCTTCAATCAGAAAAGCTGCGCGGAGAGCCGGTGAAACAGCCGGTTTTCGGTAGCGAGCCTATCCGCTCAACAAGATCATCCCTCGGCAATGCTTGACCGTCACCCCCCCCTCGAACTTGACGACCAAACACCTCGCCGCCTCACCCGCAAGGCACCGATGTCGTTGCCAATACCAACTGATTCAATGGGCTACTGATTCAGGGCAACGCCAGCGTCCACGCGCCGCCGTCGCCCCGCGAGATGCACGGGATGGGATCAATCTCATCAGGAAGCCCAAACAGTTTCCGCAGTCGGAGTCTCAAGCCGCTGATGTGCACGTGGATTCGACCTGTGGACGTTCCGCCCTTGGGGCTTCCCAACAGCGATGCGAACTCCTCGCAGGAGACGGTGGCGGGCAGCCTCCAAGAGGCGGACGGCGTCCATCTGGTGCGAATCACCCTTGAGGAGTTTGAGGCCGAGTCAGACGTGTGGGCCGATCCGGTGATCGCAGTTGGCCAGTTCTTGCTGATGCTCACCGACGATTACAGATACTGGATGCAGTTGCTGGAGGAAGTTGGTTGCGGCACGGAGTGAACGGCAAGCTGTCGGAGCATGGGGGCAGCGGGAGGGGAAGCCCGCCCCTTCGACAGCGGGCAGGCGTTGCGTGGGGCGACGGCGACAGTACCCGCTCTCCGGCTCTAGTTCCCCAACAGCCACAGCGGCCAGAGTGCCCCGGCGATGCAGGCGACGAACCATCCGTACAATGCCCAGGCCCAGAACCCGTCTTCGGCAATGATGCGGATGCTGAAGCACAGAGCCGCGAGAATTGTGCTGATTCCGTAGAGATTCATCAGCACCCCGGCCATCTCGCTGGGATTGCGTTGGCGCTGGTCCTGTTGCCGTCGGAGTTCGGCCAGTTCGCGCTCCAGTTTGTCGACTCGTTCGCTGGCGTCGTCGGTCATTGGTGGCCCCTGTTGTGCCCGGTGGGTGATGGCCAGCCGGTGGTGTTCAGCCGGTGGGGAAGCGGATCAGCCGCCGCGTGTCCTCGCTTCACGTCATCGCCCTGCGTCATCGCTTCCCTGTCCCCACGCTTCCCGTCATCACTCCCCGTCACCCCACGACCCGCAGCGGCGGCTTCCCTTCTCCCACCGGCTTCCCTTCTCCCACCGGCTTCTCCACCGGCTCGCGCTTCGTCCGCTTGGCCTTGGTGCTCCGCTTGGGCTTTGCCTTGGGTTTCGCGTCGACTTCCCCGAACAGCCAATGGCGGACGTGCTCGGTCACCTTGCGGAGGCGTTCGTCGGAGATGCGTTCGCGGTACACGCCGCCAATCGTGCCGTCGGCATGGCCCATGACGTGAGCGGTTGCGATCGGATCGCCTGCTTCGTCTGCGATCGTCTGGAATGTGTGGCGGAACCAGTAGAAGCCGCACCTTGGCTTGCTGATGTCGCTCTTTCGTAGGAGCTTACGGAATTGCAGGACAATCTGGTCTGACCGCCGGCCGTCCGGCTTGACGATTACCCATTGCCGTCGGTGAGCGGTTAGGAATGCCAGGTCCGCGAATTCGGGGGGCGCCGGCTCCGGTCTTACTTCCATCGCCTCACGCAAAGCCGCGGCAGTCTCGGGCCAGAGTAAGAAACGGCGAGGGACTCCTGTTTTTGGTCGTGGGAAATCCACCCAACCGTTTTCCAGATCGACTGCGGACAGAGGCAACGAGGCGACGTCCGTGTTTCCGAAGCCACCGTTGACGCCAAGTAACATCATCGCCTTCATGGTCGGCTCGGCGTTGGATGATTGCCGCCGAATGTCGTCCGCAGTAAACAGTTTCTTACCAGCCGCTGCTCTCGCCTCACGCGAGGCACGCTTCCCCGCCACCTTGAAGTCCGGACCGAAGCGAGGTAGCCGTTCGATGAGTTCCGACTCATGCGCCCACCGAATGACCATGCGGGTGACGGTGACCGTTTTCGATATCCGGCTGGGGGGTAGTTCGCCGCCAGCAACCGGCGGATGCTGGCAAAGTCTGCCGGCCGCAGTTGCTCGGTGTCCACTGTCCGACCAGGATTCGCGACCATCCGCCGGCAACACCACACGTCGTCGCAGAAGGTTGTCTCGCTGATTTCCCCAGCCTGCTGCCGCTGCTCGGGTTA
>JAJDEI010000058.1 GCA_029259845.1 Planctomycetaceae bacterium | reverse complement strand
TGCGGGTTCTTCCTGAGCGGGGGGTGGTGTTCCTGTATGCGCCACACTGGATGCAACGACTCCCCAACGATCATCCTTCTGTCCCTGTCCCGCGATGTCGAATTTTCCTCAGCCCGATGTGGCTGGCTTGCCACGATTGAGACGTGGTCATCAACCGGGGGGCAGGTTGCGCGCGAAGGCCGCTCCGGTTCCGAGCGACCGTCTTATCCGACTACTGCTGCCGTTGTTGGTCCTTTCTGGCTGTGCCGGGTACATGGTGGGCGGAGCCTATGCGCCGGATATCCGTACGGTTCACGTGCCGACGTTTACGACCGATTCCTATCGTCGCGGGTTCGAGTTGCAGCTCACCGAAGCGGTGCAGAAACAGATTCAGCAGCGCACGCCCTATCGCCTGACCAAAGGCGCCGGTGCCGACACGCGATTGACGGGGCACATCGTCGAGATTCGCAAGGACGTCCTCACCGAGAACCGCTATGACGACCCGCGCGAGTTGCAGTTGTCGTTGGCGGTGGAAGTTCGCTGGGAGGATCTGCGGAGCGGCCGGGTCCTTGCAAGCCAGCAGGTTCCGCTCGGCACGAACACGGTCCAACTGATCGCCAATGCCGACTTCGCCCCGGAACTGGGACACTCGCTCGCCACCGCCACACAAGACGCCGTCGACCAACTCGCGCGGCAGGTCGTGGGGTTGATGGAAACGCCCTGGTGACACACGCTCGTGGCGCACCCGTTTCGCCGCGCAATTGAAATGTGCGGCGAAACGGGGCACGCGGTATGCTGTCTCTCGCGACCGCACGACGGTATGCTGGGCCTCGTCTCTCCCACGATTCGAGGTTGGCCGATGTTAGCTGTCACCCGGCTTCAGGTGTTTGCGTTCCTGGGTGCGGTCACTCTGACCGCGACGACGTCAACTGCTGCGGAGCCGCCGCCCCTCAAGCTGCATTGGGCCAACAATTACCTCACGATCAGCGGAGACCATTTGCCGGGCGGGGAGATGCAGGTCTACTACCTGGAAGCGTACTGCCGCGCCGGCTCGACGGATGCCGACTGGGTCAAGCACACGCGGATGCAACACCGCACGGAACTGCTCGACGCCAGTAACGACGGGACTCATCTCAAGCTCCGATGCCACGTGGAAGACGGGCTTGTGGTGACCCACGAGATTCGCTCCACGCCCGACGAGGTCGAGTTTCACATTGTGGCGACCAATCCGACCAACCAACGCTCCGAGGCGCACTGGGCGCAGCCCTGCATTCGCGTCGACAAGTTCACGGGCCGCGATCAGCAGACGTATTTGTCGAAGAGCTTTGTGTTTCTGGATGGCGAACTGGCCCGCATGCCCACCCGGAACTGGGCGACGCAAGCGCGGTATACGCCCGGGCAGGTCTGGTGCCCGCGGAGCGTTGATCGCAACGACGTCAATCCTCGCCCGCTGTCCGATCTCGTGCCGTCCAACGGGTTGATCGGCTGCTTCAATGCCGACGAGTCGATGATCTTCGCGACCGCCTTCGAGCCGTACCAGGAGTTGTTTCAAGGGGTCATCGTCTGCCTGCACGCCGACTTCCGGCTTGGCGGATTGCAGCCGGGCGAGACGAAGACCATTCGCGGGAAGATCTACATTGTTCCCAACGATGTGCCGGCTCTGCTGACACGGTACGCGGCCGATTTCCCGGAGCATCAGCCGCCGCGTTGATGGTCCTTGGTGGGGGACTGGTGGCAGGTCACTGGCCGTGGGGCGACGTCTTCTTTGGTTCTCTATTCCCTGATCTGATCTGACGTGATGAAGGTCGATATGTTGCTTGCACAAGTTGTCCAACCGATCCCGCTGAGGATGTGGGATGTGGTGGCCATCGTGGCGTATCTGGCCGGCATGGCGGGCGTCGGTTTGTACTTTGCAAAGCGGAACAAGAGCACGGAAGAATACTTCGTCGGCAACCGGTCGTTTCCCGGATGGGTGATCGGCCTGTCGATGCTGGGGACGTCAATCAGTTCGGTCACATTTCTGGCCTTTCCGGGGGACTCCTATGCGACCGACTGGAGCAAGTTCGTCGCCAATCTCACGCTGCCGCTGGTGGCCATTCTGGCGATCGTGGTGTTCATCCCTTTCTTTCGGCGCGGCAATCTGACATCGGCGTTTCAGTATCTGGAGGCGCGTTACGGCACAACCGTGCGGCTGTACGGTGTGGTGACGTTCGTCGTGGCGCAGGCGTTTCGTTTGGCCCGCGTCCTGTTTCTGGTCTGTCTGCCGATCCAGGTGCTGACCGGGGCCGAGCTGTGGATCATCATCGTCTGTGCGGGGGTCTTCATTGCGTTTTACACGGTCGCCGGCGGAATCGAAGCGGTCATCTGGACGGACGTCGTGCAGGCAATCGTGCTGTTGATCGGCGGAGTCATTTGCGTCGGTTATGTGGTCTCCCATCTTCCCGGCGGATTCGAGGAAGTCTTCACGGTGGCCCGTGCGAACAACAAGTTCTCCCTCGGTTCGTTCGATCTGGACTGGAGCCGTCGGACGTTCTGGACAGTCAGTTTGCTGGGCATCTTTACCTGGCTGTTCAACTATTCGGGTGACCAGAATGTCGTGCAGCGATACGCTTCGGCGAAATCAACCCGCGAAGCGAGGAAGGCGACGGCGATCTTTTCGATCGTCGCCGTACCGACGTGGGCGCTGTTTTTCTTTGTCGGAACATGTGTCTATGCGTACTACCAGCGCTTTCCCAGCCCGGCGGTCGACCGGCTGGCGACCGATGCCGTTTTTCCGCATTTCATTCTGACGACGCTCCCGGCGGGTCTCGCGGGACTGGTGATCGCCGGCGTGTTAGCCGCGGCCATGTCGTCGCTCGATTCGAGCATCAACGCGATTGCCACGGTGTCTGTTGTGGACATCTTCCGGCCCTATCTGGCGCCGGGGCGCAGCGACCGCTTCTACCTCCGGCTCGCGCGGGTGATTGCCACACTGTGCGCGGGGGTCATGATTGCCGGGGCGATCATTGTTGAGAAGTTGCCCAAAGAGAGCATGAACGACCTGACGTGGATCGTGGAGTCGGTCTTCAACGGTTGCCTGATGGGCGTGTTCATGGTCGGGTTCTTCACCACCCGCGTGCGGAACCGGTCTGCCGTTCTCGCCCTGATGGTCGCGGTGACCGTGAACGTTTACCTGGCATTCAACTGGCTGGGCTGGGTGCCGTCCGGCTGGGAAGTCACGCTCGATAACTATTGGGTCGGGCCGCTGGTGAATATCCTCTTCGCCGTGCTGGCGGTCGGCTTGAGTTTCGTCGTCGATCGCCGCGGGGAACAAGCCGACGGAGATTTGGACGGATTGACCGTTTGGACGTTGCGCAGGGGCGTTGAGAACAGGGCGTGAGATTTTCTATTCCGTGACCCGGTCTCGTCTTTACGTCGCGCGTCCGTTGAAGACCATGTCGGAGTACACGCCGTCAGGGATGTCGAACGGGTCCGGCAACCGGTAGCGGGCGAGGACATCTTCGTTGAGCGTGATCCCCAGGCCAGGGTCGTCCGACAGCCGGAGCATGCCGTCGGTCACACAGAGTGGCTCGGTGAGCAGTTCCTCGACAAACGGATTGCCGGTACGGTCGACTTCGACCGTTACGCCGTTCGAGCGGGATGCCACAACGTGCGCATTGGCAATTATCGCGACGGCGTCACACCAACTGTGGGGAGCGAACCGCAGGCCGGCCTCCTCAGCGAGCCGGGCGACTCGCAGGACTTCGGAGATCCCTCCCGCGCGGCTCGCGTCCGGCTGCAAAACGTCGACGGCTCCTACTCGCACGAGTTCACGGAACCCCTGCAGGCCGAATTCATTTTCGCCGGCGGCGACAGGCAGGGAGATCGAGTCTCGCAAAGTAACAAAAGCGTCCAGGTCCTCCGGAGGAAACGGCTCCTCAAACCAGAAGACACGGTTTTCCTCCAGCAGCTCCGCCAACCGTCGTGCTGACTCGACGTCATAGCGCATCGAGCCATCGACCAAAAGGTCATGGTCGTCCCCAATGGCTCCCCGGACCGCGCGGACGGCGGCGGCATCGGAGTCGTCATTGTGTCCAAGCCGCATCTTCATTCGGCGAAATCCCGCCTCGATGTGAGCCGCTGCCTCCTCGGCAAGCTCCTCCGGCGGCTTCCACAACAGCCCGCTCGCGTAAGCGGGACATTGGCCGGCTTCGCCTCCGAGCATCCGCCAGAGCGGCTCCCCTTTCGCTTGGGCGGCGAGGTCCCACAACGCTATGTCGATCGCGCCCAGTGCCGACATCGCCGCCCCTTTGCGGCCGTACCAGCGTGTGAGACCGTACATCTTGTCCCACAGCCGCTCGACGTCGGTCGCCTCCTCACCGATCAGCGCCGGTTCGAGCTGTTGCTTGACGACGAGTTCCACCAAACCCGGATGCGAGTAGACGGACCCGAGTCCGACGGCCCCCTCTTCGGTGAACACACGCACCAAGGACGTCAACCGGCCCGTGCAGACGCCGCCCGCATACGTGAAGCCGTCGTCGTACTCGTACCGCAGGTGAATGGTCTCAATGTGATCGATCTTCATGGTTGCTCCTCGACACCTGGGGACCCGACTATGATAAACTGAGATGCTTCATGGCCTCTTCGCAATTAGGTGGCGACATGCTCCGCATCCTCGGCAACTCACGGCGGATGTGCAACGGCGTCACCCGGCGCGACTGGCTGCAGGCGGGCGGTCTTGGCTTTTTGGGGATGGGGCTCAGTGACGTCTTGCGGCTCCGCGCGTTGAATGCGGCCCAGCGACAGCCGGTCGAATACCCGGAAACGTTTGGCCGGGCGAAGTCGTGCATTCTGCTGTTGCCCTACGGGTCACCGCCGCAGCACGAGACCTTCGACCCCAAACCGAATGCCCCGGAGGATATCCAGGGGGAATTCAAATCGATTCCCACAAGCCTGCCAGGAGTGCACTTCGGTGAGTTGCTGCCACGGGTCGCGGAGATCGCTGACCGGTTAACGGTCGTCCGCTCGATGACCCATCCCTACCCGGTGCACTGCACGGCGTATGTGACCAGCGGGATTCCCGACTACACCCCCGCACTGGAGTCGCGGCCCAACGATCCAAAGTTGTGGCCGTACATCGGCTCAGTGGTGGACTATGTGGACGAGCGCCGCCTCCGCCCGGGCCGTGAGGGGATTCCCCAAAACGTCGCCCTGCCGTGGAAGATGAACTCGCACGGCGGACCACGGGCCGCAGCGGTGCAGACCGGGCCGTATGCCGCTTTTTTGGGGCCGGGATACGACCCGGTGCTCACGGAGTTCCAGGGAGAGGCGACGCGCAAAGTCATCAAAATCTCGCCGGCGGACGGGCCCGAGCGGCTGGTCGCCGATCCGTATGCGGGCATCACGCCGGAAGGCTCGTTCCAACTGGCCGGTACGAAACTCCCGCCCGGACTGACGATCGACCGCCTGCAGCGACGAGAGTCTCTGCGAGCGCAATTGGATGCTGCGCTGCGTCGGTCCGACGCGGCAGGAAGCGCGGCGTCTTACGACCGCTTCCGCGAAATGGCGATGTCCATGCTCTCGGCAAGCCGCATGCACGAGGCGCTCGACCTTCAGCGGGAGCCGCTGTCTCTGCGGGAAAGTTACGGCATGACGCTGTTCGGACAGTCGTGTCTTGCCGCGCGGCGGCTGGTCGAAGCGGGCAGCCGCTTTGTCACAGTTTTTTGGGACGAATACGCCTATCTCAACACCGACTGGGACACGCACTGGAATCACTTCTACCGGCTGAAGGACCGGTTGTTGCCCGGTTTCGATGCCGCGTTCTCCGGTCTGATTCTCGATCTGGAGCAGCGCGGATTGCTTGATGAAACACTCGTGGTCTGGATGAGTGAGCACGGGCGGACCCCGAAAATCAAAAGCGTCCGGGGCGGCGGACGGGACCACTGGTCGCGGGCTTATTCCATTGCTCTTGCGGGGGCGGGAGTCGGACGAGGGAACATTGTGGGACGCAGCGACGCGATGGGAGGCGATGTCGCCGCCGAGCCGGTGTCGCCGAAAGACATCCTCGCCACGATCCTGCATCTCCTCGGCATCGATCCTCACACAACCGTGCCCAACCGTGTCCGGCAACCGGTTCCGGTCGCCGGGACGGGACGTTTGCGCCCGGAGTTGTTTTGACAGCCGCCGTTGCCCTTGCAAACCTCCCTCGTGTGGAGCAGGATTGACGTCACGCCCGGGCGCCGTTTGCAGTTCGACCAACGGCGGTCTTAATGTTCGCGGCAAGCTCGACGCCGTTTTTTCACTTCGGGAATCAGACCATGATCACGCGACGCGATTTTATCCACGGATTGGCAGCCGCCGGAATGGCGGGCCTTGGGCTCCACGCACTCGGGACAACGGGCGGAACTGCCGAGTCACAAGGAGGTCTGAAGTTCGGTCTCGTGACGTATCTGTGGGGCAAGGACATGGACCTGCCCACGCTGATCGATGTGTGCGAACAGGCGGGGATTGCCGGTGTCGAATTGCGGACGCAGCACGCCCACGGGGTTGAGTCGACGTTGTCGAAAGCCGAACGCAAGGAGGTGCGCAAACGGTTCGCCGACAGCCCGGTCACGCTGGTCGGGTATGGGTCCAACGCTGAGTTTCACTCGCCCGACCCGGAGAAGGTCAAGCAGAACATCGAGCTGACGATGCAGTACGTGCAGCTCATGCATGACTGCGGCGGCAGCGGCGTGAAGGTCAAACCGAACTCGCTGCCGAAAGGCGTTCCCCACGAAAAGACGATCGAACAGATCGGCCGGTCATTGAACGAAGTGGCCGCTTACGGGGAGGGGTTCGGCCAGCAAATCCG
Organism: Planctomycetaceae bacterium; assembly: GCA_029259845.1. Taxonomy (GTDB): domain Bacteria; phylum Planctomycetota; class Planctomycetia; order Planctomycetales; family Planctomycetaceae; genus JAHBXU01. The sequence continues at coordinate 28,294 of JAJDEI010000058.1, read as the reverse complement.
TGTCGAAGCCCACGGCCGGGGCACCAGCGCACTGCCCGTGATGAAGGCGATCTTCGATGTCGCCGATCACCCCAACGTGGGCGTCTGCTGGAACTCCAACGACGTCGACCTGACCGGCGAAGGGCTCGTGCACAACTTCAACCTCGTCAAGGATCGTTTCGGCGCAACCGTACATGTGCGCGAGCTGAACAGCGATGCCTATCCCTATCAGCAGTTGATGAACCTCTTCCGGGACATGGACTACGCCGGCTGGATCCTGCTGGAAGCGCGCACGAATCCCGAGGAAAAGGTGCAGGCGCTCATCGAACAGCGAAAGACGTTCGAGCGGCTCACTGGTCGTGGGTGAGCGCAACGAGAGACGCGGTCGGCTCCAAGAGGGGTCGTGCGAAGCCGCAAGCGGAAACGACTGTGGGTCGACGGGCTAACAGCCCGTTGAAAAACGTGTGCCACGGCTGTGTCAGCCGTGCAGATGTCTGATAACTGACTGGTTTCTCGCACTGCCGAGACGGCAGTGGCACGCGGAATCGAGTTTTTCAACGGACAGCGAGTCGCCGATCAGCGTTTGTTGCGTGCTACGGTCGTCTCGCCGCGGGCGCGGGGAGCGGTTCGTAGGTTGTCGGCGGTTGGTTTTGCGGGCCGGCTTGGTAGAGCAACTGCTGGAGCCGCGACTGCTGCAAACTTCGACGCTGGTACTCGGGACCGGCAGCGGGCGATTGATGGAGGCCCTGGAAATTGACCGGCGCGACCGACTGCGGATAGGCGGCTCCCTGTCGGTGATCGAATCCGGCGTTGAGGAGCGGCGAGCGGCGTAATGCGTCCCACTGCGGTTGATGCATGGCCGACGGATCGGGTCCGTAGGGCGACGGACTGACTGCCGGAAGAGAACCGACTCGGTTTCCCGGCAGATTCTCGTAGCGGTGATAGAATTGCTGCGAGTAGGGCATGCTGCGCGGCATACCCCAGGCGGCGGCTTGAGCCGACTGTGCGTAGACGTGCTTGTAGTTGTAGGGACGGTACGCGTGGTACCCGCCGTAGAACGGCATGACCTGAATCCAGCCGTGTTTCCACGGGTCGAGATCATCGTAGGAGTAGAGCGGCTCACTGCCGTCCAACGTCGGATCGCCGACAATGAAATCCTCCGGCAGATCCTGAGCCAGGCTGTGGCTCGCCAACAACCCCATCGCAACGATTGCCAAAACAGAACATCGCATCATTCGCCCCTCTACGGACTCGTGTGATGGAGCCGGTCCCGCCCCTCGCGGCGCAAGCACGCACTGCCCTTCCGCTTTCTCATCGGCCAGCGGAGGAGGACACTCAAGGCGTTCGTGACGAATCAAACGTCAAATTCCGCACAGCCGGCTCAAAGTTCTCCCGGCTCGCCCGAATTCTCAGCGCGGCCCCTTGCAGCGGCTGTCGTCAGGGTATCATCGGCGACGCCATCGACACGCGACCCGATGGTCCGGCTGAGACGCGTTGCAATTTCCGCCGGCATCCGCCCCTCGGTTTCGACACGTTTAAGGAGTCCGAAGCATGCGTTCGTTGATCGCCCTGACACTGCCTGTCGCCGGCTTGATCCTGGGAAACGTGCCGGCTGTTTTTGCCGATGACGCGGTTGTGATCGGTCCGCTGCCTTCGTTGATGCGCGCACCAGCGGCGGCTGTCTCCAGTTTCGGCCTTGTGCTCCCGGAGGAATCCGAGGTCACGCCGACGCCCGCCACGCCGACGCCCGCCGCTGAGGCAACGGCCGCTGAGACGCCTGCAAGCGGGGATCCGACGGCGGAGCTGTCGGATCCAGCGACGTACGATCCCGGGCCGAGCGCACCGCCGGACTACTCCTACGAGGAGATCTCGGACGGTTATCCGGCACCGGCACACACGCTCGTCCCCCCCGCGCTGGCGACCGGTCCCGTCATCCGGGGAGCCGGGAATTGGGGGGGAGCAACCGGGGGCGGGATTCATCTGCGCTATCCGTACTACAGCTATCGTAGTCCTTGGACGTATGGCGGCCCGGTGAGTGTGAATCATACGATTCACTGGTGAGCGGCGGGCGCGCCGACGCCCGGTGCGCTTCCAAACGGGCGCGGCGAAATTGCCGATGTGGTGGTTCGGCGGAAGTTGCGCCCCGGCGGCTGGGGGGCTGTTACCCAGGGCCATTCAAAGTTTCACTTTGGAGAAGACCGGCCGAGACAAGCTCAATGGTAACCCGAAGTGTAAGCGAGGAAGCGAACGTGAGTTAGCGATTCGTCCCTCGCTTACGCAGCGGGTTACGAGGTTCCCCAGCTTCACTCTTTGAAGGGCCCTGGGCTGTAACCGTTACAGACGGATTTACGGGAAACATTCGCGCAATCGTCACAATTGGTTTCAACTCGGCTTCCACCCCCCGCCGATACAGCAGAGGACTATGGATTTCCGGGTGCATTCCCGGCCAATCCGGTTTGCAATTCCCGCTGACGGATCAGCGGTGAGCATGAGGGGGAAAGACTGCCGCACTGCGGCCGACGTGGGTCAATCGCGATCGGCCCGGGCCAAGCAACGGCATGTCTATCAGGGATGACGGGAGCACCACCGGATGTCGAGCTCGTCTTGGAGGAATTGGCGCCGGCCCCGGCAGGGGTCGTGGCGGAAGGCGCCCGCGACGGCGATCTCGCGTCGCTGGCAGAGCCTCGCCGGTTGCTGCCTGATGGTGTTAGCCGGTTTCTCCGGTGCGGTGTCGAATGCCCAGTCTCCCGTCGTGACCAGCCATTTTGAAGGGCCGGCCAGTCCCCGCCGCGTGGTGAGGGTCTCCGCCATCGCCGCACCCGAACAAGCCCGGCCCGCACAATACCAGACCGTTCGCACCGTCCAGCACGAACACGCCCTGGCCGTGCCACCGCCCGGCAACCGCATCCACCTTGTGCCCCGGGGTGCGCAGGAACTGGAGATCGTCCAGCACCGCAGCCAACTGATCAACACCAGCGGACGCATTCGCCGCATCCACATCGCCGATCCGGACGTGCTCGAAGTCATTCAGTTCAGCGAGAACGAATTCTCGCTGATCGGTTCTGAGATCGGCACGACGGACCTCACCTTTTGGTTCGAGGGCAGCCCCGATCCGCTGATGTACGTCGCCAACGTGATTCGCGATCCGTCGTTGGAGGACCAACGCCGTCTCGATTATGGCAAGATCGAACGCAAGCTCGCTCTGCTGTATCCCAACAGCAAGGTTTATCTGATCCCCATGTCGCGGAAGATCATCGTCCGCGGACAGGCGAAGGACGCCGAAGAGGCGGCCCGCATCATGCAGATCGTCCGCGGCGAAGTGCTCACCCAGGAAGGCGACCTGTTCGCCGGGTACGCCGGCAACGGAAACCTGGCTGCCGGAGCTGCCGGCGGCTACGGGGGAGCCGGTGCCGGTTACGGAGGAGCGGGGTACGGGTCCGGCGGAGGCTATGGCGGCGTTGTTGGTGGCGATCTGCTGTCTTCATTGATCGTCAACGAACTGCAAGTGCCCGGCGAGTTTCAGATCATGCTGCGGGTGCGGATCGCCGAACTCAACCGTTCGCAACTCCGCCGCTGGGGAATTGACTGGAATGTGATTTTCAACGACGCCCGGCACGTCATCGGCCAAACATTCGCCACCACGGCGCCAGTCTTGACCGGCTTGTTTGACAACGGGGAGATCTCCGTCCTGCTCGACGCGCTCGCCTCGAACGGTAGCGCAAAAATCCTGGAAGACTCGGTCGTCGTCACCATGAGCGGCAACTCGGCCAGTTTTCTGTCCGGGGGTGAGTTCGCCGTGCCCAACACGGTCGGCAACAATGGCGTGCTCGTCGGCACGACGACGTTCCGGGGATTCGGGACATCGATCATTGCGACCCCGACCGTTGTCGATGACGACCTGTTGCGGCTGCAGATCATTCCCGAACTCTCTGCCATCAACAATGCCAACTCAGTCGGAGGCGTGCCGGGGGTCGATGTCCGCCGCGTGCAAACGGTTGTCGAATTGCGCGAAGGACAAACGATCGTACTGGGCGGGCTGTTTTCCCGACGGCAACAATCGGAAGTTACCCGTATCCCGCTCCTGGGAGAAATTCCCATCCTCGGCACCCACATCTTCAACACCAAACAGGCGACTGAGGACGAGACAGAGATGTTGATCGTCGTCACGCCGGAAATCGTGCGGCCGATGGACCCGGAAGAGGTCCCACCGCTGCCCGGCTTTTACGTGACGCATCCGGATGACTTCGACCTCTACAAATTCAACCGGACGGAAGGCAACCCGGACCTCGGCCATTACCGCCTGCTGCCCTACGGCAACGGCAACGGTTACGGCGAGAACGCCGGCCACGGCTACCACAACCCGGACTATCGCTCCGGCGGCTATCCGCAAACAGGAGTGATCGGACAGGACGTCGACGCCCCGCATGTGCCGACCGATGCTCCTTATGGCCAACCCGTTCCACAGAGCCTTCCACCGCAGCAGCCGAGCCAAGGCGGACAGCAAGCCGCGCCGTCCGTTCCCCCCGTGCCTGACGCACCGCCGGCGACGGGGCAGTTCATCCAACGACGCGGCGTCATTCAGCAGGTCAGCGGCGAGCAGTCTCAGAACAACTCCGGACGGAGAGTCCATTACGGCCGACGGAGATAATCCAGCGACACCTCCGGCGCGGCACGTCGCGAAAACTCTCGGCGACGCTGTCCCGAACAAGAGCGATTCTGGCGGCCGGGTGACCCATCCGACCGTACGCAGGAACCGCCGATACCGAAGATTCGGCGAATGACGATCACGATCACGATTCACGCGGCCTGCCCGTTCAGGCTGGCTCGACAGATTGATGGGGGGCATCCCATGTCCGGCAGACGACGATTCTTTCAGGCAGGTCTCCTCGCATTCGCCGCGGTCTCCGCTGTGGGGTGCGCCAGTTTGGGTCATACCGGCCTGCTTGGGCATGGTGCCGACTCCTGTGACGCGTACTGTGACACCGCGTCGGATGCCACCTGTGATGGCTTCGCCGGGACCGCTTGCGACGTGTCTGAAGGCAACACTTGCTGCGCCGCAGACGGTCACGCCTGCGATTCCTGCAGCAGCGGCGGCTGCCATGACTGCGGCAACGGCTGCGGTGTGGACGGGGGCGATTGCAAGGCCTGTGGTGGGGACCGGTCCCGCTGCCGACACGGGAGGTGCGGCGGCATTCGGGGGCGGCTTCTCGGTCTGTTCTGCGGGCATCGGTCGAACGCAATTCCGGAGACTCTGCCGCTCGGCAGCACCGTGCGAGCCCACTATCAGGTCATGGAAACCAACGGCGAAGCGGCCGATTTCATTTTCCATCGGCACGACTTCGTCGGTCAGACGGCCCAGCTCACCCCCGACGGACGGGACAAGATCCTGGAAGTCGCCGTCCGGATGAAGTCCGCTCCCTTCCCCGTGTTGATCGAACGCGGCCGAAACAACAGTGATCCGGAACTGGACCTGCTGCGTCGCAATTTAGTCGCCCAGATTCTCACCGAATTCGGGGTTCCCGATGCCGATTGCCGCACGGTCGTCTCACCCAGTTACGGACGGGGGTACAACGCCATCGAAGCTGAACCGACGTACTACCGCTATCTGCTGCAAGGGGCCGGTTCGAACAATGGTTTCGGAAACGGTTTCGGGGGTGGCGGATTTGGGGGTGGCGGATTTGGAGGCGGCGGATTTGGGGGCGGGGGACTCGGGGGAGGGGGACTCGGGGGCGGCGGATTCTGAGAAGGGGAGAATTCGCTGTATGTCATTTCTCAAAAACACATTATGTTGCCCGTTCTGTCGCACAGGGTCATCCTGAGCGAGATCCGGGAGGCTCCATTCTCATCGCAACCGTCGGCTCCCGATCGTTTCGGAGCCAACCCAAGTTGCTCTCGACACATGACCGGGGCGTTTCTAGACTCCGCGACCCTTCATCCCCGGAGCAATCCGGTTCCCGCAGGCACGTCTGAGCTGACTTTCCTTCACGTCCCACTTTCTTCCACGTCCCAACGGTTGACCTCGCATGTTGCGGACATTCCGTCCCGTATCGGCTCGCTGGGTTGCGCTATGAAAACCCCATTCCTCGTTGTGGCAGTCGGTTTGGCCGTCTGCAGCGGTTGCCAATCGACCAACCTCATGTCGGGCCTGTTCGGTCACGACAAGGAGGACGCTCTGTCGCGGTTTGCTGAGTCGTCTGAAGACGCAAATCCCAGCGCAGCGCAGCTCCCTCCGCCCACCAACGCCGGGCCACGTTCCTCTTCCACATTGGCAAGTACGGCCGATGAGCATCTCCGCTTAGGAGAGGCTGCGCTTCGAGACGGCGAGACGCAGCAGGCACAAAGGCATTTCGAGCAAGCGCTGATCGCTCAGCCCCAACACACCAAAGCCAATCACCGGTTGGCCGTTGTCTGCGACAAGCTGGGCCAGTACCAACGCGCCGAGCAGCACTATCGAATCGCCTTGGAGAGCGATCCTCGCAACGTCGCCGTGCTCAGCGATCTCGGCTACTCCTACTGGCTGCAGGGCCGGTACTCCGAGAGTGAACGCTACTTGCTACAGGCGCGACGGATCGATCCGCACTACGAAACCGCCGTCGCCAACCTGGGGATGCTGTATGGCACGACCGGTCGCCAGGAAGAGGCCCTCGCCATGTTTCGACAGATCGGCGACGAGGCGCAAGTCCAGGAGATCATGCAACAGGTCGCCGCACTCGCTCCTCGCCGGGAGGTTCCGGCAAATTCCGCCGCCGGGGTGATCCCTGCCGGACTGGCGGAGAATTCGGCGTCATCCGGTTCGATGATCAACGCATCCCGCGAGTCGGCCCGCGACCTGAGCCAGGTCAACGGACCGACCCGCGAACTCCTCGAACTGATGGAGCAGGGCCGCAGACAACAGCAATTGGCGGAGCAGGCTCAGCAGTCCCAGCGGTCGCAGGAACGTCTCACACCGAATGGGCGTTCGATTCCGCCGTTCGCTCAGAATCGCCCCGTTGCACGGCAGCCGCGCCCGTCCCCGATTGCCGGCGTGAATCCTTTCCAGAACACCGCCCCCGCCGTTCGCCCGGCAGGCCCGCGGCAGGTTCCCGACCACATGCTGAGCCAGGCGATCGCGGACATCGACCGTCAAGGGCGAAGGCCGCCGACCGGGCCCATTACCATCGGCCCTCCGGTGCAACCACCACAAGCGCTCTCTTCGAACCGGTACCGGCAATCGCCCCCGACGGCCAACGGCACACAGACCCCTTGGCCATCGTCCTCTCAGCAACAATTCCGGGCATCCAACGGATCCGCCCGGCCCCAGTCTTCGCCCATTGATGCGGTGCCGCGCGAACGATCCGGCCCACCGGTCACAGCTCAAACTTCGGAACAAACGGCCCCGCAAACCGCTGCGTGGGATCAATTCACGCCGCAGGCATCGCCGAACCCGTCGATCCCGTCACGGGAGTTCGCCTCCGCTGCTCCGCACTCCCGCGAGCAAACCATGTACGCAACCGATGGGGCTGATCATTCGCAGCATCTGCCGAATGCCAGCCAAGCATCCGACATCTGGGGGCAAGTTCCCAATCAAGAGCTCGCCGATCATTCGCAGCACGCACCCGGCCACCACGCCGACGTCCAACAGGCATCAGTGTCGACGCCGCCGCCCGCCGACGACTGGGCCGGCCAACCCGCACCGTTCGCTCATCATCCATCAGCGCAACAGCCGGTCGCCCAGCCGCCGGTCGATCACGCGCATCATCAGCATCATCCCGGCGCGGCGACCGCGATCGACCTTGCCCGTGATTCAACAACCGGTCGAGGAGAGACACTCCCGCCGGCAACCGGTTCCGCGCCTCCTGTGCCGGGCCAGAACTGGCCATTGATTCCCTCATCGAAGACCGATCCCGGCGATCCCTATGAACAGGCCCGCCGGCAAGCGGCCATCATGGGACTCGGAGCCGGCCCGGGGCAAATGTTCCCGTATGTCCAGCAGACACCACGCAGCGCACCGGGAACCGATTCGCGGTGGAACGGTGCCCAGTACCCGTCGCCCCAGCGAAACCTGCCCAGCGGGATGACGCCAGCCGACCTCAGCCCCGCTTTCAGCAACCCGCAGGCCGCCGATCTGACGCCCGCCCAGAGTTACCAGGGGCAGCAACTCCCACAGGTCGCAGCACCGATGAATCGTCCGCTGCGATACGGGGCCGCCTCGTCCGGGCACTTCCAACAGCATCAACTCGAAGCTGACGCCGTCCCGAGTTCGGGCAACATGTTGCAGCCCTACGAAGACGCTCGGCAGCAGCAGAGCCGCCAACTGACCGGGCTCATCAACGAAACTTACGGCCAGCCTCGACAGTCCCCGGCCCAGAACATATCCGCCCCGAAGTCCCATGCGTCCGGTACGCCTGCCAACCCTCAGTCCAACAACAGCATTTGGACGCTGCTTCCCTCGCAGCCGGCGGAGCAGAGCCGTGCCGAGCCCATGCCGTCTCAGGGGAACGCTCGGCCCCGTTCCGACACGGCCGCCACGTTTCAGGAATCGGCCCCGACGGCGAGGGCCACGTCGACGATTGTGATCCCCGAACCGTACCACCGGACCGGAACCACATCGCGGCAGTTCTCTCAGCAGCCTTCGCCTGGCGGCACTGAAAATCGGACGGTCGAAGGAGCACCCATGATCGTACCCCGACCCCGATGAGACCTCGCAACCGTTTTCCGGCTTGAACCGATCGGTTCGAGCCGGAGTCCAAGCTCTCGCTGGTTTTCGCAGCCTGAAGGCTGAACTCCAACGCGAAGTTCCGCGCTTAACGAGGCACCCGTCTGAATTGTGCCCGAGCGGCGTTAATCGTCCGGAATCGGCACCACTTGCACCCATGCCGGGCTTTGGCCCACCGGCAGCGTCTCCCGCGGCGTGAGGCTGCCATCGTCGCCGATGCGGTAGCTCACCAGCTTCCCCGATTTCTGGCCGGCGGCGTACATCCATTTGCCGGACGGATGGATGTTGAACGACCGCGGGGTCTGCTCGGTTGGTGTTGTGGGCGGGTCCGTCGGCTGCACGCGGCCGGTCTCAGCATCAACGCGAAAGCCGGCGATGCTGTCGTGTCCCCGGTTGGAGACGTAGGCGAACCGCCCGTCCGGCGTCAGCTCGATATCGGCGTTCGTGTTGTCGCCCGCAAATCCCTCCGGCACCGTGCTGACCATCTCCGGCACTGTTCGTCCGTCGTCGGTCCGCGAGTCGTCGGTCCGCGAAGTGATCACCGACAGCGTGCCTCGCTCCGGGTCGAAACGGTACGCGCCGATGGCGCTGCCGCGCTCCATACTCACGTAGGCAAAGTTCGCCGTGGGGTGAAACCACAAGTGGCGCGGCTCGTGCCGAGCTTCGGGGTCCGACGTGTCCACATGCCCGGCAGGATTGGGCGTGAGCCTCCCGGACTTGGCATCAAAGAGAAACTGGAAGATTGCTTCGGCCCCGGTGTGCGGCACAAACACGAACCGGTTAGACCTGTCCACGACGATGCAATGGGCCTGCTTGGCGGTTTCGACCGTCTGCACCGGCTCGCCGATTGAGCCGTCTCCTTCGAGCCGGTCCACGCGCACCTTGCCGCCCGAGTAGTACGCAGAGAGCAGAAACCGGCCGGCTCGGTCGGTCGCAATAAAGGTCGTGCTCCCATCGACGTCCGCCTCGTTCAGCGGCATCAGTTTGCCGGACGGCGTCCCGATGCGAAAACTGGCGACATGATGCGTCGAACGGAGCGAGACATACAACGTCCGCCCATCCGGAGAAATGGCCATCGGACCGGGCGCTCCGGAAACCTCGATGATCCCCGCCGGCGTCAACCGCCCGTTCGCTTCGTCGATGGCGAAGCGAACCACCTTGTTCTCCCCCGACGCCGAGACCAGGAGCATGGAATCCGCATTCCCGACGGAGGCTGCCATCAGAAGTACCGTTGCCGAAACCGATCCGAATCTCATGGTTGCCCCCTAACAAGTGACGGCTTCGCCGGCCCCAATCGCCACTGGGTTCAATAGCGGTAGTAGTCCGGCTTGAACGGTCCGTCGACCGGGACGTTGATGTAGGTTGCCTGTTCCTCGGTAAGTTTCGTCAGCTTGACGCCGAGTTTGTCGAGGTGCAGCCGCGCGACTTCTTCGTCGAGCTGCTTGGGCAACACGTGAACGCCCACGTCGTATTGGTCACTGCGGGTCCACAGTTCGATCTGCCCCAGTGTCTGGTTGGTGAAGCTGTTGGACATCACGAATGACGGATGCCCGGTCGCGCAGCCGAGATTGACCAGCCGCCCTTCCGCCAGCACGAGCAGCGACTTGCCGTCCGGATAGGTGTACTTGTCGACCGGTCCGCCGACGTCCGAGTCCTTCTTGATGCACTGTTTCTCGATGTCGCTGCGACCGTTGAGGTAGGCGATGTCGATTTCCAAGTCGAAGTGGCCGATGTTGCACACGATGGCGTTGTGCTTCATGGCGTCCATATGCTCCCCGCGAATGACGTCGCGGCACCCGGTCGTCGTCACGAAAATGTCGCCTTCAGCAACAGCGTTTTCGACCGTGGTGACTTCGTATCCCTCCATCGCAGCCTGCAGGGCGCAAATGGGGTCGATCTCGGTGATGATCACGCGGGCCCCGAGACCTTTCATGGCGTCCGCACATCCCTTGCCGACGTCTCCATAACCACAGATGACCACGACCTTGCCGGCAATCATCACATCGGTCGCCCGCTTGATGCCGTCCGCCAGGGACTCGCGGCAGCCATACAGATTGTCGAATTTGCTCTTGGTCACCGAGTCGTTGACGTTGATCGCCGGCACGCCGAGTTTGCCTTCAGCGTGCATCTGGTACAGGCGGTGCACGCCGGTGGTCGTTTCCTCGGTCAGCCCTTTGATGCCCTCAAGCAGTTCCGGGTACTTGTCGTGCACCATGAACGTGAGGTCGCCGCCGTCGTCGAGAATCAGATTAAGCGGCTGTCCGTCCGGCCAGAGCAGCGTCTGCTCGATGCACCAGTCGAACTCCTCCTCGTTCATCCCCTTCCAGGCAAAGACGGCAATCCCGGCCTGCGCCATCGCAGCCGCGGCATGGTCCTGGGTCGAGAAAATGTTGCAGCTCGACCATCGGACCTCAGCCCCCAACTCGACGAGCGTTTCCATCAGCACCGCGGTCTGAATCGTCATATGCAGACAACCGGCGATGCGCGCCCCCGCCAGCGGCTTCGATTTTCCATACGTTTCCCGGAGAGCCATCAGACCGGGCATTTCCACTTCGGCGAGCTCAATCTCCTTGCGGCCGAAATCCGCCAGAGACATGTCCTTGACTTTGTACGGGAGAGTTTCAGTGGTCGACATCGGTTTGCCTCGGGTCAGTTCGGTCGGAAAAGGGCTTTGTGTGATGCGCCGGTCCCAGGACGGAAAACCGGGCGTTTCGTCGGTTGGCCAATCGTGTGCGGCGAGCCGGGCGTGGATTCGAGACTCTCAACGACCGCCATTTTGTGTGGGCATGTCAGTCTCCCGAATCGGCACGCCCGGTGCATCGGGAAGCTGACGGAAATCGCAGCGATGTCGCGATACCGACAAAGAAGAGACGGGGTGCCGGTCGCCATCAGCGGCCAATCCGTCCTTCGTCTCTCTCCAGCACTTGCCGCCCCAATTGACGACAGGTCTCGCCGACTGGCGTCGGAACCGGCATCATCGGCCCGTTTGGCCCCGCCAATCGACATTTCTCCGAACGAGGATAGTCGCTCCGGCATCCTCCAACAACGTCCTTTCCTCGGACTTTGCCGGGATTTCTGATGATTCACGGCGCGGCATCAGGCATTTTCCACGGAGCAGAGGCCAAGATTCTCAGGCTGAGCGACGATCACAGCGATCGAGTTCGCCTCACAGCCGCGCCCGTCACAAAGCCGCCGATCACACGCGTTGTGCACATGAAGCAACGTCTCGTCCGCAAGCGTTCCCCCCGGGGATCGCGTCCGGTTCCCGAAACGGGACGCCCCGTGCTCCAGCACCGCCGGCCCATGCCTCACAAATCGTGAGGAAGTTGTTTGCACGAGGAGTCGGTGCGCTGCAAGAATCGGAGCATGCCTCCGTGTCGGCCGCCGTTTTTCCTCCGACGGTTGATCGCCGTCCCGGCAATCGGGACGATGCGGAACAGACGGCTGTTCACTCGCGACTGCACGCCTCAAGAAAACCGATGAAACAATTCTACCGCGACGAATCGTTCGGCCTCTCGATCGAGATCTTCCCCCCCAAGACGGCACGGGGGGATGAGTTGCTCTTCGAGAACCTGCAACGGCTGCGAGGCTTCGGCCCGGTCTTCATTTCCTGCACATACGGGGCCGGGGGGACCACGCAAACCCGCACGGTCGAACTCTGCGAGCGGATTCAGGCGGAATTCAGCATTCCGGCGACCGCCCATTTCACCTGCGTCGGCTCCACGGTTGAGGAGCTTCGCCAGTGGCTCGACTTCGCCCATTCCCGCGGCGTACGGAACATCATGGCGCTACGGGGAGACCCGCCGGAAGGGGAAACGGCGTTTCAGGCGGCCGCCGGCGGACTGCAGCACGCCAATGAACTGGTCGCCCTCATCCGCGAGCATTGCCCCGACATGGGCATCGGCGTCGCCGGCTATCCGGAAAAGCACCCCGAAGCTCCCGACGCCCAGACCGACCTCGACAACCTCAAACGCAAAGTCGACGCCGGCGCAGACGCGGTCTTCACCCAACTCTTCTACGAGAACGCCAGTTTCTTCCGCTTTCGCGATGCGTACAACGCTGCCGGGATCGCCGTCCCGCTGATCCCCGGCATCATGCCGATCACCTCGTATGCCCGCATCAAGCGGATCACAAGCATGTGTCGGGCGATCTTCCCTGAGGATCTTGCCGCGCGGCTCGAGCAGGTACAGGACGACGACGCGGCCCAATTCGAGATCGGCGTCGACTACGCCATCACCCAGTGCCGCCAACTCATCGAGTCGGGCGTTCCCGGCATGCACTTCTACGTGCTCAATAAGTCCCCAGCCTGCCAACGCATCCTCGACGCCCTCGACCTGTGCCCCGCACCCTGACCGCACGCGACGTGACTGCGTAGGGTGGGCTGTGTCCACCACAACGGAGCGTTACGCTCAGATCCTGCGAGAGGGGCCAAGTCCGCACGACCCGGAGACCTCACCGAGCAACGGGGTCCCGCCCTCGCGACGCCATCACTCCGCTTCGTGAAGTTCCCGAAGGAGACCAATCGCGGTTTCGACCATCGCCTCGCCGCCGCCGGGTGCGATTCGCGAATTGACGGTCTCGTAGCCTCCCTCGACAAAGGCTTTCTTCGTGGGAAGGTACCCTGGGGCAGCGTTGGCGAGTTCGATCACAAGCGTGGTCTCGAAGGGCGAGCTTGCCTTGATGTCCAAGCCGAATTCGACGAACACTTCGCCCGGCAAGGTGACAATCGCCACATCACGGCTGAGGCGAAAAGCGTGGATCTCAAGCGGCATGGTCGCCTCTTTGTAGGCCTGCAGGGCGACGATTTTATAGGTCAGCACCGGGTCGGTGGGTGGAGTGTCTTTGGCGCTGAATTTCTCCATCTCTTTCTCGGCGGCCGCAACTTCTTCGGCGGCGTACTTTTGCACGGGGACCTGAATCACGGCCCGGCGCACGGCCAGTGAGGGGTCGGCGGAGGCTTTGAGGTCGGGGAGAACTTTGATGATCGATTCCGAGATCATTTCGCCAATGGCTTCGGTTTTGTTTCGTTGCTTTGCCTCGGTGTCGACATGATTGATGTCGCCGCAGGTGCCGATTCCAAACAGCGAGGTGAAGCCTTCGCCGTATTCCTTGGTAAGAGCCTGTTGGATAAAGAATGGGAAATCGGCGGAGAACAACTGGCCGCCCACCGTGTCGAGGTGCAGGGCATAGTTCGAGATCATGGCAACGGGTTTCCTGCCGGCGACCGAGTCGAAGCGGATCAGCCCGATCTCAGGATCAATCGGTCCCGCCGTTCCCACCACGTCGGGATGCTTCAGACCGATCCAGGTTTTCACCCGCCCATCTCTCATCAGGAAGCGACGGTTGAATGCCACACGCGTCTCGTGGCCATAGCCGGTCGAGAGACTCACCTCTTGCAGTCGCTCGTTCGCGGTTCCGACGACAGAGACCAGTTGTTTGATGAGAAACGCGGGGTAGTCAAACTCTTCCTGGGGATCAGAGCCGTACGTTGCCACGGCCGCTTTGTGAAACTGATCGCGGAGCGCGCCCCAGTACTGTGGTCCCGTGTGCGAATGGGTCGCAGCGACCGAAACGTTCTCGGCAGCAATCCCGAACTTGCCGGCAATCTCGTTACGGCATGCCTGCGCGACCTTCGGATCGATTCCGACAAGATCGCAGCAGACAAGTGCTGCGGTGACATCACCCTGCGAGAAGACGATGGCTTTGGCGAGTAGGGGGTCTTTGGTGCCCTTGCTGAGCCTTTCGTGAAAGTAGCCGCTCATGCGATAGCCGACCGGCGGCGTAATGTCGACGGTCGCCGTGCCCGCTCGAAATGGGGCCGCCAGTGCCAGGGAAGAGCCCAAGAGGCAGAGCAAAGCCGTCGTTGGCAACAAGATTTTCATGGTCGTGTGAGCTCATCGTCAACAGAGGTCAGCAGTGCCGACGGGGGCGGGGATGATGACATAGACTAGGCTTTGCCTGACGATATGGTTCAGATGTACGAAAGCTGTTTGATCGCTCGATCACGGCACCGGCTCGTCAGGCAGAGCCTGACGTACCCGGCTGGGGTGCGAGTCCCCGATAGGTGGCTGGGCGGCATGACGGCCTCGTCATGACAGCCCATCGAACGGAGACGACGATCACTCAACAACGTCATTCCCACTCACGCCCCCCCCATCCGTCCGCGCAGCCGCTCACGATCAAACCCCAACAAGAGGCCCCTCCCAAATCCCTGAGAGCGACCTCTCCCCTCAAAAAACGCCTTGACTTCGGACTTCCTATAGGTGGCACCCGGCACCCGGCTCAGATGCACTTACGCTGTTCCTTCACTCAATCTCGGCGTTGGATTGTCGGGCAGAGCCTGACCTACCCGGCTGCAAGACCGTCATCCAGTGGTCACTCCGAATAAGGCTCCGATTCCGGCTGTTGCGGCCATAGCCAGGGCACCCCAAAATGTAACCCGAACGACGGCCTTTGTAATGGGAGCGCCCCCTGCACGAGCAGAGACACCGCCCAGCAAACCAAGAAACCCCAGCGAAGTCATGGAAACGGTGATTGGGATTAAGTTTTCCGGTGAAATGAACGCGGTGGCAAGCGGTAACCCTGCGCCGACGGCAAATGTTGCAGCGGACGCAAGGGCTGCCTGGACAGGGCGCGCGCTCATTGTTTCGGAAATCCCCAATTCGTCTCTGGCGTGCGCGCCCAGCGCATCATGTGCCATCAATTGTTCGGCAACCTGTTTTGCAAGTGATTCATCCAATCCACGATCCACATAGATCGCAGCTAGTTCAGAATGCTCGAACTCACCGTCCGTTTCAAGTTCATTTCGTTCGCGGTCAAGATCGGCCGACTCAGTATCAGCCTGTGAACTGACAGAGACATACTCCCCCGCTGCCATCGACATTGCCCCGGCAACCAAGCCCGCGACACCGGCAATCATGACGCTCCCACGTGTGGACTCTGCCGCTGCAACACCCACCACTAAACTCGCCGTTGAGACGATTCCATCGTTGGCGCCCAATACGGCAGCACGCAGCCATCCAATTCGCTCCGTTCGATGTTCTTCTTTGTGAGGACGCAAATCACTCTTTCAGGTTAAGTTCAGGGGCACCCGGCATGGTCACTCCCTTTTGGATTCGTCGCGGCTTTCACGATTGCCGTCCCTGACGGCGGCTTTGATGATGCGGTACAGAGCGTACCCAATGCCAATGGGCACAAGCAGCATCAGCCCGACGATGATGAGTTCAAATGGCCCGGGCATGAAACCCATAGCTCCTCCTCGATTGCTTCAAGAGCCGTGTCCCCCTCGGCAGCGTCGTCCGCGCCGGGTGCCACGGGCGGCTTGTCCGCCCGTGCGAGCGCGGGAAAGATTGACTGCGACCCTCCGCGGGTGGCCCAGATTGCTTGCAATCTGGGTCCAGAAGACACGGGAGGTTCCGGTTCGGTGGTCGACGCTTCCGATCCAGCCTCCCATCGCTGCGCGACCCCGGTTGCGAGCAACCGGGGCCACCCTTGATGCCATCTTATCCCTCAACGCAGGCCGGCGAGTTCCTGGAGGACGTGCCAGTTTTTGAGGCGGTCTTCGCGGGCGTGGAGCAGGGTTTCGGAGGGGTTGCCGTCGCGGTCGAACTGTTTGGCGAAGCGGCCTTCGCTGCGGGCGAAGTCGATGAAGTCGACCATCTCTTCGGTCTTGGGCTTTTTGTACCAGTCCTCTTTCACGGACGGGTTGCCCTGCAGTGAGAGGCAGTCTTTGATGCGGTCGCCCTTGCTGGGGTTGTAGATCAGCAGGGGGAAGGCGCGGGTGTCGACGGCGAGCCGCGCCTGGTCGAAGGCCATGTTGTCGGCCACGCCGTGCTCCGGCTGACAGGTGGTGTAACAGGTGATGACCGACGGCCCGTCGAATTCGAGGGCTTCCAGCACGGCCTTGTAGAAGTGGTTGGTGTGGGCGCAGGTCGTTTGGGCGACGAACACGTCCGGATGCATCATGGCGATCTGGGAGATCTCCTTGCGGCGTTCCTGCTTGCCGGCGATCTTCTTGCCGTGCAGGCTCATTTTGGTGTTCTGCCCGGTGTAGGTGCTGGTGGAGGCCTGGCCGCCCGTGTTGGAATAGACCTGCGTATCGAGCACGAGCACGTTGATGTTGAGGTTCGTCACGAGCATGCGGGAAAGGGACTGGAAGCCGATGTCAAACATGGCCCCGTCGCCGCCGATGCACCAGATGGGCCGGTCGGTCCAGCCCTTCTGGTCCCATCGCATGCGGACGCCCATCGCATCGGCGGGGGCGTTTTCGAACAGTGAGTTCGTCCAGGGGACCATGTACGGGTTGTACGGGTAGGTGGAGGTGTAGACGGTGTTGCAGCCGGTGGCGGCGACAATGCCCCATTGGTCACCATGTTTGGCACCGGTGGCGGAGCACATCATGCGGAGCGCGGTTCCTTCGCCGCAGCCGGCACACGAGCCGGCACCGCCGACGTAAATGTGCGTTTGCTCCTTGAGCATCATGTCGATCAGCAGGTTGTCGTTAATGTACTGCTCGTCGCTGGGGCCGAACTCCTTAAACAGCCGATGGCTCTTGCGGATGTCGGTGATCTTTTCTTCGGACTTGGGAATCATCTCCAGGGCGAGGTCGTCGCAGACGGTCACACATTCCGCGCAGCCTTTGCACTTGGAGGGGTCGATGAGGATGGCGAAGCGGCCTCCCTCCTTGCCTTTCTTTTTCGGCCCTTCGTAATACTTCCGCGTGCGGGACCACTGGTGCTCGAACATCGTCCGGTCGTCGTCGCTGTCGATCGACTGGAGCTTGTCGTTGAGCGTGGATTCGGCCAGGACCTTGCCGAGGATGGCGGTGTCCGGACACTGGGTCACACAGTCCATGCAGCCGGTGCAGTTCTCCGGGATGTACTCGGGGATCTCCGGGGCGATGTAGCTGAAGTCCCGCAGCGTGGCGGTTCCCGCCGGGACCAGCGAACGGGCGAGCGCCAGATCGGCGGGCAGCGCGCCGGGTCCGGACCCGTCTTCATAACCGCGGATCACCCGCTCGTTGAAGTCGCTGACGTCGAGGATGGGGAGTGTGACCTCCGCATAGGGCGCATCGCACAACGTGCCGTAGGAGTTGTTATTGAACGGGTCGCGCTCGCTCGCCTCGTTCATCGAGGGGGTAGTTTCTGCTGAGGCCATCGTTTCATCCTTTCCGGGGATGTTGTAATGCTTTGGTTAGTGAACGGGAAGTCGAATGAATTCGTCACGCGAATACTCACTAATTCAAACTGAATGCAAAGTCCTGTTCATGAATTATTAGACACGACGTCGCACCACTCTGTCTTCGCCCATGCGAGAATCTTTTTCTCCCGCGCGTCGATATCGTCCAGCATCCAGTCGTTTTCCTTCAAGACCTCTTTTACCATGCGCAGATTGTGCTTGTCGTATACTGGCTTCTTGTCTTCGAAGCTGTGATTCTGTGCTTCGCTGTTCAGTGCCTGCGGTAAGAGAATCAGATTCCCGATTCGATGGACGTGGTCGCGAAATCTCTTGACTCGGTTGCCCTTTCCGCGATACCTCATCTTTCTTGCCCAAGCGCCGTCCGGCTTGGGCTTCTGTGGGTAAATGTGCTCAATAGTGTCAATCGCTCGCTGCTGCCAAATTTCGATGCGGACATGTGGATTGACTGTTGCTCCCTTGCCCTTGGACCGGGCGAGATACTCCTCGTATCGCCAGAGAACGTACCGACAGAGTTCCGGTGCCTCAACGTAACAATTACTATTCTCAAGACCGGCCTCAACCGCTTCGTCTATAGGGAAATCTTTTCCAAGTTCTCGAAGAGAGGACATGACCTGCTCGAACGTGGAGGCCCCTTTCGTCCCTCCCTTGATAAACTTCGTCGCTAGTCGCGTGTATTCGCCGACCTTCCGTCGTGCATCTTGTCGTCTCAATCCGAAAATCCGAAAGGTCACCCGTTCCCATTGGTCGAGTGCCTGTTGCAGTTCAGCCTCGTTCAGGCATTTCGAAGATTCCAGTGCGACCGCCAACATGCGCGCATGCAGAACCCTTGTGACGGGGCCTAAGAGCACGTTTTTCTCAATCGCAACTAACTTCCTGGTAACGTCATGAATAATTTCGGTCAACCGACGGGGATCGTCGGCTGTCTTGCACTCCTGACGGAAGTTTTCCAGCGCTCGTGGCGCTTGCTGGGGCTTCCCTCGAATGGGGCCGTAGTGGAGCGTTGCGGCGACACGTAATATCTCCTGCCCCTTAAGAGAGACCTCGGCGACCTCTTGATAGATTTCCCCCCACAGCTTCTGAAGTTCCTTAATCCCTGCTTCAGCAACGGCTGGTGACTTTGCCAGTTCGAATGCACGCCCCATTAGGACGCTCTTACACTTATCCAACCAATCAACGGCAAGACCCCGGCTGTTGAGCACCTCAAAGATACTGTAAACGATGCGGCTGTCCTCTATGTCGTATGCGACAAATCCGAGCCGGTTGCGGATTAGCCGCAAAAGTGGCATCACATCGCCTCGGGCCTCCGACCAGCTCTCTACGAACTGAGTGCACTCACAAATGGCATGGCTGAGATTTCTGTCGGCATGAGTGCGAATGTCTGCCTTTTTCGGCTCGCGTCCTTTGCGAATAAAGGCGTTGAATATGGCTTCGTTGGCGTTGTTTGTCTGAAGAAGGATCAGGTGGCCGTCCCTCTTGACGAGAACCTCAGCGATTTCCCTGCGATCGGGGTTTTTCTTGTCCAATGCCAGTTCGATGCATTTCAGAAGAAGAATCAGCGTCGTGAGCCGCTGCTGGCCGTCCACGATGTCGTAGACGCGATACTCATTCGCTCCGACGAATTGAATGTCCTTGGTCTTGTGGCAAACAATGGTCGCCATGAAATGGTGATTGTCGCCCTCGCGATCAGCTAGGAGACGGAGATCGGAAAAGAGATCCTCTCTTTGCTTCGTGTGCCAACTGTAGAATCGCTGATAATGCGGAATCCGAAAGACTCGATCTGCGAAGAGCGTCTGGAGCGTGGCATACTTTGGCTCGATCATTGTTCGTCCGTCGGTCAATCTGCACGCGGGTTCTCATGTCATGCTTGTCCGTTGCCGTCTTGGATCAGTTCCTGGGGAATCTCCTGCATTTCGCTGTAACCGCGTTTGACGCAGGTGAGATTGTCCTGCACGGTCTGCTCGCCTCGCTTGCCGAAATACTTCCTGAGGGCGTTCTCAACGCCGGCGTAGACCTGTTCGTCGGACATCGACCGCTCGCGGGCATAGGGAGTCAGCCGCAGGAAGCCGCCCAGCAGGACAATGCCCTGCATTCGCATTTGCAGGTCGGCTTCGGAGGCGACTTCGCGGGCGATGGCGACCATATCGACGAACCACACCTTGAGGTGCCGGTCGCGAATGGTTTTCTGATGGTGTGCGGGGATCCGCTCCCAAACTTCCGCCGGGCTGGTGAAATGGCTCTGCATGAAGATCGCCCCGCCTTCGACCATGCCTCCCAGCGGGTCGCCGCTGAACAGGGCGTTGGTGTCGTTGAGGACGACCAGATCCACGTACTCCAGTTCGCTGTGTGTGTAGATGTGCGAGTCGGCGATTGTCAGGTAGTACGTGGTGGGCAACCCCTTTTTCTCCGAGCCGTACTTGGGGTACGCCTGCACGTCCTTTCCGAACACCTGGCCGCCGATGGTGGCGATGACCTTGTTGGTCGTGACCGATCCGAACCCGCCCACGGAATGGCCCCGCATGGAGAAGCCTCCGGGCGGACGCAGGTCCGGGTCTTCGGTGACCTCCAGGGCGAGGGCATGGGTGATGCCGGTCACAAAGAAATCCTGCCGGTCCTCGATCATGTTGCGGAACGCGGCGATGATGTCGCCGGGCCGCACGTCGCGGCTGCCCAATCCGGCCGCCCCGTGATAGATGCGGGGGACGCGGTCGATCGGCTCCAGCCCGCCCTGGCCGGTCGAGGCGTCGCAGAACGCGGCTTTGATCTCTCGCGTCAGGTGGTTCCCTGTGGTCGAGAGCGGGTCATCCATCCGCTCGATGACGGTGAAGGCCTTGCAGTCTTTGAGGGCATCGACCAGCCGCGCGGCGGGGAACGGACGGAAGCAAATCAGATTCAGGCAGCCGGCCCGAATTCCCATTTCGTCCCGGAGATAGTCGACAGTCGTCTGGGCGGTTTCCATATAGGAGCCCATGCCGACGATGATGTACTCCGCATCGTCACAACGGTACGGCTCGACGAAGTCGTAATGCCGGCCGGTCTTGCGGTAGAACTCCTGGAAGCTGTCCTCGAGGGCTGGTGCGACCTGATCGTAGTACCACCGCTGGGCCACCTTGCCCTTCATGTAGGAGTCCTGATTCTGGACGACGCCCGACATGATCGGATTGTCCGGGTCCATCAGGTTCATCAGCTTGTCTGCGGGATTTCCGATGAAATCCTTCATGAACTCCGGTTCGGACAACCGCACCGACTCGACTGTGTGCGTGGTGAGGAAACCGTCTTGGACGTTGAAGAATGGCGTGTGGGAAGCTTCGGCAGCCCGCCGCGAGATTAGACAAAGGTCGCCCGCCTCCTGGGCGTTGCGGGCGAACAGCATGCCCCAGCCGCAGTCGGCCACGCTCATCACGTCATCGTGGCCGGCATGCACGTTGAGCCCCTGGCTGGTGAGCGCCCGGGCGCCGATGTTGAACACGACCGGCAGCCGCTTGCCGGCGATCGTGTAAAGCACCTCTTTCATCAGTACCAGGCCCTGCCCGGAGGTGAAATTCGTGACTCGTCCGCCGGCGAGGGCGAAGCCTTCGCAGAACGTGGCGGAGGAGTGCTCGCTCTCCGGCTCCATGAAGACGAGCTGTTCATCCCACAGGTTGGGAACGCCGTTCATCATGGCCGCGTTGAAGCCGCTGCCCATCGTGGTCGAGCTGGTGATCGGATAGGCTCCGGTCCCCTGGCTGATGCGGGTCTCAACCCAGACGACCGCCTCAGCCCCGTCACAGGTCGCGGGAAGTCCGGGGTATTCGAGTTTCTCTTCGACTTCCTCGGCGGCCGGGGTGTCGACCACGCGATCAATTTCGCCAACGGACATCGGGTCTTCCTTGTGCTGAAAATAACTCAAAAACAGTGCGAGGCGACAACCCCGACGACCGCATCGCGGCAGGCGGGTGATGCTGCACGTCGATGAACTAATTCGGGTCATCCGCCCGACAGGCACGGACGACAAGTGCATACGATGCGACGACCGCAACGGGGACCACGGCTGGGAACACATTCGCCGGGGCGATCACTGACACCCCACAACCATTCCGCGACCGTGTCTCAACATTGGCCCCCACCACGAACTACGATGACCGGCATCGCTTCGGCCCAACCCGCAGTCTACCAAGATTGGGCGGTTCGTACACGCCCATACGGATAAATGGCGCGGAGGAGGACGGACTACGCTGCACCGTGGCCCGGATTATCTCTGGTCAGGCCCATTCGGAAAAGGGCAGTTCCAACCGAGCAATGATCTCGCCGTTTGCCCGCGTCACCCCTCCGCCATTTCCACGGATCAGGCCGATCTGCGAATGTGATCGGTCAGCGGAGTGGGCGGTTGACGTCTAGAGATCGACGGATGCGAATTGGACGATTCCTTGCCAGTTTGCTCGGGCGAAGAACGCGTTGACCGTCAAATCCTTCGACAGGGAGCGGACCCGTCGGACGGCTTTGTTCATGTCCTCACGTTGCTGCGTTTCCAGTTGCAGCGGCGAGACGCGGAGACGGCGGCTGTAGAAGGCGCAGTTTTCGTGGGCGATGAGGACCACGCGTTCCAGACCGTGCACGTCGATCAAGAAGCGGAGTTGCTCCACGACGCCTTGTTCCTCCCGATAGGTTACGAAATGGCTGGCCAGGCATGCCGCGCCGCCGGGTACGGCGAGACGGTCATAACGCGGGAGTCCCAATGCATTCTGCAACAGATCGTCGAACTGCTCGCCCAACCGGCCGTCGCTGCAATAGACGGCGGCTGCGCGAATCCGCTCGGAATCGAACGGCACCGGGCTTTCGTAGAACGGCTGGTCATCTTCGTGCGGCATGGTTCCCAGTCCGAACGGGCAACGGTGGAAAGAACGAGGGGCCTGGCATTCCCAAGCCGATGGCTTTGCCGTCGACCGGACGCCACTGGTGGTCGATTGCAGCGAGGGATTCGAGTTGGAGTTCAAGTGTTCGCTTGTCTTCACAGCCTCAATGCTGAACTCGCACCCGCTTCCCAGTTTCGACAAGGCACGAGATTTGGCTTGGGGATCCAGCGGGCTTCCGGCAAGCCTTGGAACCGTGCAGGCGATTGTACAATTGAGGCGGAGGCGACCCAATGGGGGCAAAGTGCTGCCGGATTTATGGAATGATCTTTCAAAAAACCGCGATTTGATCTTGAATCACTAATCAAGATTTCCGATACTCGCCCCATGAGTCGTGGCAGACCGAGGGAATTCGACGATCGTCAAGCCCTCGAGGCTGCGATGGAGGTCTTTTGGCGCAAAGGGTTTGAAGGCGCTTCGTGCGAGGAGTTGCTGTCCGCGATGGGGATCAACTCCGGCAGCATGTACGCCGCGTTTGGCGACAAGCAAACGCTGTACGACAAAGCGTTCGACCTGTACTGCGACACCGTGTTCTGCAAAGGAACGGAGATTCTGGAGGGACCGGGCTCTCCGCTGGAAAACGTCCGAGCGGTGATCGAGGGCATGGGCGAGCACATGTCGGCTCCCGATTGCAAAGGCTGTTTTGTGGGCAACACGCTGATTGAATTTGGGTCGCAGAACAAAGGCGTCGCGGAAATGGCGCGCCGCGTGATGAAGCGGTTTCAGGATGCTTTGGAGCAGAAGTTGCTCGCCGCGCAGGAACTGGGGGAATTGTCCGACGCTGCCAATCCCGGCGAATTGGCAGCTTTCATCATCAATACGGCACAGGGTCTCAACGTGATGGCGCGCGCCAACGTGGGGGAAGAGACGGTCCGGGGAATCGTCCGCACGGCCTTGGCCATGCTTCGGTAATGCCATGTCGGGCCTCGTTTGGGGGATCGTCAGGGCAGAAGCCGCCCTCCGTTGTCGGGCTCCGGAGCCGTCACGCATCCCTTAATCCACAAGTGACAGGCCGCGCGTCTTTTTTTTCGGCCTTTTGTTGAACGGTCAATCAATTTGAACGCGCAGTCAAGATGTCTTGTTTGAAAGCAGAGTCGTTCCCGGTGCTCGCATGGGGAGCCGGGCGATCAATCGGTGTTTCCTTTCGTACCTCAACCAATCGGAGCAAGTGATGAAAGCAGTGGATTACATCAGGATGGGTCTGGAAACGAGCAAAATGTTTGTGCTCGGCCTCTTGGACGACATGAAAGACGCCCCGCTGGCGCAGCCGACAGCCAATGGAGGAAATCATCCGCTCTGGATTCTCGGCCATCTCACCTATGGCGAGGCAAACATTGTCAATCACATCATTTTGGGGAACGAGAACCCGCTGATCGAATGGAAGGAGATGTTCGGCAACAACCTGGAAGTCAGCCGCGGGCCGGTCACCGATGCGGACTACTACCTTCCGTGGGACGAAGTGCGGCGAAAGTTCGATGACGTTCGTGCGGAGACGTTGAACACGCTGGACCGCTTTTCCGACGAGGACCTCGACTTGCCGAGCAAGAACTGTCCGCCGGGACGGGAACAGCTCATGGGTACCGTGGGCGGCTGCTTTCTCGTGCTGACGCTGCATCCCCTGATGCATTATGGACAGGTCGCCGACGCCCGCCGCATGGCCGGTCGCGACCCGCTGTTTGCCTGAGAGCGTGCGAGTTTGTCGGGTGAAACACCCGGTGTCTCATGGTGTCGCGAAACGTTGGGGACATTAGCCGCTGAATTCATGCTCTTCGTGTCCTGGCTGATTCGAGACACCGGGTGTTCGCGCGTGTTGGGAACAACACGACCGCGGGCGACGGATCGTACGACTGATTTTCACGGTTGGTGTTCGCGGTCGATTCGCACCACGAAAGGCGTTGGACGGGCACAGGCGAGCACGCCGCCGGTTCAATGCGCGTGCCGGTCCATGCGATTCTCTGAAACGGATCTTTTTTTCAAAGGAGACTCAATGTCGACGTTCACCGTGCACACATTGGAGTCCGCTCCGGACGATGCCCACGAAATCCTGGGTCAGGTTCAAGACAGTTATGGGTTCATCCCGAATTTGTTGGGCGTGCTGGCTGAGGCACCGGTTGCTGCCGAAGCTTACGTGAGGCTGATCGATCTGACCCGCCGGTCGAGTTTGACGCCGGAGGAACGGCACGTCGTCTGGTTCGCCGTCAACTACGAGCACGACTGCACGTACTGCATGGCGGCACATACGGCCGTTGCCACGTCAGAGCAGATCGCCCCCGACGTTATCGAGGCGACACGCAACGGCACGCCTTACGATGATGAGCGGTTGCAGGTGTTGCGAGAGTTCACGCAGTCCGTGGTTGTCGAGCGCGGCAATGTTTCTCCGCAGCAGGTCGAGCAGTTCCTTGCGGCTGGCTTTACCAAACGGAACGTGCTGGAAATCCTCGTGGCGATTACGTCCAAGGTTTTGTCGAACTACACCAACCACATCGCCGAGACGCCGCTCGATGAAGCGTTCTCGGCGTGCGCTTGGAACAAACCGGGATAATTAACCGACCTCGGTTCTGCGACGTTCTCAGTCAGTCACCCCAGCCCCCGTCGCTTTTGCGACTCAGAGCCCCGAGCATGAGCGACGGGACAGCGAGGCAGGATGCCCGCCGTTGCGTCGATGTTCGTCACAACGAAGGAAAGGATCCGCTTGATCCGCGTTTCTCTTTTTGTCCAAAACCCTCGAACCTTCACCGGGGCAGCGGCTCGGCGGGAGACGGCTGTTATTCTTTCCGGTACACCGCCCGGGACACGCCCCGCAGAAACGCCTGTGGCGCCAGTCGCTTCAAGTACCAACGCCAGCGGGCCGAGCCCGGTCGCATCACGTAGAGCTGTTTTCGCCGCATGGCGCGCACCGCGCGCTCGGCGACGTCCTCAGCCGTCATGGTTGACTGTTCGGTGAGACGCTGGAGCAGGTTTCGCCAACGCTCATCCGAAGCCCGGAGCGACTCGTTGAGGCCCGTCGGGAACGAGGCCGGACAGACCACGGTGACGCCCACATTGTGAGGCAGCAGTTGGGCGTACAGAGTTTCGGACAGCGACACGAGGGCCCCTTTGGCCACATTGTATGCAGCGGTGGGCGGTGCCGATTCGACGGCCGCCATCGAGGCCGTATTGATGATGTGCGCTCCCTGCGGATTCTGCTTGAGCCATTCGACGAACGCATGGCAGCCGTAGATGCCGCTCCACAGATTGACGTCAATGACCCACTGCCAGTCCTCAAGCGGAAACTGGCCGATCTCCCCTGCGCCGGCCACGCCCGCATTGTTGACGAGCAGATCCAGCTGCGGCCACGCGGCCTGCAACCGCTCGCGCAAAGTCAGCCATTGGTCCCGCTTCGAGACATCCAGGTGCTCGACCCGGCCCTCCCCACCGGCGCCGAGTACCCGCTTCAGAGTTTCCCGGCTGCCCGTCTCGTCGATGTCGCAGACCGCCACGCACCAGCCATCGCAAGCCAACCGGACGGCCAACGCCCGCCCTAAACCGCTCGCTGCACCGGTCACAATGGCGTTTCGTCGGTGCTCGGACATGGCCGCTGGTTCCGCAAAGCCTGGTTCTCAAGGCCGTCAACGAGTCACGGCACTCTCAAGCTCATGATGCCATGTTCGTCGCACCTGATAACAGCCCGCTTCTGCGGCGAAAGTTCCGTTGACGACGAAAAAACCCGGCTGTCATCTGGTGACAACCGGGCTTGCGGAGAGCGGGTGACGGGAGTCGAACCCGCGACATTCAGCTTGGGAAGCTGACACTCTACCACTGAGTTACACCCGCTTTTAAGTGGTTTCCCCTGATTTTTGAACTATTGCACGACATGCGTTTCTGCAATCGCACTACAATGTTGGTCGTTCTGGTAAAGGCAGGTGTCATGTGTCGAGAGGCTGGCGATGGCCACGAAACGACGCAAGAAACGAGTACCAAAGTTGACGTATACGAGACTTCGCAACATTGGCTGGCACGTCTCGTTTCGCGACGCTGACACGGGAATGCCTCGCCGGCACCGATTTGGGATGGTCAGCCGAGAAGAAGCCGAGGCGGCCTTTCACGAGTGGGTCGCAACTCATCTTCGCAACGAAACAGTTGTTGTCAAGCATCGCGTCGGTCGGCGTAAGCTGGACGAACAGTTGAAAGTGCCCGAGCCCAAGGGGGTACCGGCCGAAATCGTCGCCGGTAGCTTGCTGGAGATTACCTCCGGGCTTCTCATACACGATGAGTCGCGGGTCAGCGACGAGGCAGGAACGCGTCGTCGGGGGACGATGTACCCGGAAGACTTTTGAGGCGAAGAAACAATACGCGGAAGAGTTCCTGCGGTATTTGAATTCCGGCCACGGGGATGGTGCGGTGGGCCGGATGAAGCTCGCCGACCTCAACATGGAAGACGTGGAGGCGTATAACCGGCTACTGGTTGAGGCAGCCTTTTCGGCATCGCAGGTGAGCAAACGGTTGCAGGTGGTCAAAGCGATGATCGATCGGGCAGGGCGCCCGGAACATGGTTGGCAGTTGCTTGCGCGGAATTGGGACTCGCGTGATGTTGCGCACGGCAGGCCGGCAGAGCCGCGGACACTGCCAGCCCTCAAGCAACTAGAACTCGTGCTTGCTCGGTGCGATCGTCAGAAGACGGCGATGGTCTGGATGGCGATCGGCTGCGGATTTGGACAACGCGATCTCGCAGCCGTACGGATCGGGCGATTTGACGAGCAAGGCTATGACCTCAGACGCGGAAAGACCGGCATTGAGAGGTACGGTGAGACGCCCAAGATGGTTTGGGGGACGTTGCAGAACCACCTTGCTGACATCAGCCGACCGGAAGGAGAGCGTGTCTTCTTAACCCGCAAGGGGATGCCGCTTGTTCACGATAAGGGCGACTCCGTTACGCTCTGGTGGACGAAGCTGCGGGCCAAGCTCGGAGATGACGGTGAGGGCTTAGGCGGGTTCTACACGCTTCGCCATTTGGGAGCGACCGAGTTTGGGTCGCGGGCAGGCTGCTCGATTGGGGCCATGAAGCGTTGGCTGGGTCACTCGGCAAGCTCGCAGGTCGCTGACGTCTACAACCGGTCTCACCGGAGAAGCGTGCGGTCGTGGAGTGGGTGAGAGATGCCCTTGTAAGCGGAACGGCCGAGCTGCGGCTTGGTCGTAGATGACGAAGGGCATGCGGTTGCCCGGCCAGTTTCGAGGGCGAACTCGCCACCATGTTCACCGGCAGGCATCTCGCTGCCGACCCGCAGCTGACGCAGAGAAAGTGACGTGAGACGACAATGCCGCCTCACGCCGGGCAACAAGGAGTTACGCGAGGTGGGCCAGCGCTTCATGCACGCGGGTTCTCGCCGTCTCCTTCGTTCGGGTCAGGCGGGAGCTCTCCCACGGCAATCGCACGTCGAAACGTGATAAAACGACGCTCAAACCGTCGTTTGGAAGTGAAACGCGTTGGATGTTACTTCGTTGATTGGAAATCGTCACATCACCCCAAGTGACGAGGTCAGACTTTGGAGTCAATTTC
>JAJDEI010000057.1 GCA_029259845.1 Planctomycetaceae bacterium | reverse complement strand
CGGCCGGCAACCCGGCCAGCTGCTGTTCAGAAATCGGCGGTCCTGTTGGTCGCTGCGACATGGAGGAGATGTCGCAGAAAACGCCATCTGTGAAAAGACGAATTGCTCACCCAACCTCGTTCGAGGTGTGAACGGTTACTTGAGGGGGAGCCTGATGAGACAACTCTCACGCCGCGGGTTTGGTCCGTGACGACGGCCACGAGCATCACAGCCGTCGCGAGGACGATGGTAATCGCAGCTGATGCGTCCCCCACCTTCAAACCGCTGTGGCACAGGTTCTGTCCAAGAGCATTCGCATCGACCAACTCGTACAGATCGCGGGGAACGACGGGAGGCGAGCCGTCGCCCTGCGTGACAACGACGCTGCGGTGCCAACCGGCCGGTTCTGCCCGGACAACTCCTCCAAGGACCATTCCACCAGAATCCCCGAACTGACTAACCCGAAACCCGCGCTCACCAACACTGGGGAAGTTCACAGCGGCACCTCGACGGGCGGGTTCGGGAGAGAGGACCGTACAAGCTGGGTTGGTTGCCCAGTCCGTCGGGACGAGCCGCGACGGGCGATCCGGTGTCGCGTCATTCGTCCCGTCGCGCGAGAACGCCGTTAGCCACACCCAACAGCATGCTTGCGTGAATGAGCGCTGATTTCTGCTGCCGCGCGGACTGAATCGCAGGTTCGGCGTCGCCGAGACTCGCCTGTGCTTCCGCAACGCCTTGAAGCAACTGGGCGACAGACGGTTCCTCGGGGTATTTGGCGGCAGCGGCTCTGGCAAACTCGAAGCTGGCTGCCGCACCGTCACGATCGCCAAGCCTGCTTTGCGTCGACGCAACCTCGGTGAGGGCGATGACGTCCGTTCCGCCGCCGATTTCCAATCGTCGCGCTGCCTCGATGGCGGACGTTATCGTCGTCCGGGCCTGTTCTTGTTCTCCCGCTTCAAATTCGGCTGTGGCGAGTTCTCGCAGCCGGACACATTTGTAGTACGGGTCAACAACTGTCGTCCGGGAGTAGGGGTCAACAACAGTTGCCGCGGCCTGCCGGCTCTTCCTGAACATTCGACGGGCGTCAGCTTTATTGCTCCGCTTCGCGTTCGCGACTGCGATCGCCTGATAGGCTTTGGACTGTGTCGCAGGATCGTCGATCTGCCGAGCGAATTCCTCGGCCAACTCCAATCGACGCGACTCGGCAAACGCGGTGACGATGGCGATGGATGCGGTGTTCCGTGCGTCGCTATCGTCAGGGATGAGTGAAGTCGCTGTCTCGAAAAATGACAGCGCGGCCTTGGCATCTCCGTGGGCCGCGTGCGCGGCTGCGATTTCAAACGTCGCCTGGGCCCGATCGCTTGGTTCTTTGATCGATTCCACACGCTGTGACGCTTCCTTGAACTGTCTCCGCTGGGCCAACGCAGCAACGATCCGCACCAAGACGTGTTCCTTGTGTTTCTGACGACCGATTTCGCCGAGCAACTCCTCCGCAAGGGACAGTTCTCCCGAATCCGCTGCAACTCTCGCGACCAGCCTCAGCGCACTATCACGGACCTCTTCGAGTCCGATGCTGCGTGCCGACTGCAGCGCGGCTGTGAGGTCGCCGGCTTCTGCTTGATCTTGAGCGATGACCAGCAGCCCTCCGGACTTCATGCCAGCCCGTGCTTGAATGGTGTCTTCCTCCGGGCTCAGTTGCTCTCCCCGGAGAAGTCTCGCACGAATTTGTTCGGCCTGCTCGAAGTCATACGGGATCAGGTCCAGGACGCGAATCGCACCGGCAAAATCGTGTCGTTCCGACACAGTCAGGGCGATCACGACAAGCGTCGAATCCCGATCCCAAACCTCGTCCACTACAGGGATCAAATCCACCGTCCGCAGCGCTGCGTCGAGTTCTCCGGTTCCGGCCTGCACGATGGCAATCTGTGCGAAGCACATCGCTCGCTCATAGCGAGAGGGGAGGCGCTGCGCCGCTTCGATCGCCTCTTCGATTTGTCCCGCTTCGGCCTGGAACGTTGCGATCCCATACAGGACCATCCGTCGCTCAACCCCGTCTTCGACTTCCGCGGCGGTATTCCATGCGTGGGTGAACGACTTCTTCGACGCTTCCAGGTCCCCAACTTTGGCAAACGCCGCTCCCAGTTCCGCGGATGCGAAGAGGGTTAAACCGTTGAGATCACGGGCCTCATGGAGCAAGTCTCGCGCGAGGGCAACATCGTCCGCCACAGCAGTCGAATTCAGGTTGATTGACGCAAGCCACGCGAACAAGAGAAACATGAATTTTTGCACGGGCTTGTCCCCTCCAAATCCAATGGGCGATCGCATTAATGTCCCCGTCGCTACGTCGTCTTCTCATGCGTAACCGCCAGCAACTGAGGCGTCAACGCTTTCCATTTATAACACGTTCGGCGTAATTCGATCGCGGAATCACCACCGGAAAGCACCTCAATCGGTGGCGTGTGTTCGCTCGCTGCAGGGGGACATGGTATCATCGTGCGTGATTCTCTCCCGTCCATCTGCGGTATGGTTGCCTGGTGCGATGTTGCAATCTTTTGCCATAACAGTCGTTGGTTTGTTCGTTCTGATGCCTGAGGCGGCAATCGCTGCTGAGGGTGACGAGTCGGCGGCTGATGTACGATTCAGCGTGGATGTGCGGCCCGTGCTGGCGGATGCCTGCTGGGCGTGTCATGGGCCGGACGGGAAGACGCGGGAAGTGGAGTTGCGGCTCGATACCGAGGAAGGACTGTTCGCCAAACGGGAGGATATCACGGTTGTTATCCCGGGGCAGCCGGCGGCGAGCGAGTTGTATCGGCGGATTACGTCCGACGATCCGGATGTGCGGATGCCGCCGCCGGATGCGGAGCGGCAACTGTCGGCGGAACAGGTCGGCCTGCTGAAGCGGTGGATCGAAGAAGGAGCCGCTTGGGAAGGGCACTGGGCGTTTGAGCCGGTGAGACGGTCGCCGTTGCCGCGAGTTTCGCGGGCGGAGTGGCGAAGGAACGCGATCGATGCGTTCGTCCTGGCAAGGCTCGACCGGGAACCGTCATCGCCGTCGGCTGAGGCATCGCCCGAAACGCTGCTGCGGCGGGTGACGCTCGACCTCACCGGGCTGCCCCCCACGCCGGAGCAGATCGATGCTTATCTGGCCGACACGTCTCCCGACCGCTACGGGCGGTTGGTCGACCGCTTGCTGGCATCGCCTTCGTATGGAGAACACATGGCGGTGGCGTGGCTGGATGCCGCCCGGTACGCCGATACGAGCGGTTACCAAACCGACGGCACGCGGGCCATGTTTCGCTGGCGGGACTGGCTCATCGCCGCCCTCAATGCGGACATGCCGTTCGATCAGTTCACCATCGAGCAACTCGCCGGCGACCTGCTGCCGAATGCGACGCTCGACCAGCGGATTGCGACCGGCTTCCACCGGAACCATCGTGCCAATTCCGAAGGGGGCAGCATCCCGGAGGAGTTTCTGGTTGAGTATGTCGTCGATCGGGTCGACACGACCGGCACCGTTTGGCTGGGGCTGACGATCGGCTGCGCCCGCTGCCACGAACACAAGTACGACCCGATCTCGCAAAAGGAGTATTACGAACTGTTCGCCTACTTCAATCAGGTGCCGGAAAAAGGCCGCGTGTGGAAGGAAGGCAACGCGCCGCCGTACGTGCTTTCGCCCACACCCACGCAGCAAATGGAGCTTCGAGCGCGTGACGAACAAATCGCAGCCGCCAAGAACGACTGGGAAGACCAAGCCGCGCCTCGCCGGCAAGCCCAGCGCGCGTGGGAGCAATCCGTCCTCCAGGATGAGCCGGACACGCCCGTCGATTGGACGGTCACCGACGGCCTGATTGCGTGGTATCCCTTGGAGAGTGATCTCTGCCCGTCCGTCAGAAAGGAAATCCGCAGAACGGAAACCACAATCGACTTCAACAACGACGTCAAGACCGGCAAGGACGAAGCGCACGATGAATCACCGGTGATGTCGGCCGGCACAGCACAGTTTGTGGAGGAAGAGCGGCCGGGATTGCGGCTGGATGGCGGGCAGTTCGTCGACGCGGGGGACGTCGCCAACTTCGGGTACTTCGAGTCCTTCACCGTCGCCGCGTGGATCAAGCCGCGCGGAGACATGACCGGCGGCATCGTCACAAGAACCTCAGACGACTCTGACCGCGTGGGGTGGGCGCTGCACCTGGACGATGGCCATGTGCAGGTTCATCTGACAAACCGCTGGCTGGACGACGCCCTGCGCGTTCAATCCGCCGCCACGCTCGACCTGGAACGCTGGCAGCACGTGCTGATGACCTATGACGGCTCGCGATTGGCGACGGGCGTGCAGGTTTTCATCGACGGCGAACCGCAGGAAACCGAAGTCCTGCTCGACATGATGAATCAGACGATGGTGAACACGGAGCCTCTGCGAATCGGCTCGACCGGCGCGCTGCGTCCGTTCGCCGGCGACATCGCTGATGTGCGGATCTACAACCGGGAGCTGTCCGGAATCGAAGCAACGGTCGTTGCCGTATCCAAACCGATCGCCACGCTGCTCCGCATCCCACCAGAGGAGCGAACCTTTCCGCAGGCGAGCAAGGTGCGGGAGCACTTTCTGCTCGCCGCGGGGCCAGACGGCATCCGCCAATCGTACGCCGAATTGCGACGCCTGCAAGACGAGCGCAAACAGTTCGTCAAGAGCCTGCCGACAACAATGGTGATGATGGAGACCCCGGAGCCGCGGCAGACCTTCGTGCTGTCGCGCGGGAGTTACGAAAAGCCGACAGTTCCGGTCTCCGCCAGTATTCCGGACGCACTCAGTGCGGGAATGGCGCCGGCTGGCAGCGATCGCCTGGCTTTGGCGCGCTGGCTCGTCGATCCGTCGCATCCGCTCACCCCGCGGGTCGCTGTCAATCGGGAATGGCAGCGGTTCTTCGGCACGGGGATCGTCAAGACGGCCGAAGACTTCGGTACTCAGGGAGAGCGCCCTTCGCATCCGGCTCTGTTGGACTGGTTGGCGACCGAGTTCATCCGCACGGATTGGGACGTGAAGGGGCTGCATCGGTTAATCGTGACCAGCGCCACCTATCGGCAATCGTCGGCCGCACCGACGGAGTCGATCGCCGCCGACCCCGAGAACCGTCTTCTCGCCCGCGGGCCGCGGTTCCGCATGACGGCCGAGATGATCCGTGACCTGGCGCTCGCCGCCAGCGGTCTGTTGCAACCCCGGATCGGCGGGCCGTCCGTCAAACCGTATCAGCCGGAGGGCCTCTGGTCGGAAATCTCTTCGGCGACGGAGTACGTTCGCAGTCCCGGACCGGACGCTTATCGTCGGAGTCTGTACACATTCTGGAAACGGACCGTCACGAACCCCACGCTGGGGTTGTTCGATGCGACCACGCGGGAAACGTGCATCGTTCGCCGCAGCCGCACGAACACGCCGCTGCAGGCCCTCACGCTGATGAATGACGTAACCTTCGTTGAAGCGGCCCGCGTGCTGGCAGAACGGACGCTGCGTGAGGCGGGGCCTTCCGCCGAGGACCGCATCGCGCTGTTGTTCCGAAGACTGGCCGGGCGGGCACCGTCGGCCGCCGAGAGTGAAATCCTGGCGGCCTCGATTGAGCGACACCGGCAGCACTTCGCCCATGACACCGAAGCAGCAAAGAGTCTGCTCGACGTGGGTGACACACCGGCTCCTGCCAACATCGACCCGTCCGAGCTCGCCGCCTACACCGCCGTCGCGAGCGTTATTCTGAACCTCGATGAAGTTGTGACCAAGGAATAGCGATGAGACAAGAGCCAAGAGCGGAGAGTCGAGAGCGGACGGCCGTGCCGGGTCGCCCGGACAACGGGAAGGCGCCGCATGTCGATGAAGGTTACGCGGCTGGGGCCGTGGGCGATCAACAAGTGGCGGACACAGCCCCGGATGCACAGCGAGTTGGTCTCCAACGTGCCTCCGGCGCCCCAGCCACCCGGCGTGAGTTCGGTGCGCAACTCTCCACTGTGCTCGGCACTGCCGCGGTCGCGTCGCTGCTTCAGAAAGAGGGGCTCGCCGCCGCACCGTCGGCCGGCACCGTCGCTGCGCCGTCTCATTTCGCCTCCAAGGCCAAACGGGTGATCTATCTGTTCCAATCGGGAGCTCCGTCGCAGATCGACCTGTTCGATGAGAAGCCGGGCCTTCGTCCGTTGCAGGCGACCGAACTCCCCGACTCCATCCGTCAGGGCCAGCGGCTGACCGGGATGACGGCGACCCAGGAGAGCTTTCCCGTCGCCGCATCGCGCTATCGCTTCCAGTCCCACGGCGAGTGCGGAGCGCGGCTCAGCGAACTGTTGCCGTACACGGGCCAAATCGCCGACGAGATGTGTATCGTCCGCACCTTATACACAGAGGCGATCAATCACGATCCGGCGATGACGTTCTTTCAGACCGGGGCCCAACTGGCCGGGCGGCCCAGCATTGGCTCGTGGCTGGCGTACGGGCTCGGCTCGCTCAACGAAAACTTGCCGGCCTTCATTACGCTCACTTCGGGCAGCAAAGGACAGCCCCTCTACGACCGCCTGTGGGGCAGCGGATTTCTCCCTTCGCGCTATCAGGGCGTCAAGTTCCAGTCGACCGGCGACCCGGTTCCCTTTCTTTCGAACCCAAAAGGGATCGATCACGCCACCCGCCAGCGCATCGTCGAGGACGTCGCCGCGCTCAACCGGTTGAAGTTCGCCCAGACGCACGATCCGGAGATCGCCACCCGCATCGCCCAGTACGAGTTGGCCTTCCGCATGCAAACCACCGTTCCCGATCTGGTCGACGTTTCTGACGAGCCGCAGCACACCTTCGACCTGTACGGGGAGGAGGCGCGGCAGCCGGGGACGTTCGCCCACAACTGCCTATTGGCCCGCCGCTTTGCCGAGCGCGGGGTTCGCTTCGTACAACTCTTCCAGCGAGGCTGGGACCACCATCGGCATTTGCCGACGATGATCACGCAGCTCTGCCAGGCGACGGACCGTGCGTCCGCGGCCCTCGTTCTCGACCTCAAACAGCGCGGCCTTCTGGAGGACACACTCGTCATCTGGGGCGGCGAATTCGGTCGCACGGTCTACTGCCAGGGAACGCTCAGCATCGACGATTACGGACGGGACCATCACCCCCGCTGCTTCAGTATCTGGATGGCGGGCGGCGGCATCAAAGGGGGACAGACCTACGGGCGCACCGATGATTTCTCCTACAACATCGCCGAAAACCCGGTGCACGTGCACGACTTCCACGCCACGCTGCTGCACCTGATCGGTATCGACCACAAACGGCTCACCTACCGCTTCCAGGGCCGCGACTTCCGCCTCACCGACGTCCACGGCGAGATCATCCACGACCTGTTGGCGTGAGCGTGGCGATCTGGGAGAGGAAAATGTACAACTGATCATGCACTTCTGGGGAAAACTGGAGTTGACCAACGACAGGTTCGTGCATACGCTTCGCGCCCTTGATATGGAGGCCCGCGTGCTGGTGTAGTGGAGGATCAGGCACCGGGGCGGGCAACCATGACAGCGAGTGATGTAATAGAGTTTCTGAAGCGCTGGCCCGGCTGGCTTTTTGGCTTCAGGTTGTCGTACGACGACAGTTCCGAGGGTTCATGTATGTCCGAGGCCGTTACTCTTTTCGGACTCGTCGTCACAGAATCCGTCGCGCTCGGCGTAGCCGAACAGGGCGTCGAGGGTGTGCGATGGACCTCGTTTTGGATTTACTTGCTTGTCGCGTTCATAACGCTCCTCGGGTTCATTGGTTTCATGCTCGCACGTCCCAAGGACGGTCAGGATGAAATCCACGCGTTCAGCATCGGAAGCGTGCGAGCTTCCCGCTGGCTATTCTTCTGGTCTTTCTTGCTGATGATTGGCACTGCATACCTCTACGCCTACGAGCAAATTCCTGGGCAATCGACCAGAGTACCGCTCCCTTTGACGGATGTCGCGCCGCATCAGTTTCAAGACGAGCAAGAGGGCTTGTTATTGTTCAGCTTGCTGAGCGCGGAGCAATTCGGCAGCGGCGTTCCCGAAAAAGTGAACGTCGAGATGGTGTTCGACAAAGAGACAAATGAAGGATACACAGTGAGTCATGTCGATGGGCAAGTGCTCGGAGACGATTCCAAAGAAGCAACCGAGGGGCTTACGGTTTCATTCCTTGAAAGCCCAGACTATGAAGCGGAAACTTCAAACAGAGCTTATGTCCTTCTCAGGGGTTTGCCGGAAGACAAGAAGACGCGACTGACGATCTACTTCAAGCCGAGAAACCGGGACATCGGACAAGACATTGCAGAGAGGGCACGGATTGAGGCTCATGTGCGGACGGACCCCAAGGCGGCACGCTTCTTCGCTCGCCGATTAGCGTCATCTCGCTAGGTCTGAACACACATTAGATCACATGCCCGTTCGTCGCCTGTTGATTACCCTCGCTTGTTTGGGGCTGTACGCGATTCCGTGTTCGGCCGAAATTATTCAAGTATTTGACAAGGTCTCCGGAGAACGTGTCTTTGGTGCCACAATCATAGTCGAAGACCCGGACGGCAAGCGGATTGCAAAACCAGAGAAGACGAAGCGACCAGACGGACAAGCAGATGTCGACACTGGCAACTATATGGGGAAGGTTGTCATCGCGGTCAAGACAGATATCGATCGCTCATACCCAAACACCGTGCCCTCAGATGACGGAGTGATCGTAATTCGCCACCCGCGTCGACGTGACGTTACACGGATGTTTTGGTTGTTTGATCCTTGCACATGTTGCTACGTGTTGTGTTGTTTCGAGATACCAGACAATTGTTGCCCGTCGGCGATCGTAGTTGCGGAGACTTCGCCGCTTAGAGAAACGCTGTTTCATGATGTGTCACTGCCGACTTTCCGGCGCACTGCTCATCGTACTCGCTACACGGTCCGCTTCCATCCGCCACGTATCGCCCACGTGAGACCTGAAATCGGTCCGCTCAAGTCTCCGGACGTGCAGCTTGCTGGAGGACGGTGATTCCTTTGTCTTCAGCCGATGATCTCTACGCGCCTCAAACGAGTGCCAAGCGTTTGATTTGGTCTTGCTGGGAGATGCTGTTTTGGCGGAAATCCCGGGTTTCGTCAACGTCGCCTGTGGAGGAGCCGGATGATGCCAGGGTAGGCAGCCAAGGTTGTGATTTCGGAGCGACAGAAGAG
>JAJDEI010000056.1 GCA_029259845.1 Planctomycetaceae bacterium | reverse complement strand
CGTGGAGACGCTGCTGAGCGTGATCGAAACCTGTCGCCAGCAGAACCGTAACGTCTTCACCTTCGTCACCGACGCCGTCAAAGCCCACTTCGCCAGCCAACCACCCCCCACCCTGCTATCCGGGGTGTGAACGGTTACGTCTGGTTAGGCTGCACCCTTGCTCTTAATAGCGGCCCGGAAATCGGCCAGTGCACAACCGAAATCGAAGTAGCATCGGAAGCCAACCGCCAGTGCGTCAATGTCGTGGGCCAATCCGAATTCTTCGATGGTCGGCTCCTGCCTGCCGTCCAAGAAACCGACAACGGCGGCCGCGTTAGCAGCATCGCTGAACAAATACCAGGCCGTCGTTGAGTAGCTGGAGAATCCGGCGTCGCTCAGTCGAGGCTCCACAGCTAATTGCGCGATATCTTTCAGCGTATTGCCGGTCGGCAATTCATCGCCGGTCGAGACACGCGCCACCTCCGTTGAATTAAGCAGTGCCAGTGCGGTCTGCTCCAGTTCCGGCGGAACTAGCAGCACGGCGGGCTGTAGGTCCAACAAGTTGCCTTCCCCATCCTTCATCTGCCGCAGCATCTGAACCGCTGTCGCGAGCGATGACGCCTGTAGATTCGTCGCAGCACCATCGAAATAAGTGTCGTTCGCCGTGCCGAAGAAGCTGCCGGTATTGGCAAGCAGCGTCGTGGCGACTAATCCGTTCAACGTCCTTGCGCCGGATCGTGCTAGGCCGGGAATGATGTCTGCGAATACGGCCAGATCATCATTGACAATATCCCGCCGATCGATCTGGAATTGTTTGGCGAACGTGTTGACTGCCCATCCGTATGTTTCCTCGGAATAGCTGCCGTGCTTGACTTTTCCCCCGGGTCCAATCTGGAGCAAGTCGCCTCCGAACGTCGGCCGGATGCCTGTTGCTGTTTTGAAGTCGGGGACCGACTTGATGGCTGCGAAACTGCGCCAAGCCGCCGGAGCTTGCTTGTAGGCTTCGACGACGATTTTATTCGCGCTGTCGCCCAGTGCGGTAGGCGTACTGCCCGTGCTGAGTGCGGCTCTGAGCATCGAACCACGTTCGTGTGGAACGTCGCGGCCGTCGGCCTGCAGCGCGGCGGCGCATAGGTCCGGCAGTGCCCTCGCGTGCAGATGTCGGGACTGCTCCATCACCTTCGCGCCGTATGCCCTTTCAGCGGCTGACGAGAATCCAGCCCGGACCATTAGTGCGGCCGAGAGATGCTGCGGAGTCGTGCCGCTATTCGAACTGGCATGAATGATATTAGATGGCGCGTGCATTCTGGCGTTCGCTTTAAGGATGGCGATTTCTGTTTCTGCGGGAGTCCAACTTTTATCGATCGCCGCTGCCGCAATGAGCGGATGGCCGACGCACAGCGATTCTATAGCTCCGATCCGTCGATGCTCGGCAGAATGCGTGCCTCGAAGATTGATGAGAGCCGTAGCCGCCGCCGGGACGCCTTCCGCATTCGGATCGGGAGGATTCATCTCCTCATCGAAGGCCATCTGCAGCGCGGCCCGCGCACTGTCCGTCAACTTCGCCTCATCGATAGACATCGATTCCGACCAGGACTGGAAATCCATAGCAGCACCTTTCAGAGATTGTGCGGCCGCAGCCGCGAGATTAACTGATGTTTGCTTTGCCGCCCCGGATGGCAACACGCTTGTTTCTTTGAGCGTTGCCCGCCGTGCGATATAGCACGGACCGGCGATAGATTGTCCATTAACGGTCGCTTTTGTTCCTGCCGGTACTGTTTCAAGTGTATCTGTGTCGATCAAACATCCGATTGACGCCTGCCACGACTGACCTGCATCGTGCTGTGCTAGCACCCGCTGAACTAAAGGCGACTGGCCGCTAACGACACCAGCCAGAATTAGCGTCTTGCCGTCGCTGATGATGCTGTCTGTACTGCCAACTGTCGAATCTACGGATTGTGTGTGGTCGATCAACAGCGGAATCGAACCCGGGATTATCGATGTGTTGAGATCGACGACCACCGGCTGTTCAAAGCTGGCGACCGGCAGCTTGCCGCCGTCATACGCTTCGACAGAAAATCGCCGTTGCCGCGCACCATCCGCGGCGAGCAAGTCGAGCGATGCTGAAAATTGGAGTCGGCGTTTCATACGGTGATATCGAAAGATTCCAACTTGATTTGAAGGGCGACCGACAACGCCTCTCGTTGCTGACGGTTGTCGGACTCGACCAGCATCAGCAGCAGCGCCCGGAGGTCGTAGGTCTCCAGGTCGTGGAACAGTGCGTGTCCTTCACCAGTCGATCGGCAGTTCTCCAGAGCGAGTTCGTACGGAGTCTTTTTCGCCCGGTGGAGTCCCGAACCCGGTTGCCAAGCCCGGCGACATTCCAGGAAGCAGGCCAGCAACGTGATGGCTGTTGCCGACCACGCCCGTCGCCCGTCGTTGACCGACGGTTCTTCGAAGGCTCCGACGTCGATGAACCGCACCAG
The DNA here is from genome assembly GCA_029259845.1 of Planctomycetaceae bacterium. GTDB lineage: Bacteria > Planctomycetota > Planctomycetia > Planctomycetales > Planctomycetaceae > JAHBXU01. Next base: position 5,914 of record JAJDEI010000056.1, on the reverse strand, counting down.
CGATTCCTGATCGATCTCGAATTCGACGGCTCGGCAGAGTGCGACCGCATCGGCATCCGTCGCCGGATAACTTTCGGTGCGGTCGGCACGACGCCACCACTCGGCGAGCTTTTGCCGAGCGAGAGTCTCGACGGCAGCGGCGTCGTGTCCGGTGAGCGTCCGGGGATCGACTTCGGGAATGTTCATGTGCGTGCCTTTCAGATTTGATTTTCGGAATCGGAAGAATCGACGGAAGCCCAATCCGCGAGCAAATCGAGCGACTCGCGAATCTGACCGATAGAGTTCAGCAACAAACCGCTACCCGTGGCGGTCGGTGCGTGAAACGGCCGTTCGACGGTGGTGATGCGTGAACGGCAAGCCCGGCATTCACGGCGACGAAAAATACCGCCAAGCGACGATGTCGTTCGCAGAACCCGTAGGTCGGTTGACCCGCACGGACACTCGATGCCGCTACCGGAAGCCGTTGTGGTCATGATTTCGCTGCAAACAAAAGACTCTATGGAAATGACGGTTGGGTGTATGGTATCCAGTGAAAAACAGGTCCGGAGAACCTAGGCACTTTGTGTAGTGTGCCCGTGGTGGTGTGCTCATGACTTCCGCCCCTTGGCGGCAGACTTGCGCTGCAGAATGGTGACCACGGGATTGCAACCGCGATGCCGCTCAACCTTGACCAGCCCGACCGATTCCAGTGCGGCCAGCCCCCGATAGCCTTGCTGACGGCTGATGCCGAATTGCGCCAGCACGGAATGCCCGATTCGCACTTTGTCGGACCGCTCACAACCCGACCGAAACCATACAGCCAGCCCGACCAGAACAGCCGTGGGATTAACCGTAGCGGCCTTGCGAATCCAAGCGACGGGGACAGGACGGACGAACAAATCCGCTTTCCGAGATGTAGCACGACGACGTCGCTCTAACGACGCCTCACTCAACCGCTCCGAGAACCCTTCAGACTCCCACATGAGACACCTACCGATATCTATTAGAGAGAGAAGTCTTTAAGAATAAGTATCTAAGAAAGAAGAGACCGGGTGTCCGAATGTGATGTACCCTATATCGCCAGCGGACACCCTTCGATCAAACGTGATAAATCAGAACGGGACCGTCTCAACCTCCGCCGGCTCGGCGACCTCCGCCAAAATCCCCGTGACCAGTTCCCACATTCGGCGACCCCGACCGTCGGAGTAACGATCCGGGTGGCGCACGATCTCCGCGTCCGTCCGCAATTCAAACCCATCCAACACGACCGCCGACGCCTCACGCATCGCATCTTGAGTGGCCCGCACTACGTCCCCAATTTCCTCCGTCGGACCGCCGACCAGTAGCGCATCGTGGACCGGCGCACAGACCTCGATTCCGCGATCTGTCGCCAGACAACAAGCGAGCCGCAGCATTTCCGCACCGTTGCCCTGTGGGAAAATTTGCAAGGGACCGGGGATTTGCGTCGCGGCCGACGTGAATCCGCCAACCGAAGACGGTCTGCAGCCAACCTCGCAGCATCGCGTGATCGACGGCCGCTTGCGACCACTCCCAGAAGTTCGGATAGGTCTGCCGATGCAGCCGCAGTAACTCGCGCCCGACAATCTCCGGCTCACCAATCGAATGCGCCAGCGACCGCGCGGCCATACCATATTGAACGGCCAACGCGCAGACCTTGAACCGATCCCGGACAGCACCGTGTGTTTCCTTCGTCGCGTCCGCCGGTGCGGCCCCGGCTTGCATCGCGAACGTGAGATATGGGTCACCTGATTGATAGGCGTCGAGCATCGCCCGGTCGCCGGACAATGCGGCTGCAATCCCAAATTCTTGCTGTGACCAGTCGACGTATGCGACCGCCCGCCCGGGCTCCGGTGCGATCAGTCCCCGCAGCCAGACCGACGGACCGTAGATAAATCGTGAATTACTCGGCTGATTGCGACCAGTCCTCGCACGGAATGCGGACAACAAACACCGGTTCCGTCCGTCCGAGCCGACGGCCAGGTCATTCAACCGAAACTGCGAAAGCGAATGCCGCAGCTCGCGTAACGGTGCAACGATCGGGTACTGCCGCGCCATCTGACGGAATGCGTCATCGCTCAAATCGAGCCAACCGGATTCAAGTCGTGGCCAGGGAATACCCGACCGCCCCAACCAGTCAGCGAATCGAGCGCCGGAGAAACTGAGACTGCGATATTCAGCCGAACCGAACCCGCTCAGCGCCAGGTCGACCGCCTCGCGAATGATTTCCGGATCGGTCCGGCGTCGTGGTCGGTCCCGATCGTCCCTCAGCATCGCCCAGAGTCGGCCCGCATAGTCGGTCGAGTCGAAACCGTTGCCGGTTTCGTACCCGCCGCCAAGGCCCAAGACGGGGAACCGGCTCGCCAACTCTCGCGCCGTTTCGTCAAACCGACCGACGGTAGTGTGATCCAGAGAGGAATCCTCCAACCGATTGAGCGTCGGCGCCGTCAGCCCGGTGAGCTTTCGCGCCTCGCGTTTCGCAGCGTAGAAGTCTGCCGTTGCGTCCTTCTCCGCTCGCCAGCAGTAATCAACGGCGTCCGCCAATTCGTAGGGATCGACCTCCCACGAATCCGCCGCCGCCTTGATTTCCGCGTGAACCTCAGTCCGCCCCGTCGGTACGTAGACCTGATACTCGGCGTCGACCTCGACGATCAGGCGGCCCTTGATGTGGCCCCAGTTCGATCGCAGCGCCTCCAACGTCACCGCGTCGATCGGAACCCCGGCCCATTCCATCCGCGCCGCCGCCCCCATATAACGGCCCCTCAACAGCGCCCTAGGCAAGTCGATCGCCGGCAGCATGACCGGCAGCAGCTTGTCGAGCGCCAGGACGTCCGACTCGCAGTAATCCAGCAGCGCGGCCCGCTCATCCGCCGAGTAGCGACCGCCTCGCATCGCCAGGTCTCGCATGGAGTCCTTTTCGGCGGAGTCGATCGCGTCGAGTCCGAAGTGAGTGAGAGCGCCCAACAGACCGTTGCCCGCCGGAACCGGCAACCCGTTCGTCAGGCACCGAAACTCCGCGAACAAGTCGAGAATGCGAACAGGCATCGGCCAGTCGAGTGCAAGAAAACATCCGAGTTCCGCGGAGGCGTAGTACGCGACGAACAGCGCGTCCTGACCCACGGAGAACGGCGGCTGTGGCAGAGCGAACAACTCGTCTGCCCAGAGCCGCAGCGTCCGGCCCGTGTGATGTTCACGCGCCACCATGCACAACGGCGTCGGCCGCTCGCCGGGTGGCGAGCGAAACTCAAAATCCACCAACCAGATTTCACGGAAGGCATCCATGATTAGGATTCCCCGCGAAGCCTCTTGAGAACTGGATGGTCCAGCGTCTCGATGAACTGCTCCTTGAACGCGATTTTGAGAAGTTCGCTGAACGGCTCTTGTGGCCAGGTAGCGGGCGCGTCTGTCTCGGCAATGAACACGTCGTAGGCGCCCAAACTCATGTTGGCAGCGACGCGGACCCAACTTTTCCGAGCCATCTCCGCCGCCTCCAGTTGCGTGCTATTCCAGGTGTTTGTGCGACCGTCGGAACCCGGCAACCGGATCGGCCACAGAAATAGATTCCCTTGCCGAGTAATCGCCGTGAAGATGATCCGCGGAGAGAACGTCGACTCTGCCGAGAGTTCCGGCCAAAGCTTCGGGTCGACCAGGAACGTTTCGCGATCCTCCTCTTTCAATTCGATGACGGCTGTCGTCAATCGATACCCCTCATCAGGGTGAACACGAACGAACCATTCCTTGGACGGCTTTCGGACCGGGATGGTTAGCAGCATTTTCTTCACGCCGACGGCCGACGCGAAGTCTTGGGTCAACCGCAACCGAGCGGGGTCAAACGGATCGAGCGCTGGCGGAGCGGTGGGCGCATGGTTGGGGAGTGCCGATTCGATATCGGCGGTTTGCCCATTGAGACTGGGCGCGGCGTCAGTTACACTTTTCATGAGAGTGGCTTTCGATTGAGAGTTGAGTCAGGAGCGGAGTCGCCGGCAGCGGCTCCGCTCTCCTTGTGCGCCTCACGGGGCGCCGGAGATACATCGCTGCGCACTCGGTGCACAGGCAGCACGTGCCGAATAGCGTCGGCACATGGAAGTAGTCGGCAGGCTCGGTCACGCAAAGATCACAGTCCATCGCCGGCGGCCTCCGATACGCGATCAATCCACTCCCGGAATTCCGATTCGGTGATCCGACAGACTGATCCGAAGGATCGCGCGGGGAGCTTGATGCCGCGCAGTCCTTTGCGGCGCCAGCGGTGGATAACTTGAGGCGACGGGCGTTTTCGCAGGACTCGCGCGGCAACGGCGTAAACCGATTCGAGCGGTTCGCGAGACAGCAAAGTTGACACGAGAGAACCTCCAGTGAGTCGGATTGAGTTGACTCACGGAGGTTGGCATGTGTTGCCGCAGATTTTGCTGACGTTGGCGTCAGGTTTGCCTGCAATCTTTCAATGCTCGGTCGATGACGGCTACTTCTAGCGGGTACAGGTCGTCGCCTAGATCGTTAAGCACATTCCTCAGCGCCGAACCGCCTTTTCCGGAATACTTCGGCTGCTCAAATCGCTGGAGCGGGACAGTCTCGCCGCGAGCGTCCATGAGCAGTAGCAACGCCTCCCACCTTTTGGTCGACAAAAGGATCGGCGCAGCATCACAGCCCTTCCTCTCGACAGTTCTCGCATCCCGGTTGACCATAAGGTCCAGATAGAGCGGAGTGGAGTGGAGTGGTGAGGCGGCTTCCACAGCAGCCCGCACCGCACCTTCGAGCTTGCGCAGGTCTCGCAACAGCGCGGACCGATCAGCGACCGGCGGGTCGAAGAAATTGGCTTGCGGAACGAGTTCCAGGAGCGTCGGCGCTTGTTTCCGCAAGAGGTTCGTCAGGTCCAAGAATTCTTGGTGCGCGGAGACGACGTACGCATGGTTTTCTTCACTGAGTTCGTCGTAACGCTCAGCACCGTGCTGGAAGCGTTCCACCATCTCCCCAGGCTGGCCAGCGTCCCGCATCCGCTTGGCGGCTGCCTCGTTGTCGGTCGCTTTCTTCCGGTACTCCTCAAACCTCTCCGCCGCACGGTAGGCGATCTGCCAATTGCCACTCTCCTGCCACTTGATGGCCAGCATCAGGATTTGTTCCGCCGTCTGCGTGTCCATATTGTCGGCCCCCGAGCTTGCCGGTTCCGAGTTAAGAGCACGCGGGAAGGCGGTTCGGAATCCGCTGTTCGGGCCGTCGCCCTATCCCGCGTCACAAGAGTCTACCCCACAGCCGCGACAATCTCAGCAGCGCGGGTGTGGTCGCGGAGAGCATAGATTTCAGTCGTCTGACTTTCGCCATGGCCCAGGACGCATCGAGCAGCGTCAATGTCGTATTCGGCCCGGACCCGCGTTGCGAAGTTATGGCGGAGCCGTCCCGGCCCCCAGCGTCGGACCCCCGCATTTTCACAAGCCCGCGCGATGGAACATTGCAACCCATGTAGCGTGTAGGGTCTGTTGAACATCGGATTAGGGCGAAAGACGAACCCCCGGTCCGCGAGGTACGGACGTAGGACCAGTTGCGCTTGCGGCCCCAAGAAGATGGTCCTCGATTTCCCGTGATGGGCGGTTTTGTGACTCGCCGGCTCATATCGCCAGGGAGAGACGGTCCGGTCAACGTCGTCCCATGCCAGGAGACGGCCCTCGCTGACCCTCATGCCCGTGTGATAGAGCACGCGGCACAGAGCGGCCACGGTAGGCGTCATCTCGCCGAGGGAGGCCCGATAGTCCTCTTCCGGGACCGGGAGCACGGGGGGCGATTCTGCCACGGCAATCGCACGTTCAAGCGGCTTGAAATGCTTGGTAAATGCCGTCGAGGACGGCTTCGTCCCAGCCGGCACAGAGGCGTTTGCCGCGAATGCTCTCTTTGAGGGAAGTGTCCTGCTGGAGAATGTTCAGAGAAA
>JAJDEI010000055.1 GCA_029259845.1 Planctomycetaceae bacterium | reverse complement strand
CTGAAAAGTGAGTCTTGCCACGAATTTTCTTCGCCCATTGCCCATTCCGGTGACTGGACAATGGGAAGTCCGGGCGCGGTTTCTTTGGCTTTTGGGTGGTTTTTGACATTGCGATTCCTCGGATGGAAACGGCTGACGGGCGTCGTCAGCGCAACCCGGCACCATCCCAAAAATCAAATTTACCTTGTAATAATAGTGCAGCCGAAGTGGCGGAATTGGCAGACGCGCTGGATTCAAAATCCAGTGTCCTTAACGGACGTGAGGGTTCGAGTCCCTCCTTCGGCACTCATGGCCATCGTCGTTCGATGAATGGCAATCGCTCGCATCCGCCTGCCATCGAGGGGGAATTCTGCCGAATGCGTCGTGACTCGACGAGGCCGTTGGCTCTCTCGGTTCAATCAGTCTCGTCGGATCGCACGATTTGTCAGAGAACCGTGTTGCCGGGCGCGGCTGCTCGGGGCGACCACCTGCAAAAGGACCGATGGGGCGCGTCTGAATCGCCTGCGATGGACACGCACGCCCCGCTCTTCGTCCGCTTCGTGTGAGCTTTCCGCGAGTCACTGTCGCAATCGTGTGGAAACGTTCGGCTGGAGAGGGATCACGTCCCGCCGACGTTGTTTCGAGAAAGCCGATTCGTTGGTCACACCGCCGGCATCAACATCGGTCGGCCCCAAAGCCAAGCTTGCAATCTCGGCTGCTGGCTGAGACTGCGTCATCGACACAGCTTGCCGAAGGTCCACGGATTCTCTGGCGAGGAAAGTTCGGTCGCCGCTTGTTCGGCGAAACGAGCCAACGGGAACGGATCGGCGTCCGGGACGTCCGTCCGACCCGTTGCAAGTTGTGCGACAACTTGGCCAGCCAGCGGCGAGGCGACGAAGAGGCACGGGAAGACGCTCGCCTGCCGGGTGCCGGGCGTTTACGGCTTGCCGGTCGTCTGTTTGATGGACTCCACTTCCCGTGGCCGGTAAGGGGTTCCATCCGCACGGAAGATGTCGTGAAACCAGACCGGTGGCTCCGACGTGTACGGCTTTTGCCACGAATCCCAGGGGTAAATCGTCTGTGTTTTCCCATTGACGAATCCCCAGTTGTAGGCACCGATTTTGTTCTCCCGGAAATACTTGAGATGCGGGTCGAACGTGCTGCCGATCGGGCGGGCCATGTACTCCGTACAGAGCAGTGGCCGGCCGTAACGCTTGAGCAACCCGGCCCTCCGCTTCGTCTCGGCCAGGTTCGCATAGGAGTGGAAGGAGATGATGTCGCTCTGCTCGATCATGTAACGGCCGATGTCCGTCAGCGTGTCATGCGACGACCAATCGCCGCGCCAGATCCCGGCGGTCAAGGGTTGTTGGACATCCGCTTCGCGCAACCAGGCGAACGTCTTCTGAAGCAACCGCAACGCCAGTTCGGCCTTGTTTTTCGGCTCATGCCATCCATAGCTGTTGTCGTTCCGGTTATCCGGTTCGTTGAACAAATCCCAGATTTGCACGCGGCGATCGTTCCGATACCGCGACACGATGCCGACGACATACCCCCGGAGTTCGTCGTGCCGGTCCGGGTGTTTGAGGATCTCGACGCCCGGGCTTTGCACCCAGCCGGAGTTATGCAGGCCCGGCTGGGGGGACCGTTGTTTTCCCAGCTTGGGAAACGGATCCCACACGCCGTCGAACAGCACGAACATGACTCCGATCTTGTGAGCGGCGGCGATCTCCAGAAACCGGTCGAGCCGGCGGCAGAAGCCTGCCGAGTCCTCTTCCCACGGCAGATGATGCAGAAAAACCCGGATGCTTGTGAAACCCAGGTCTTCCGCCCAGCCGAGTTCCTCATCAATCGTTTCAGGATCGAACGTCTCCGCTTGCCACATCTCCAACTGGTTAATGGCAGACCGAGGCGTGTAGTTGCATCCGACAAGCCACGGCTGTTTCTCTGACCACTGCTCGGCTTTCTCGGCGGACCACCGCCCTCCCCCTTCAGCCAGGTGAATTGAGGCAGCAAAGACGCCAATAGCCGCGCAAGCCAATCGGAAGATACGAATTCTCATGGGAAGGCAGTCTTCGGATGTGCCGAGGAGCATTGAGTCACAGGATCGGATCGAAAAACAGCGCGATCGGCCGGAAGTGGTTTCGGGACCAGTTGTCTGCGAGAGCGACGGTCTGCAAGAGCGGCGGGGCCAGGAGGATGCCGAGGTCCTGCAATCGCCGGCCCGGGCCTTCCCTTTGGCCAGGTCCGGCCAACCAGGATCGGGTTTCGAAACCGCTTCCGGTCATCCGTGATTGGTAGAACATCGTTTCGTATGACCAGCACGTCTCATGATAGCGGCGACGCCCTCCTCATGGCCAGCGGGCACTTTCGACGGTGTCTTGCCCTTCTTTGGCAGGAACGGTGATGCTGCCATCCTTCAGATTACCGGGCGAATCCTTGATGTCTGCACTTATTGAAAAGTGATTCCGGTTACGTGGCCAGTGCCATGAGACTTTGTCAAGGAACGCGTACAGGCAGACCGGGACTGAGGCGCAAGCGCGGAGTCTCGCTAGCCTGGCACCCCTGAGGTGGTGAGGTAAAATGAGCCCTTTTTGTTTCAAGGAGGACTGAAGATGCGACCGTACTCAAAGGAATTTCGTTGGGATGTCCTGGCCGCGTGTGATGCGGATGGGGGGACGCAGCAAGTCGCGCTGCAATTTGACGTCTCCGAATTGTGGGTCGGGCGGATCAAGCAGCAGCGTCGAAAGACTGGTCAGATCGCGCCGAAGACGACGCGGAATCGGCGGCAAAAGCTCTGTTCTGTGCGCAATCAACCGCGCCCTGTTCGACCGGGCGTCGGAGCTGCTGTTGGCCCAACCGGACTCCGGGAGCCGGCAAACGTGGATTCTGTTGGACGAGCTTCCCCAGAGGGGGCCGCTGGACGGCCTCGACGACCTGTTGAGCATGAGCCGCTCCCGCGCCGTGTCGGTCGCTCTCGGCTTTCAGGATGTGGAGCGATTGCGGGATATTCGCCAGCTCTCTGGCGAGCATCTGACCCAAGCGATGCTGGGACAGTGCGGCAACCGGGCCTTTCTCAGCCTGGAGAGTCCTGAGATCTGCGAGTGGGCCTCACGCTGGTTTCGCGAGCGCGAGTTGGTCGGGGTTTACGAGGGCTACTCCGGGGGAGAGAGCCGCAACGAGCGCAGCGCCTCGCAGTCGAGCAACGAGCGATCGCAGATCGCCTCGTCCTTAATCCAGCGTACCTGGATTCGGCGAATCGTTGAGAAGAAGAAAACCTCCTGTGATTTGCGGCGTTTCTTGATTGTTGAATCAGGAACGGTCGCGGTCACAAGCCACGTCGGTCAGGCTTTGGCTGACGAACGCGGGAACGCCATCAAGCAATCTCACCGAGTTCGATTCTTCTCGTCTAGATTCTTCTCGTCTAGTGCGGCGCCTCGCTAAGCCTTGCGCCTTCTGGGTTAGTGAGGTAAACTGGGCCCTTCTTGTTTCAAGGAGGACTGAGGATGCGACCGTATTCGAAGGAATTTCGTCGGGACGTTTTGGCGGCGTGTGATGCGGGGGGGGGGACGCAGCAAGTCGCGCTGCAATTTGGCGTCTCCGAATCGTGGGTCAGGCGGATCAAGCAGCCGCGTCGAGAGACCGGTCAGATCGCGCCCAAGACGACACGCAGTCGACGGCCCCGTTGGCACGCCTGGGCCGATTGGCTCCGGGCAGCGG
>JAJDEI010000054.1 GCA_029259845.1 Planctomycetaceae bacterium | reverse complement strand
CAACCTCCCGTGGGCGAACACATGATTGACTCCGAACGAGAGCCGGATGCGGGAAATCCGCACGTCCGGTTCGACGAGCGGGATGTGGAAACGGAGCATCCAACGATGCCACCGCGCCACATCTCGACTCTACCTGACGAGGGCGGGAACACGATCGGGCAATCTCTCCGGATTCGAGTTTTCATATCGGACCGCGCGCTGAAGGAGCATCGGTTTGCGGCTCTGTGATCGTCAGGCAGAGCCTGTTTTACGTCACCTCCCCCTCATATCAGACCATGGCATCAGCTCAACCAGAGAATTCTGACAATGACGGGAAACTCCCGGATTCACCACGGTTCGGAATTGCGCTGGGAGGGGGTGGCGTTCGTGGCCTGGCGCACATCGCCGTGCTCGAAACGCTTGACGAGATGGGCATTCGTCCCAGCGTGATCGCCGGCACGAGTATGGGGGCGATTGTCGGCGCGCTGTATGCGTCCGGCCGCAGCGGCTCCGAATTGGCCGATCTGGTCCGCCGCCACGCGATTCTGAAGACCGACGGATGGAAGGACCTCTTCGAGAAACGGGCCAATCTGCTTCGCTGGATCGGCGGGTTTGCTCCCGACTTCTCCGGGCGCGGGCTGCTCAATGCGCGCGGGATCCTGGAGATTCTGTTCGAAGAGTTACAGGATTCGACGTTCGAACGCCTGCCGATCCCGATGGTGGTCGTCGCGGCCGACTACAGGACGGGTGAAGAAGTCACCTTTCGCTCGGGGGCCCTGCTGTCGGCCGTTCGGGCCAGTATGGCCGTCCCCGGAATCTTTACTCCGGAAGTCCGTGACGGCCAAGTGCTGATTGATGGCGGAGTCGTTAACAACCTGCCGTTCGATCACGTGAAGAGCCGGGCGGACGTGACGATCGCCGTGAACGTGAGCAATGTTCGTGTCCGTACCGGGCACGAAGTTCCAACGGCTTGGGAGTGTGCGGCCGGGGCCTTGCAAATCATGGAATCGTCGATGCTCCGGGAGAAGCTGAGAAACCAGAAGCCGGACATTTTGATCCAGCCGGAGATCACCGGCGTGGCGATCCTCGATTTCGGCAAGGTGGAAGAGGTCATGAGGCAGGCACAAACCGCCTGCCACCAGTTGCGAGAGGACATCGGAACGGTTTTGGAAAGACGGGCGAATCGAGAGGGACCAACCATATCGAAGCGGACTCCGGAGTCATGATTCGCCTGACGAACCTGGGAGCGCCATCAAGCGATCTGTCCGGATTCGAGCCCTCACCCCGAATCGGACGGCGAACAGAGCATTGGTCCCCGACTCTGCCATCGTCAGGCGGAGCCTGACGGATGTTAACTTTGAATCGGACATCCGTCGTTCAATGACGGATGACGGAGCCCCCAACGGCGAACGGAATGGCGAGGCGGTCTCAAGATCCCCTATTGGGGTGGCCGGATGTGTCCAATGGGAAAGTCCGGACCCGTGATTGCTGAGCCATCCGTTTGGTTCCGGACACTGCCACGCACGAAAATAGCCCCCAGTCCACGTGGACTGAGGGCCTGTTGGGATCGTCGGCATGCCGGTTGAGGGTTCGGTTGCTTTGTGGTCAGCGGAGGAGGGGGCGGGTGGGGGCGGCGGCGGTGAGGTACTTCGCGGGGTTTTCCTTCAGGGCACCGACGCAGCCTTCGCAGCAGACGAACAGCGACTGTCCGGCGACGCTCACGCGAATCGGTTTGCCCATCGATCCGAGCGGTTCTTTCGTCACGGGGCACGTCCGCTGCTTGAGGGCCGCGCGCTGTTCGGCGAGCGGGAGCTGGGCGATGCCTTCCATCCCCTGGGGAATCAGCGGTGCCCCATTCGCCTGCGGCGGAATGGGCGGCGGCGTTAACGTGGGGCCGGAGTTTGACGGTGCCGCGAACGGGTGGACATGTTGCGGACCAGACCGAGGTGCCGGTCCGAACGTCTGCGGCTGATTGGGGAGAATCTGATTGCGCCGGGCGGGGGCGACCTGCGCATCGTACCAGCGAATCGAGGGATCGGGCTGCCTTCCATACGACCCGCAGCCGCCTCCGCGACAGCCGGATCCCGGTCGCGGGAATTGGTCGGCAGGTGCGCGACCGATTGTTCGTCCGCAACAGCCGCCGCGGCCGCCGGAGGACGAATGAGAGCCATCATGAGCGGAAGCGAGTTCGAGAGTTGAGAATGCGAGACCGATTGCGACGGTCAGTGCGAGCGGGCGAGTCATGTGCAAGTCCTTAAGTCTGCGACAAGGGGCGGGAATGCGACATTGGGCCACGGCTGGCAAACCGTCATGGAATGCAACATTGCTCGAAACGTGCAATCGGCGTGCCGGGCAGCGAGCTCAAACCATGAGGGTCTCCCGAAAGAGACGTGTTTTCCGGGCGACGGCTCGAACAACGGACGGAAGATGGTGACATCGTCTGACGGTTCAATGGGTAATCGGGACGATCCTGTTGCAGATTATTCAATCCTTGGAAAAGTCAGCAGCGGCCCGGGCACTGTGGTGCGCCGGTCCGCTGCTGTTCCCCAACGTGATTGTCCGTGTCATCGAGCCAATGGTTGACCAAAGCTTGTTCGGCGAATTGACGCGATTGCCGAACACGTTGGTCATTTGATCTCCGATGACCACGACTTCGAAACTGGCCGGCTGCTCAGACTGGCGAACCGCTCGTACTCGAAGTCACCCACAACTGGAGCAGCCTCCCGATGAGGGGGCCGCTGCCGGTGCGGGGCCCGCAGCCCCTGGCGGCTTCCATGCCGAACCCGGACTCCGAGCGGACATGCAGCCCGACAATGTGAACAAGACGGCAGCGGACAGAATCACGAATAGTGTCAGGTGTTTCATGGCTCGAATCCTTTCGTGTGCCAGGAGAACTGTCGCGAGGTTATCGGCGCACGGCTCCGGCCTGGAGCGAGGCGGTGTAATAGGTATCAAGCCGTTTCAGGTAGGTCTCGGGATCCTTCGCGAGTTTTTTCGTACACGGAGGACAGCAGACGTACACGACTTGGCCGTTGACGACGGTTGCCTTCGGGTTCTTGGGCAGCGGCTTTTGCATCACGGGACACTTGCCCTGTGCGGCGGCGATGTTGGCATGAATGGTGGCCCAGTGTTTCGCGTCGAGTTTTTCCTTAAGGCAACCCTTGCAGCAGAGAAACACCTCTTCTTTCTGCTTCCCAACGACCACTTTCAAAGGCGGTCCGTGCTCGCCGAGCTTCTGGCCTGAAACGGGGCAGATTCCTTGCGCAGCGATGCGGAGTTTGTCACGCTCGGCTCCGCCGTGACCTCCGTGCCCTTCATCGGCGACGGAGAACTGGGCGATTCCCAGGAGCAACGCCCCGATTGACAGCGTGGTGAGAACTTTCATTTCCATTCCTTTCAAGACATGGCGATGTCGGGATTCGCCCCGAGACCGCAGAGGGTGAGGCAGGCATTCCAAAATGCCTGCTCGGTGGACAAAAACCGTTCCGCGAACGGTCGCGTAATCAAGTTTGTGGGAGTGAAGAGCATCAGGCAGCCGTCGCGATCGGAGCGGCGGTGCCATCGGCCGTGTGGTCGTCGTCCGGTTGCCAGACTTCGTCACTGAGACCGGCTCGCATTTTGAATTCCATGTAGGCGCAATACAGAGTGGGAACAATGAAGGTGGTAAAGGGTTCAATCAGCATGCCGCCGAAGACCGGCAACGCCATCGCACGGGCCACGTCGGCTCCGCGTCCGGTCGACATCAGCACTGGGAGGAGTGCGACAATCGTGGTAATGGTGGTCATCGTGCAGGGACGGATGCGTTTCAGCCCGGCTTCGTAGATGGCCGTGCGGATGTCTTCCACGTTGCGAATGTTGCGCCGCGCCAGCGATTCCCGCATGTACGTGGCCATCACGATGCCATCGTCGGCCGCCAGACCGAACAGGGCGATGAAGCCGACCCACATGGCGGTGTTCATGTCGACGCCCATGACCGCGACGGTGATCATGCCTCCGGCTGCAGCAAATGGGATGCCGGAAAACACGACCAGCGAGATGGGAAAATTCCGGAAGTGCAAATAGTGCAGCAGCAGGTTGATCAAGATCACCATCGGCACGATCCACATCAGCCGCAGGTTGGCTTCGATCTGGTTTTGAAACGATCCCACCGGCTGCAATTCGAAGTTGCCTTCCGGAAACACCAGCTCGCCACTTTGCCGGGCGGATCGCAGCGACTCCATCACGGCGTCGACCGTTTCCAGATCGCCGACGCCCCCGGAGGGCGAAAACGCCACATGGGCGACCAGTCGGGCATCCTCGCTGTTGACGGCGCCCGGGCCCCAGGTGGTCGATACGTCCGCCAGGCGTTCCAGCGGTACGATGTCGCCGGTCTGCGTGACGACGGAGATGGATTTGAGTTCGTCCAGATGTTCTCGAACGTGCCGCGCGTAGCGAACCTGAATGGGATAGCGTTCACGGCCTTCGACGGTTTCGGTGACATCGAGGCCCCCCAGACCGGCCGAGACGATTTCGTTGACCATCTTGGTCGTCATCCCGTAGCGGGAAGCCTCTTTGCGATTGACCTCGAATTCAAAATACGGCTTTCCCATCACGATATCGGGATTGACGGTTCCCGCGTTGACGTAATGGTGCTCCCGCAGATGATCGGCGACCGCCAGCGAGGCTTCGGCCAAACCCTGCAGGTCATCCCCGTAGACGCGGATGGCCATTGAGGCCTTGATCCCCGCCTGCAACATCACGACGCGGCCCTCGATCGGTTGCAGGGCCGAGGCGGGTGTCACGCCGGGCAGCGTGCCGACCGCGTTGATCTCATCCCAGATGGCGCGCTCGTTGACTCCTTCCCGCCACTGGTCGCGCGGCTTGAGCATGACATAGGTTTCGACCATCGCCGCCGGTGCCGGGTCGAGGGCCGAATCGATACGGCCGATCTTACCGAGCACATGTTCCACCTCAGGGATTTGTTTGATCATGGCGTCCTGCGTCTGCAGGACTTCCATTGCCTGTGAGAAACTGGCAGCCGGATACAGGCTGGGCATGTAGAACCAACTCCCTTCATCCAGCGCGATCCAGTCGTCGGTTTCCAACCCGGTGAAGGTGTGCTTCAGGTCGACATAGCCGGGGACCGCGTTCAGGTCGGCCCCCAGAAATGAGACCGCTTGCTCAACAGGCCGCAGCACCGTCGGCAGACCGATCCATGCGCCCAGTCCCACCACGAAGATCATCATGGGGAACGAGAGCATCAACGCTTTGCGTTTCAGTGCCAGGCGCAACCGGCCGGCATACAACCAGAGCACGAACCGGCTGACCGGATTCTCCTCCATCGGGCGGATCTTCTCACGGGTCATCCACCAGCCGGTCAGGAATCCAAGGACCGCACCGATCGCGGTGATCAACGGCGGACTCAGCGGAACCCAATGCACCAGGTGATCCGCCCACACAAAATGAAACAATCCGGCTCCCAGGAGGGCCGCTCCGAATCCAACAATCAGACTCGACCAACGGGACGGCCGAGACGATTTGAGGAAGATGCGGCACAGCATGGGGACCACGGCGACGGCGACGATCAGGCTCGACGCCAGGGCGAACGTTTTCGTCCACGCCAACGGAGCAAACAGCCGATGGTCCCGGCCGGTCAGAAAGAACACCGGCAGAAAACTGACGATCGTCGTCGTGACCGCGGTCATCACGGCGGGGACCACTTCGGCAGCCGCCTCGCGAATGACGACCAGACGACGGGCCGGTCCGCCCGGAGACCCTTCGGCTTCCCAGTCGGACAATCCTTCGTAAACGTTCTCCAGCACGATGATTCCCATGTCGACCATTGTGCCGATCGCGATCGCGATGCCGGCGAGCGACATGATGTTGGCATCGACACCCATGACTTTCATGGCGATGAACGACATCAACACGGCCATCGGCAACGTCACGGCGATAATGATGCTCGCGCGCACATGGAGCAGGAACAACACCATGACCGCAATCGTGATCAGGATTTCCTCACCAAGAGCCGTCGTCAGGGTCGCGATGGTCTCATCAATCAGCAGTGTGCGGTCATAGATGCCCTGAATGCGGATGCCGTCCAGCTCCGATTCGAGGGCGGTGATTTTCGCCTTCACGCGCTCGATGACGTCGCGGGGATTCTCGCCGTATCGCATGACGACCACTCCGCCGACCGCTTCCCGTCCGTTGAAGTCCAGCGCCCCGCGGCGAAAAGACGGGCCGATTTGAACCTGCGCGACATCGGCAACCGTGATCGGCACGCCATCGCGAACGACGACGACGGTGTCTTCGATTTGTTCGAGCGTTTCCTGTTCGGTCTTGCCGGACCCGATGAAACCGCGGCCGCGGACGATGAACTCCATCCCGCTCGATTCGACGGTTTTGGCCCCGACGTCGATGTTCGACGCCTTGACCGCGGCGATAACCTTGTTCAGCGGGATGTTGTGATATCGCAGCACATCGGGGTCGACTTCGATTTGATACTGCTTCACGTACCCGCCGATGGAGGCGACTTCGGCGACGCCGTCGACCGACTGCAGCGCATATTTGATGAAGAAGTCCTGCTTTGATCGTAGCTCGGCCAGGTCCATGCCCTCGGGGGGGACCAGCACGTAGTAGTAAATCTGCCCGAGCGCCGTGGCGTCGGGGGCGAGAGTCGGTGTGACTTCATCGGGGAGGACCCCGCCGACCGTCGTCAGTTGTTCGACGACACGGGAACGAGCCCAATAGAAATCGACATCGTCGTCAAAGGTCACCTGGACGAAGCTGAAGCCGAACATGCTCTTGCCGCGCACGCTCTTGGAGCCGGGGACCGCCTGCAGGGCGATCGACAGCGGATAGGTAATCTGGTCTTCGACGTCCTTCGGGGAACGTCCCAGCCACTCCGTGAGCACGATCACCTGGTTCTCGCCGACATTGGGAATGGCATCGACGGGAACTTTGTTCGCCGAGTACCAGCCGGCTGCCACCAGCACGATGGAGCCGATGATGACGAGCAGTCGTTCGCGGATGCAGAAATCAAGGGCAGCGGAAATCATCGGACGGCCTCCTTCGGCAACCGGGCGAGATGTTTCGCCGGCTCTGCCAACAGTTGTTTGCGGCACCCTTCGCAGCAGATGAACACGGGCCGGCCGTTGACGTCGACTTTGATGGGAGGTCCCATCGAACCGAGCTTCATGTTGGCAACCGGGCAGATTTGCTGCCGGAGGGCCAGGCGGCGATCGGTCGCCGAGAGTTGGGCCAACGCCTCCGTGATGTCGGCTTCGTCATCGGCGGTTATTTCGGGCTCCATCGGGAAGGGGACAAATTCCCACTCGCCCATCGAGGGAAGTTCCATCGCGCCCATCGGGGGCAGGTCCATTTGCAGGTCGTCCTCATCCTCGGCTGCCGGACGGCGGGGCTTCGCCAGTTTGGCAAGATAGGTTTCCGGATCGTCCAACAGGCTTTCGCGGCAGCCCTCACAGCAAAGGAAGACCGGCTGGCCGTTGACGTCAACTTTGATGGGCGGCCCCATCGATCCCAGTTTCATCTCGGTGATCGGGCAGAGGAGCTGCGCCTTGGCCGGCTCCTGGTCCTCAGCGGGCAACGTCTCGATTTCCGCCAGCATCTCGGCCGACAGGGCCTCGGGCAGCTCCCCGGGAGGAGCCGCGCGGGTCGGATCGATCAGCGACGGGTTTCCGGCCAGTTGCATCTGGGAGTCGATCAGGAAGTTGCCGGAGGTTGCCACCTGTTCGCCGGCAGCCAGCCCCTGCAGGATGGCGATTTCTTCGTCAATCCCCGGGCCGAGCACCACGCGGCGGATTTCAAAACGTCCCGGGTCGGTTTCGACGTAGACAACGCTGTGTTCGCCCGCCATGAGGACAGCGTTGCGGGGAACGGTCAGTACCTCGTTCGCAGCCTGCGGCTGAGAGCAGAACCCGAACCGAGACGCGGGCACCAGATCGATGCCACACAGCGAACATTGGCCCGGCGATGACGTCACGATGTGCGGATGCCTGGGACTGATCCATTTGCCCGCCAGCTCCGGATCATAGAGTTCAGCCATCTGCTCATTCACCCCCGTAATGGGGACACGAATGTTCGCTTTCGCATAATCCCCAACGCGCAGAATTCCGTCCGGATTGGGAATGACCACGCGCACGCCCACCGTGCGAGTCTTGGGATCGACCTGCGGGTCGATGAAGGCCACGCGGCCCGGAAATGACCGGCCGGGGAACGATTGCACCTGCGCCTCGATCATCTGGCCATAGCGAATTGTGGCTGCCTGCTCCGGAAACAGCTCCAGCATCAACCACACGGTCGACAGGTCGGAGAGCTTGTAGATCGGGTCGCCTTCCTTGACGTACTGGCCCTCGACCGCGAATTTTTCGATGACCGTTCCACTGATCGGAGCACACAGATGCATGCGGCTATTCGCCTTGTCGTCTCGCTCGATGTCCGCAATCTGATCCTCGGTCATGCCGAGTTCGATGAGCCGCTCCCGGGCGCTTTCATAAAGGTCGCCGCTGGAGAGCAGGGCCCGTCGTCGCGAGTTGCCGCTTTCTTGAGTGCGTGCGTCCTTCGCCAGCAGCAGCTCGACTTGTCCCGAGTACAGCTCCGGCGAATAGACCAGGGCGAGATGATCGCCCTTGTTGACGACGACGCCGGTGTAGTCGGCATACAGCCGGTCCAGCCGCCCTCCCGTCCAGGCGGCGATCGTCCGCAGCGTGCTTTCGTCGTAGGCCAGTTCTCCCACTGAATGAATCGTGCGATACACCGGCACGCTCTTGACGGGCACCGTGTGGATGTTGGCGACGCGGCGACTGGCCGGGTCCACCTGAATCGACCGCTCATCGCCCCCGGATCCTCCCGCCGCCGCCGGCACCAGCTCCATCGCACAGACCGGGCAACGTCCCGGTTCCTGTTGCGGCGGCGTGCACATCATGGGGCAGATGTAGTCGACCGCCGCTGCGGTTTCGGCATGATCGCCACCACCGCCGCCGCCACTGCCACCGGCGGAAACCCAGCCCAGCCGCTGTGCAACGCCGAGCCCTGCGATCGCCATCGCGGCACACGCCAGCAGCAGCAGCGGCTGGACGAACAGTTGGGCCCACCAGCGTCGCGAATTGAGCTGCGCTTGTTGCCGGTCGACGACGATATTTTGGCCGGCCCCTGCTCCGGCCGGTTCGTTCGCCGGTGTGCCCGACGGAATGCCGGACGATGCTTCGGGCGCGAGCTCGTTCGGTCTTTCTGATGATTGCTGCGACATGTCTTTCTCCGACGGACGAAACGCGGGCGCAGAGACATCGAAACTCGATTGGTTTCCGAATGTCCGAGTCATTTCCACGGTCGCTGGCGATATCGCGATACCACCAGCAACGCTGCGGACTCATACGGTGCTTGGCAACCGGGAAGCGAGAAGGTTGCGATCGCTCAGAGACGGTGCGCGGAGCGAGCCTTGGACAGAGGCAAGGGGTGCCTCAACCTGAACCGACGCGCGCACGCTCCTCGCAGAGGCGAGGTTAGGTCAGCCAGGTGCAGCAGAGCACTTGAACCGAAGGGCTTGACACGGAATGCCCGACGGAGGCATGGCGACTCTCTGGTCCTAAGCGGGGAATCGAGGTCCGCTCAAAGCTCACATCGAACCAACTGAGAAGCAGTTGGATCCGGTTCACGTCGACCCGACCGGTGTTCACCGGAGCGACTGGCTCCGGTGGGCGATGGTTGCAACCGCAGCGGTACGGACGCGCCGACGTTTTCGCCGGGCAACAGCTTGCTGAAGTTGCCTGGGCTTCGGCAGAGGAGGGTCCGGGGCTCGCACTCCGGGTCCCTGGCTTTGAGCAGCAGCAGGAGCCTTGTTCGCGAGCTCCTTGGGAGCAGCAACAACCGCAGGTGGCCGCACCCACGCCGGGTTCCGAGCCAGCACATTGGCACGAAGCGGAATCGACCCCCGCGAAAGACTGCGCAACGATCGCCGCTGCCAGCAGCGGAGTCGCAATCCATCGTGTTGTTGTCGACCGGTACATCTCAACCTCGGCGAATGAATCCTCTGACGTCTTTGATCGGACTGACATGCGGCGTGCGATCAGACAAAAAAGCGGGATCGGGAGCAAACGCGGGAAAGTCGTCGTCATCCTGCGAAGCCGAAGACTTTTATCCGAAAGCGGGCGTCGGGACCAGAGCAAGTGGGTGTTTTGGCGAGGATACCCGATCCGTGTGCGGCTACGCTCCCTGGGGGCGAAAACGCTCCTGTTTCCCTCTTCAATGAGCGCCTTCAAGCGACCCATCCGCAAGTCGACAATTGGATGGAATCATTCCTGCGACCAGAGAAACCTTTTGATTTTCTCGCACGGCTTGGCGTATGATTCATTGAGGTCGGCCCGGCTCATGCCGGGACGACCTGTCGTGCTCCTTGTCGCATGACCGGGCGAAATCCCCCAGATCAAGATTGTCAATTCACGGCTGTGCTCCAACGATTGCTTAGCATCCTGATTCTCTTCTCCGGCAGTCTTCAGCCTTGCTGCGGAGGTTGTCACGGCCAAGCCGTGCGGAGGGAGAGCGCACAATTGGCGGGTGACCGAGCGCGTTCATCCGCCTGCCCCTTCTGCGAAACGCCGACGGATCTCCCGGCTCCGGCCAACGACGATCCGTCGCCATTTCCCTGCCGGTGCCGCGAACGGAGTGTGCAGCCAGCCGTGCTCGACCTCGCTCCGACGACGACCCCGGACGACGTCCGGCAGGGAAATCTTGACAACGCGACAACCGCCTCAGACGACGCCCTCCGATCCGGGATTTCGGCAGGTCTCGCGAGCAAGGCGATGACCGGTCGTGTTGGGCCCGGAGGGGCCGCTTGCGCCCTTGTTGGCCGACTGCTGCTGTAGCCGTCTCATCGCTGGCCGCTTTGCAACATGCTTGAAGAGCGCCTCTGCGCTACGAAGTGGCCAATGGCACGCGACGTGCTTTCTGTGTATCGTTCATTCGGCGATCGCCTCAATTCAATCCCGGCTCAGTCCGGTCGGAGTGTGTTTCATGTCGCAAAAGCGTCCAACTCTGGTGATGCGTCTGCTGAAGCCATCGAGCGTTCTCGTGCTCCTGGCGGAGTTGGCGGTGGTGTTCGCTCTCGGGTTCGTCGCCAACGGCCTCTGGGGAGCATCCAAACCGGAGGCTTCAGCCGCAGACTTGGGGCACGACCACGCGGAAGAGGCCGAAGCGCAGGTGTGGACCTGCTCCATGCATCCGCAGATTCGCAAGAACGGGCCGGGGCAGTGCCCGATTTGTGGAATGGATCTGATTCCGGTCAAGAGCGGCAATGGGCAAATGAAGGGCTTGCGGCAACTCAGCGTCAGTCCGGCCGCGCGTGCGCTGATGCGAGTTCAATCCGCGCCGGTGGAGCGGCGTTACGTCGAAGCGGAAGTGCGGATGGTCGGTAAGGTCGACTATGACGAGACTCGATTGAAGTACATCACTGCCTGGGTCTCGGGCCGACTGGATCGCCTGTACGTGGACTACACGGGAGTGGAAGTCAAAACCGGCGATCACATGGTCTTTATCTATAGCGAAGAGTTGTACGCCGCACAGCAGGAATTGATCGAAGCGCTGAGGGCGGATCGCGAACAGACGAACAAGGGAAACAAGGGGAGTAACGCGTTTTTCAACACGGGCGGGATCGACCTGCTGTCATCCGCTCGCGAAAAACTTCGGCTGTGGGGCATGGGGCCCGAGCAGATCGCGGCCGTTGAAAAGCTCTCCAAGCCGTCCGATCACATGACGATTTACTCACCGATGAGCGGCATCGTTATCGAAAAGCTGCGACAGGAAGGGGATCGGGTCAAGACCGGCGACCGCGTCTATACCGTCGCCGACCTGACCAAGGTGTGGGTCATGATGGACGCCTACGAATCGGACCTGGGCTGGCTGTGGTACGGGCAACGGGTCGAGTTCACAACCGAAGCGTATCCCGGCGAAACGTTTACCGGTCGCATCGCGTTCATCGATCCGATCCTGAACGAGAAGACGCGGACCGTCAAAGTCCGCGTGAACGTGCCCAATCCGGAGGGCAAGCTGAAACCCGAGATGTTTGTCCGCGCCATCGCTCATGCGAAGGTCGCCTCCGGCGGGCGTGTGATGGACGGGGACCTCGCCGGCAAATGGATCAGCCCCATGCACCCGGAGATCGTGAAGGATGATCCCGGCATCTGCGACATTTGCGGCATGCCCCTCGTGCGGGCCGAGACGTTGAATTTTGTGAACCCCATCGGCGCAGATGCCACAGCCCCGCTGGTGATTCCCGTCTCGGCGGCGTTGGTAACCGGAACGCGGGCGATTGTGTACGTGGAGATGCCCTCCAAGCCTTCCGAACTGGAAGCCTCGTACAAAGGGGTTGCCGCAGCGCTGGAGCACAACAACGTGGAGCACCTCCGCTCGGCGTTTGGCGAGTTCCTCCAAATCGTCTCGCAGCCGAATCCGGTATTGAGAACCGAGCACCCCCGGCAGATGTGGAAGGCACTGGCCGCGAAGCTGGCAACGCTCGCGAAGCAGGGTGTCGAGATCAAAAAGGCCGAAGAGGCTCAGGAGATCTTCAACAAGGTCACCGAGACGATGGAAGAAGTGCGTGAGCGTTTTGCAGCACCGGATGAGCCGACGTTCGAAGGCCGTGAAATCGTGCTCGGGCCGCGTGCCGGCGACTACTACCTCGTGGCGAATGGCCTGCAGGAAGGCGAGATGGTGGTCACGCGCGGCAACTTCAAGATCGACAGCGAAATCCAGCTTCAAGCCAAGCCGAGCATGATGACCCCCGGTGGAGGCGGAGGAGGAGGAGGGGGGCACCACCATGGCGGTGAGGGCGGCGCCAAACCAACAGCAGGGCCGGACGCGGGTGGGATGGACCTGCCGGTGAAAGTCCGTCAACAATTGCACCAACTCACCGCCGCGAGCCAGGAGGTGGCCGCGGCGGCCAAAGGCAGGGATCTGCCACAGGTGCGCGAAGCGTCCTCGAAGTTACAGGAACTCCTGGCCGGCATTGATGCGAACACGCTGAGCGGACACGCCAAGATGACCTGGCGGGAACTGGGCATGTTGCTGGAGAACGATGCCTACGAGGGCAGCGAAGTAATTGAACTCATCGACGCGCAGCGAGTCGTGCAGAGCCTGCAAGGCAACATCGCCCGGCTCGACAAGCAGTTTGGCCTTTCGCAAGGCGATCCCTTGCCGCAGCAATTCGACGTTCCGACAGAATTCCAAAAACAGCTCGCCGGCTTGTGGAAATCGTATCTCTTGGCCGGGGATGCGCTGGCGGGCGATGATTTTAAGCAGGCGCAGGCCTCGGTTGATCAGCTGGGCAAGGTGTTGGCTCAGGTCGACATGAAACTCCTCACCGACGGCCAGGCCCACGTGGCCTGGATGAAGGAGGTGTCCAATCTGAAAAAGATCGGCGAGGCGGTGGCCAAGGCGAATGACCTCAAGGCGATGCGCGAACAGTATGCCCCGCTCTCAGGCGAGATGCAGGTGTTGGCGTTGCAATTCGGATTCGGGGCCAGGCAGAACGTCTACCTGCTGCATTGCCCGATGGCGTTCAATAATCAAGGCGCGAACTGGTTGCAGAACGACGATCAGACCCGGAACCCGTACTTCGGCACGACGATGCTCAAATGTGCCGACCGCAATGAATTAATCGCGGGCGAAGAGGCTGCGGAGACGGAAGGTGATCACGCAGAGCATCAGCATTGAACATGCGGTGATGGTTCCCCTTGAGGGCACCCGGAGCGGTCGGCGAGACGACGAACGCTGAAGATGTTGCTCCGACTGATTCGCCGAAAAACATCCATGAGGACCACACCAGCCGATGGCGCAGGAAACCGAGACACCGAAGAGCGAAGCCCCGGCAGAGCCAGCATTGAACCCGCGGGACATGGGGCTGCTGGACAAGGTGGTTTACTTCTGCCTCACGAACAAGCTCGTCGTCGTGATGATGGTGGCCGTTGTGGTCGGCTGGGGCGTGCTGGTGGCGCCGTTCGACTGGAGCATCGGCGATTTGCCGCGCAGCCCGGTCCCCACCGACGCGATTCCCGACATCGGCGAGAATCAGCAGATCGTCTTCACGGAATGGATGGGACGCTCGCCTCAGGATGTCGAGGACCAGATCAGTTACCCGTTGACGGTGTCGCTGCTGGGAGTCCCCGGGGTCAAGACGATCAGAAGCTACTCGTTTTTCGGCTTCTCGTCGATCTACGTGATCTTCAACGACGACATCGAGTTTTATTGGTCGCGGACGAGGGTTCTGGAAAAGCTCAATAGCCTCCCCGCGGGGACGTTGCCCGAGGGCGTGCAACCCGTGCTGGGCCCGGACTCCACGCCTCTGGGGCAAATCTTCTGGTACACGCTGGAAGGACTCGACCCGGACGGGAACCCGGTCGGCGGCTGGGATCTGCACGAATTGCGGACCGTGCAGGACTGGTACGTTCGCTATTCGCTGCTGTCCGCCGAAGGCATCAGCGAAGTCGCATCCGTGGGCGGGTTCGTGCAGGAGTACCAGATTGACGTCGATCCGGACGCCATGCGGGCGGCACGCGTGGAACTGGACGATGTCTTTATGGCCGTTAAGAACTCGAACATCGATGTCGGTGCGCGCAGTATCGAAGTCAACAAGGTCGAGTACTTCATTCGAGGCCTGGGATTCATCGAACAGGTCAGCGATATCGAAAACAGCGTCGTCACGGTCAACGACAACGTCCCGATCTACGTCAAGGACATCGGGAAAGTGTCACTGGGTCCGGCGCTGAGGCGTGGGGCGCTGGATAAAGGCGGCGCGGAGGCTTGCGGCGGCGTCGTCGTCGTCCGCTACGGATTCAATCCGCTGGAAGCCATCAAGAACGTCAAGAGCATGATCGCGGAGACGGCCCCCGGCCTGCCGACCAAGGCGGTGGTCGACTACCGGAAAGTCACGCGTGAGGAATTGATTGCCTTTGCCCAGAAGCAGGGGTTCGAGGCTTTTGCGAGCGTGGATCTGAACCACGAGGCTTGGGTCAAGTGGCTGCGGTCGATCCCACGCGAGCAATGGCCGAACTGGGTGACCACCAGCCATGTCACCGTCGTCCCGTTTTATGACCGGACCGGCTTGATCTACGAAACGCTGGGCACGCTGAACACATCGCTCGTCGAGGAGATTCTCGTCACGATTATCGTGGTGATCGTTTCGGTGATGCACCTGCGGAGTTCGATCATCATCAGTATCCTGCTACCGCTGGCGGTGCTGATGTGCTTTATCGGGATGAAGGTGTTCCATGTGGATGCCAACATCGTGGCGCTGTCCGGCATCGCGATCGCCATTGGCACCATGGTCGATATGGGGATCATTCTGTGCGAAAATATTCTGCGGCATCTGGATGAGGCGAATCCGGAGGAGGACCGTCTGCACGTGATTTTCAGGGCCACTAGTGAAGTCGCCAGCGCCGTGTTAACGGCCGTCTCAACGACAGTCGTGAGTTTCCTGCCAGTCTTCACGATGACAGCTGCCGAAGGCAAATTGTTCAAACCGTTGGCGTTCACGAAAACCTTCGCGCTGATTGCGTCGGTGATTGTGGCGCTGACCATCATCCCGCCTGTGGCTCACATTCTGTTCGCGGGGAAGCTCAACTCCCGGCGGCTTAAGCAGGGGCTGCTTGGTCTGCTGGTCCTGGTGGGCGTGGTGGCCGGCTTCTGGCTCGCCTGGTGGGCGGGGGCCATTCTCGTTGTGTTGGGAATCTATCATCTGGCGGGCGATTCATTGCCGTGCCGGCTCCGCGAATACGCACCCTGGATCGCCAATGCGGTCGCCGTCCTATTGGTGGGAATCCTGCTGACCGATCACTGGTCGCCGTTGGGACCCGAACAAGGACTCCTCAGGAATCTGGTGTTTGTGGGGGGGTTGATCGGCGGACTGATGATGTTTTTCCAGCTCTTCCAGCGCGTGCTCTACGTTCCTTTGTTGACCTGGTGCCTCGAGAACAAGTTGCTGTTCCTGTCGCTTCCGCTGGTGATCATCTTTCTGGGGGGCAGTGTCTGGTTGGGCTTCGACCGCGTGTTTGCGTTTGTGCCCTGGGCCGCAGCCAAAGCCGGCGTTGATCCGGCCACGATTCGCACCTCGGCCGTCTGGTCGAAAATGACACACGCACTGCCGGGCCTGGGCAAAGAATTCATGCCGCCGCTGGACGAAGGGTCGTATCTGTATATGCCCACCACCATGCCGCACGCCTCGATCGGCGAGGCGATGGACGTGCTGGCATTGCAGGACCGAGCGATTACAGCCATTCCCGAAGTCGAATCGGCCGTGGGAAAAATCGGCCGTGTGGAAAGTCCCCTCGATCCGGCTCCCGTCTCGATGATCGAAACGATCGTCAACTACCGTCCCGAATACATCACCAACAAGGAGGGACATCGGGTTACGTTCCGCTATGACGAACAGGCCCAAGAGTTCGCCCGTTCGGATGATGGCGAACTCATCCGGGATGACGACGGGCGACCGTTTCGGCAGTGGCGGGACCACATTCGCACACCAGACGACATCTGGCAGGAGATTGTCGACGCGGCCCAGGTGCCCGGCACGACGTCGGCACCGCGGCTGCAGCCGATCGCCGCGCGAATTGTCATGCTGTCAAGCGGCATGCGGGCTCCGATGGGCGTCAAAGTCAAGGGCCCCGATCTGGATACGATCGAACGGATCGGCCTGGACGTCGAGCGGTTCCTGAAAGAGATTCCCAGCGTCGAGAAAGCAGCGGTCATCGCGGATCGTGTCGTCGGCAAACCGTACATCGAGATCGATTTCGACCGCAACCAGATCGCCCGCTACGGCCTCACCATTCGGGACGTTCAGGACGTCGTCGAAGTGGCCATCGGCGGACGACGGGTGACCACAACGGTCGAGGGCCGCGAGCGATTCCCTGTCCGCGTGCGCTATCTGCGCGAACTCCGCAATGAGATCGAAACGTTGGGGAGGATCCTCGTCCCCGCCAAGGACGGCTCGCAGATTCCGCTTGAGCAGGTGGCCCGCATCGAATACCTGCGTGGCCCGCAGGTCGTCAAGAGTGAAGACACGTATCTGACCAGCTACGTGCTGTTCGACATGAAACCGGGCAACGCCGAAGTCGATGTCGTTGAAGAATGCCAGCGCTATCTGCAGCAAAAGCTGGACAGCGGAGAATTCATCCTGCCTCCCGGAGTCAGCTACTCGTTCGCGGGCAACTACGAAAACCAGGTCCGTTCACAGAAGACGTTGATGGTGGTGCTGCCGCTCGCGCTGTTCATCATTTTCATGATCCTGTATTTCCAGTTTAAGGACCCCATCACCACCTCATTGGTGTTCAGCGGGATCATCGTCGCCTGGTCCGGCGGTTTCCTGATGATCTGGTTGTACGGCCAGGACTGGTTCCTCAACTTCTCAGTTTTCGGCATGAGCATGCGGACTCTGTTTCAGGTTCACCCGATCAACCTGAGCGTTGCCATCTGGGTGGGTTTCCTGGCGTTGTTCGGCATTGCCAGCGATGACGGCGTCGTCATCACCACCTATCTGGATCAGTGCTTCCGCACGAAACAGATCGATACGATTGAAGACGCCCGCAAGGCCACGGTCGAGGGGGGCCAACGTCGTGTCCGTCCCTGTCTGATGACCACTGCGACCACTATCCTCGCGCTCATCCCGGTGCTCACCTCCACCGGCCGCGGTTCGGACATCATGGTGCCGATGGCCATCCCCAGCTTCGGCGGCATGACCATCGAAATCATGACCATGCTGGTGGTCCCAACTCTCTACTGCTGGGTGAAAGAGATCAAGCTGCACCTGGGCGTGAAGGACGCGCTGTTTGCAAAACAGGGGTGAGCTGAGCGTGAAATCACCGATGTGGGTGGTTCACGTTCGTCGTCCCCCAGCGACTGCTTGGCGCTCGGTTTGCGCGGCACGGACACCAGCGTGCCACGGTCGCTTCGGTCGTCCGAGCGAGCAATCGACGTCCTGCTCGATTCCGCCTTCCCACGTCAAACCGGCTCCTCTGACTCTTGTCGTCCCGGCGAGCGATTCCGCCCGGAATTGCCCCCCCATGAGCGGATTCGTTCCTCATGTCCGGCTTGTACTGATTGTGACGGCGGCAACATCGGTCTCACCGTCCGGAGACGCACAATACGGTTAAGCGTGGTGCCCGTCATCGCCGATTTCTCCGATACGCAATGCACACCGAGAGCATTTCACGAGTTGTCGTATCGCCGTGGGAGCCTGTCGCCGATGCCTATTCGAAAATCTCTGACTGTCGGGTTGATCAACGTCTCTTTGATCGCAGTCTCTTTGATCGCAGGTTGTGCGTCGCCGCTGGCTCCGCAACCTCAGGCCGCCGTCACGACACACCACGTCCAGCTTGCGTCCGCACGCATGGAGACCGGGCAACCGGCGACCCTCCCGGCGGAGCCGCATCTTGATGTTCCGCATGAAGTCGACTTCTTCGTGCAGATCGCCCTGGAGCGCAATCCGGAGATCCTGGCTGCCCAGCGGGCGGTGACCGCGCAGGCGAACGTGATTCCGCAGGTCACGGCACTCGACGACCCGATCGTGACCGACGCATTTCAGCCGTTTGACACCTACAGCGTACAAACCGCGGCCGGTCGCGGCCCCAACACACTGACATTGTCGCAGAGGCTGCCCTGGTTGAGCAAACTCCGCGTGCGCGGCGAGGTCGCCGAGCAGGACGCGAAAATCGCCTTAACGCGACTTGCCCAATCGCAACTCAAAATCATCGAAGACGTCAAATTGGCCTACTACGACCTGGCATACAATCAGGAAGCGATCGAGATTATCAAAAGCGATCAGATTCTGCTCGAACAGTTGCTGAAGTTCGCCGACGCACGCTATCGCACGGGAACCACCAGTCAGCAGGATGTATTGCGGGCTGAGGTCGAACTCGAACAACTGGAAGACATCCTCATTGCACTGCGGCGGGAGCTGGGACTGTCTCAGGCGGATCTGGCCAAGATCTTGCATACCTCCCCCAATGCGAATCTGCAGGCCGTGTCCGACATCGAGATCCCGCCGGTCCCCGAGCAGATCGACGCGCTTTACGAAGAGGCGATTCGCTGTCGCCCGGAGCTGCAGGAACGTCTGCACGCCATCATCCGGGCCGAACGGACGCAGGAACTGGCCCGGCTCAACTACTACCCGGACTTCAACGTCGGGCTGGGCTGGCAGGCGATCACCGCCGATTCGGCCATCTCGCCGGTCACCAACAGCAACGACAACGTCGCGTTGTTGCTGGGGGTCACTCTGCCGATCTGGCGCGACAAACTCGATGCCGGCGTGCGAGAAGCAGAGAACCGAATCCTCGAATCCGCACGTCGTTATGACGCATCACGGGACGACACATTCCGATTGATCCGCCGTCTGATCGTCCGCGCCGATGCACTCGGGCAGCAAATCGAGCTGTTTGATGGCAGGATTATCCCTTTGGCGGAACAAACGCTGCGCGTCTCGACGGCCGACTACCGCGTCAACAAAGTGGACTTTCAGCAGATTCTTGACAACTGGACGGACCTGTTGAACTTCCACCTGCAACTGATACGGTTCGAGGCCGATCTTAATCAGACCTTAGCTTCCCTGGAGCGAGTGGTCGGCTGCCAACTGGCGACGCTGCCGGAACCGCAGCCTGTTCTCGAACCGCAGCCTGTTCCCGTCGACGGCAACGAACCCGTCGAAGCCGGTCCGGCGATTCTTGAGCCCGGCAGGCCGCAGCCGGCCCGGGACGGTTCAGCGGCTGACGGAGTCGGCGAGGCTGGCGGCGACGAGGATGGCGGCGACGAGGATGGCGGCGGCGAATCCGCCGCGCCGGCACTTCCGCAGGTCCCCGACACTCCGCCGGCAGGGACGCAAGACGGTCGCCAAAGCAACGAATGGGATTCGGCACCGATTCATCGATTGAGCCAACCCGCCAATGTCGGCCCGGACTTTACGGTGCGGTAGCGCGGTGTGGTGCGGGGGACGGCACTGCAGTGCAGATCGTCATCTGGGGTGGTCCTGCACTTTATCTGACGACACCATCGATGGAGGACGCAATCCGCTCTTGCTGCGAGGGTGCGTCCTCAGAGAAGTCGAGGTCCGGCACGAAATCGTGGGGCAGGCAACTCCGGGAATTCCGCAGCGGCGCAGTCCCACGAAATGACGGCTGTCCCCAGCGTCCACCGCCCAGCAACGGCCCCCGGATGCGATTGCCTCGCCATTCGGGCCTCCAGATTGTGTCTCTGCCCACGGGTACACTACGATGGCCGGGACGCAGACGATGAGGGCACACGCGATTGAAACTGAGACACCACGGACTTTCGGGGTGCGACAGATTTCAACGTGGACGTTTCTTGAAGGACGGCGCAGATGGCATCGGTGGTCCTTGTCCGGTACGGCATGATTCCGGAAGTCTCCCGCTTCGCAGTGGAAGAGGCGATCGGGGTTGTGCGCGGGGACCGGGTGGTTGTCGAGGCCCATCGCGGCCGGCTGTTGGGGACCGTGTTGAGCGAATTCCGAACGACCAACGCAAAGCCGTTGTTCGCACAACCGACCGGCGGGGAAGATGAGCCAGCGGACGCTGCCGAGGGGCTGCCGCGTGTCATTCGTCGGGCCGCCCCCGCGGACCTGGAGACCGAACAGCAGCTTCGCACAGAGGCACGTGCGGCATTTGACAAATGGCGCGAACGGATCGAACAATGGGAACTGGAGCTGGAACTCATCGACCTGGAGTGGACGGCCGACCGAACGAAGCTGATCCTTTACGTCCTTAACCATCGAGGGCCGGACTGTACGAAGTTGGCCCTTCAGGCGGCTGCTTCCGGTTTGGGAAGCATTGAGGTTCAACCGGTGACAGCCGACGGACTGGTGACCGTCCCGGACTCGTCAGCAGGAGGAGGCTGCGGAACGTGCGGTTGTCATTGACGGCGCGTGCTCTGCCAAACTTGAGACTTGGGGTTGGAGTTCGGCCTTTCGGCTGCGAAAACAAGCCAAAGCTTGAACTCCCACACCCGGATCAAAGCTCGACAAGGCACCGGGACCGACGCATCGCCGGATGCGAGCCGACTGTCCGGATTCCGTCTGCGAGTTCATTGGCAAGCGGCGCACGTCACGAGGTGAGGGAGCGGACCCGTTCCCACTTCTTAAACGATCGCAGTTTTCGGACACGCGCAATCGCCCATCGGTAAAACGGCACACATCTCGACACGAATGGTTTCTTATGTCCGATCAGGAATTTGCTGACTTCGAGGAACTCGCGACAAAAGGCGGTGCCACCGCGGTCTTCGACCGGCTTGTGGAAACGCTGCGGGAACAGAAGGCGTTCCACAAGCTGTTCGACGCCAGGTTGATCCAGAAGAAGCACTCGCTGGGACTGCCGCTGGCGCGGCCCACGTCGTTCGATGATGTCCCGCAGGAGCATCGGGCGGAGATCGAGGAAACCTATGTGTCCGCCGCCCGGGAGGCGGGGGAAGCGTTTCTGGCCGACGGCGATATCCCCTCGGCATGGATGTATCTCCAGGTGATTCGTGAGCCGGAAAAGGTCGCAGAGGCGATCGAAGCGATCCAGGTAACGGGCGATTTCGATGAACAACAGGAGCAGGTCATGCAGATCGCTCTATTTGAGCGAGTGAACCCCGTCAAGGGGGTGCAGATGATGCTCCGGTCTCACGGGATTTGCAGCACGATCACGTCGCTCGACCAGGCAATGGGCAACCTGTCCGCCGAAGAGCGGCAGGACTGTGTCAAGGTCATGGTCCGGCAACTGTACGAGGATTTGACTGAAAACGTCCGGCGGCAGGTTCAGGAGCGGATTCCGACGATCGAGCCGAACGCTTCGTTGCACGACCTGTTGCGCGGCCGCGACTGGCTGCTTGAGGGGGGGAACTATCATATTGATGTCTCCCACTTGAGTTCGGTCGTTCGCTTTGCCCGGTCGATCGAGCCGGCGGCGGAGGAACTCGGGATGGCGGTCCAGCTTTGTGAGTACGGGACCCGCCTCGACGCACCGCTGCAATACCCCGGCGAGCCGCCGTTTGAAGACTTCTATCCCGCCCACCGGCAGTTTTTCCGCGTGGTGCTCGAGGACGACGCGGACAGCGGACTGGAGTATTTTCGTGAGAAACTTGCCAATGAACCGGACGAACAGGACAAGCCCATGCTGGCGTACGTGCTGGTCGACCTGCTGATGCGCGCCAAGCGGCTCGACGAGGCGGTCGACGTCGCCGCGGCGTGCCTCACCGGCCTGGGTCCGGACGCCGGGTTTTCGTTCGCCGAACTCTGCGCTCAAGCCGGACGCCTCGGCCGGCTGCAGGAAGTCGCCCGGGAGCAGGGCGACCTCGTGGGGTTCGTCGCCGCGCTCGTGGCGCAGCCCGCTTCGACAGCCGCATCCACTTGATTCCGAATCCTCGCACGTTTGCCAACGGGATCCTCGCAGTTTGCCAACGGTGGTTCTTACTCGGCCTCTTATGAATCTTTTTTCGCCGTGGATCGCGCAGCATTTTCTGAACCCGGCCTTTTTCTGGCCGGGTGTGGCGCTGGTCGCGGCACCGATCATCATCCATCTGATCAACCGGCTGCGGTATCGCCGCGTGCGATTTGCCGCGATGGAGTTCTTGTTGGCGAGCGACCAACGGAGCCGTCGGCGGATTCTGTTCGAACAACTGCTGCTGCTGCTGTTCCGCGTGCTGATCGTGCTGTTGATCGCTTTTTTGATCGCCCGTTTGATTCTCGACCCGAGCCAGTTGTCGCTCTTTCAGGGGGCCAAGTCGCATCATGTGGTGCTGCTGGACGACAGCGGCTCGATGCAGGACCGCATGGGAGAAGAGACCGCCTTCGAGCGTGCGAAAAGTGTCATCCGCAAGCTTGTGTCCGAGGGGGCCCGCCGTCCGGGCACACAGCGGCTGACGCTGCTGTTGATGTCGCAGCCGGATAGCACCTACTCGAACCTGGGCGAACGGACCATCGACGAACCGTTCGTCGAGGAATTGGCCGCCAAACTCGACGCTCTCCCGTGTACGCACCAGCGTGTCGACCTTGTCGCCGGGCTGGAGGCTGCGCGGCAGCGACTGGCGGACGACCCGTCCGCGGCCCGGTATCTGCATGTTCTCTCAGACTTCCGAAGTTCGGACTGGGCCGGCAGCCAATCGGTCCGCGCCGCGCTGGCAGACCTGGCGGAAGCGGACGTGAGTCTCAGTTTTGTCCGGGCGATTCGTGATGCTCACGAGAATCTGGCCGTTACCCAACTGACCGGAGCCGTTGAAGTGGCCGCGGCGGGCATCCCCGTGGAACTGACGGCAACC
Organism: Planctomycetaceae bacterium; assembly: GCA_029259845.1. Taxonomy (GTDB): domain Bacteria; phylum Planctomycetota; class Planctomycetia; order Planctomycetales; family Planctomycetaceae; genus JAHBXU01. The sequence goes on along the minus strand of JAJDEI010000054.1, from coordinate 38,598 downwards.
GTCCAGAACTTCGGCAGCCGCGAGAGGGAGGACGTGCGGCTGTCGGTGACAGCGGACGGCGAGCGACTTCCCGTAAATCACGTCTTCGAGTCGATCCCGGCCGGGGAAAGCGTCCAGCGAACGTTTGGTGCCACCTTTGCCGAAGCGGGGAAGCACCGGGTCGAAGTCTCGCTGGAGGCGGACCCCTTGGAAGCCGACAACTTGCGGCACCTCGCGATCGACGTCCCCGCAGAGAACGAAGTGCTGATCGTCGACGGCACGCCCGGCGGCGATGAGGGGCTGTTTATCGCCGATGCGCTCGCAGCCGATCGTTCCGTCACCGGTTACGCGCCGCTGGTGGACAACGTGGACGGGATGCGGCGACGGGATCTCACCGCCTTTCAATCGATCTATCTGGTGAACGTGGCCGAGTTGCCCCCGGATGCCTTGAAGGCAGTCCAGGACTACGTCGCCGCTGGCGGGGGACTGGTGTGGTACGTCGGCGATGCCGTGCGGCCGGCATTCTATAACGAGAAGTTGTACGCAGACGGGGAGGGCTTGTTCCCCGTCCCGCTGTCGACGTCACCCCGTGCGCTGGAGCATCCGCAGACAGTCACCGGCCCGGATGTAGTCGTTGAGGAGCACCCGATCTTCCGCATCCTGAGTGGCCAGGACAATCCGTTCATCGATGTGGTGAGGGTCAATCACTACGATCCGGTTGAGACTCCGGACGCGGTTTTCTCAGCCGATGCGTTTCCTCAAATCAAGGTGATTGCCCGGTTGCGGAACCGCGACCCGCTCATTCTCGAACACTCTTACGGAGACGGCCGTGTGGTAACGTTTCTGACGACGGCCGGTCCGGCAGTCGGACCGGACGGCAACGTCTGGAACAACTGGGCCGGCGGGCCGGCGGCTCCGAGCTATGCCGTCATGCAGTTGGAGCTGCAGAAGTACATCGCCCGTCGCGACCGCTCGCAACCGCGGCGAACTGTCGGCGAGCCGATTGTCGAACGGCTTGACCGCACTATCTATCAGGAGGACGTCGAGATCGTCACGCCGGACGGTGAGGTCGTCACCATCAAGGCGGCCGCGCCGGAGGCGGCGGCCAATGTTGATGAAATCTCACCCGGCCGATCGGCCGGTGACCTCGACACTTGGGTCGCAACGTTCCGGGAGACCGACGATCCGGGCGTGTACGTCGTCCGGCGTCACGACCATCAGCAGCAAGCCGAAGAGACGTGGATGGCCTATAATGTCCCGGTCGAGGAAAGCCGGCTGTCGATCGCGGATGAGGGCTCGTTGCGTCAACTGTCGGGAGAAGGTGTGAGCCTCGCCATTCAGGATGGGGAGGCCCTCGATTGGATTCGTAACGACCCGCCGGGCCAGGATGTCCGCTGGTGGTTGCTCGCCGGCCTGTTGTTCCTGTTTGTCGGCGAACAATCGCTCGCCTACCGACTCGGATTTCATGGTTAGTTGATCGGTTGACTAGTCAGGAAACGCCGCCCGATCAACTCATCAACCGATCAACTCATCAACCAATCAACTCACTCACCATGCTGCCGAACGGGATCACTGGTGCTGCGTCGACGGCGGGCGACGTTTCGACGACGAGTGTCATCGAAGTCGACTTTCCGCCGGAGACGATCCCGGAAGGGCTGCTGTTCGCCGGTTTCGCGGTAACGCTGGTGCTGGTCGTATGGCTATTGTGGCGAGATGCGTCTCGTCTGCGTGCAATTCAGCGGGCCTGGCTGCTGTTTCTTCGCGTCGCCGCGCTGGCGGGGCTGCTGGTCATCGCCCTCAACCCGCATCAACGGACCCAGAAGGAATCGTTTCGGGCTTCGCAGGTCGTGCTGCTGGTTGACACGTCGACGTCCATGCAGCAACCGGCTTCCGATCCTGCCGAAGCGGACTTTGCCGGGTCAGTCTCGGCGCGACCGCAGGAGCCGCGCTGGGAGGCGGTCAAGCGGCTGCTGGCCGAATCGCCGCTCATCGACCGTTTGCGGGAGCAGCACGTCGTCGATGTGGCGACCTTTGACAGCGATTTGCTCACCGGTCTGTTGCGACTCCCGAAGAAGGATCCGGCGGACAGCGAAAAAACCGGGGTGCCGGGTGTCCAATCACCGGACGGCCGGTCGTCGAGTGACCCATCACCGGAAGTCTCATCACAGGAGGCGTCTGCGCGCGGGCCCTCGCCCGACTGGGATGCGCTGCTGGAGCCGACCGGTCTCGCCACGCGGTTGGGGGATTCGGTCGACAAGCTGCTCGCGGAAAGCCGTTCGCAAACGCTGGCCAGCGTGGTGGTCGTCTCGGACGGTGCCAATAACGTCGGTCGCGACGTGCGGGCGGCCAATCGTCGGGCTCAGCGGGACGGCGTCCCCTTGTTTGCGATCGGTGTCGGTGGCACGAAACCTCCCGTGAACCTCCAACTCGCGCGGCTGATCGTCCCCACCGACGTGCAACTGGGCGACGCCTTTGAAATCACCGCACTGCTGCAATCGACCGGACTCCATAACTGGCTGGCGGCACAGAACCGCAGTGGTTTGTCGTTGTCCGTGGAACTGCTCCGCCGCGACCCGGACACGGGCGAGCCTGTGGTCGTGGAGTCTCAAGACGTAACGCTGGGGGACGACGGTACGCCGCTCGAAGTCACGTTTTCGCAGACGCCCGCTGCGCCGACGGAGATTGAATACAGTGTCCGTGTCCGTCCGCCGGCAGGGTTCTTCGAGAGCCGCGACGATGACAACGTCGTATCGCGGACAGTGAATGTTTTCGACCGGCCGATGAAGGTGCTCATCATCGCGGGGGGGCCGATGCGGGATTACCGTTTTGCCAAGAACGTGCTGCATCGGCATCAATCGATGGAAGTCGACGTCTGGTTGCAATCGGGAACGCCGGGGATCAGTCAGGATGCGCACGAGCTGCTGTTTAAGTTTCCTGAGTCCCGCGAAGAGTTGTTCGCCTACGACGTGCTGATCGCGTTCGACATCGACTGGTTGCGAATTCCCGCAGAGCAACGGGAATGGCTCGCGGAGTGGATCGCCAACGAAGGGGGCGGGCTGGTGCTGGTGGCGGGCGACATCTACACGCCTCAGTTGGCGTCGGCGGACGGGGAATTTGAGACGATTCACAGGCTGTATCCGGTCGTGCTGGAGCCGGTGCGGCCGCAGTTCGATCGCAAGGACCGATGGAATCAGCCATTCCCGGTCGAGTTCACTCCGGAAGGCGAGGCGGCGGCCTTTCTGCGAATCGCTGAGGATGCCGAAGCGTCGCGGTTGGCATGGGAGCAGTTCCCCGGCGTCTATCGGTCCTATCCGACCAATGGAGAGAAGAGCGGTGCGACGGTCTACGCGCGGTTCGGCGATCCGCTGTCCCGCACCGATGCCGGGGCACCGGCGCTCCTCGCCTCACAACGGTATGGGCAGGGGATCACGGTTTATCTGGGCAGTCCGGAGATCTGGCGGCTGCGATCACTCGACGAGGAATATACCGAACGGTTCTGGATCAATCTGACCCGCATGGCGTCGGAAGGCCGGTCGAAGCGGGGGTTGCAGCGGGCCATGGTTATTCTGGACGGGCAGGATTACGGCGTCGGACAGACAGTCCCCATCCGGGCGCGGGTGTTGACGTCGTCGTTTGAGCCGCTGGAGACGACAACCATTTCCGTAGACGTGTACGATCCGCGCGGGCGTCCGTTGGTCCCGGCTCCCGTACTGCGTCAGGATCAAAACCGGCCGGCCGAGTTCATCGGAGATTTTCGCGTGACCACGCCGGGCCGGTATCGTCTGGAGTTACCGGTTCCCGATTCTTCGGAAACAGTGAGCGGCGAGGTGACCGTCACTTTACCCAAGTTGGAGATGGAGTCGCTGCAGCAGGATGTGGCTCAGTTGCAGGCACTGGCCGAGGAGACCGGCGGCACCTACCTGACCATCGACGAGGCGCCCTCGAAACTGCCCGATTTGCTGCCCAATCGTGGGCAGACGTTCGTTCTTGATCAGCAGGTCATCGAAATCTGGGACCGCCAATGGGTGCTCTATCTGCTGGCGGGCCTCTTGTCACTGGAATGGTTTTCGCGAAAACTCATGAAACTGGCGTGAGCCATCGTGAGAATCAGATGCGTCGCCAGATTCCGGTTGGTGGACCACGCCCTTACGGGTTCGCCTGTCCGCGGAGGGAGGGAAGATTGGATTTGGGAATCGCCAATTCACAAAAAAGGCGGCCATGTAGGCCGCCCAACCGGCTATGAGCAGCCGGGGAGTCGTCTTCTTGATCATCTAAAATGATACATCAGATATGACAGAAAAGCAACCAGTATTGTTCCCGGAAAACCGTGAGAAACGTCGAGCGATTGTCTACATCGACGGATTCAATCTGTACAACGGTTCCATCAAGGGAACTCCGCACAAGTGGCTCAACCTCCAAAAATATTTTGATTTACTGCGTCAGGACGACGAAGTCGTCAGAATTCACTACTTCACGGCTGTGATGCACGGCAACCCAGGCACACGGCAGCAAGTGTACCTCAATGCACTCGACACACTGGAACGCGTCAACGTCATTATCGGACGGTACAAACGCAAGCGGGTTGAATGCCGAGTCCAACCATGCGCCTTTGGTGGCGACAGGCGATTTCAAACTTGGGAGGAAAAAAGAACGGACGTCAGCATTGCAATCCAGATGCTTGATGATGCCTACCAAAACGAATGTGACGTCCTCGTGGTTGTCAGTGGGGACTCTGACCTTGTGCCAGCAATTCACGCTGTCAAGAGACGATTCCCGGAGAAAATCGTCGTTGTCTATGTGCCTGCACGCGATCGCGATCGCGGAGCGGCGACTGAAATGCGGGGGGCGTCAGATCGCAACGCCACTCTTCCGATGGCGCTTCTCCGAAAATGCCATTTTCCCTCGGAGATCCGAGATGGTGTGAGCGGAGCCATCCGGAAGCCTGATTCATGGTAACGAGCCAACGGATTCTGGGGGCACTTCTCGAACTCGCAGGAAAACTGGAATTCAGGTGATCCAAAGCACCGACGCCGCCGAGCGCATGGAGAACAGACAACGAATTCGCAGAACATTCGGACGAGTTTCCCATAATCACGTTCAACCGGGATCGAACGATTGACTGAACACTCCTCATATGACCGTTTGCCGGACGATGTTCGCCGCGTGTTGGCGGACCTGCGGGGGCGGATTCGGCGGTACGTCCTTGTCGAAGGGGTCTCGCTGGTCGTCGCGGTGCTGGCGGGGTTGTTCTGGGTCAGTTATCTGACGGACTGGGTGTATTTCCGCATCAGCCGGTTGGAGTTGCCCGCCTGGCTGCGGTCGGCGTTTGTGATTTTCATGTTGTGCTGCTTGGTGGCAGGCGTGTTGACGTGGGTCGTTGCGCGGCTCCTGCGGCGGATCCGCAGCCGCGCGCTGGCGTTGGTGCTTGAACGGCGGTTCCCGGAACTTGACGACCGGCTGATTACGGCGGTCGAAATCGATGAGAACTGGGGCGAAAGCGATTCGCCGCTCGGCTCCGCCATGCAGCGAAGGACAATGGCCGACGCGGCCAGAGCCGCGCATGATCTCGACGTCGCTTCCGTTTTCGACCGTCGACCGTTGCGGCGGGCCTTGACGACGGCCATTCTGCTTCTGGCCTCGATCGCCGGGTTGGGCATGGCCGATGCGGCGGCGGTCCATCGTTGGTACTCGGCCTTTGTGTTGGGCGAGGAAAACTACTGGGACCCGTTCCGCCGATCGGCGTTGTCGGTCGGTGCCGTCGTCCAACCGGGAGACCGCTTCATCCCGCTGACGACGGAGCACGTCTACCGGCACCCCCGCGGGGCCGACCTGGTCATTCGTGTCGAGGTGCCCGAGGACAAGGAGGTGCCCGAACAGGTGACGCTGCATTACCGGACCCTCGGGGAGACCGGCAGCAGCCGCGGACGGGTGACGATGACGCAGATCGGCGACCGCACGTTTCGGCATGCCCTCACCCGCGCAATGGACGATCATCAGCTGCATGTCGTGGGGGGCGACTTCACCAACCGTCTGCCCTATCGGGTCGAGGTCGTTGAACCGCCGCGAATCGATGCGATCCGACTCGAATGCGATTACCCCGCCTACACCGGAATGAACGCCTTCGCCGACCAGTTGGTGCAAGTGCAGGGGACGCAGGTGTCGCTTCCGGTGGGGACGCTGTTCACGCTCGAGTCGGAGATGAACAAGCCGGTCACCGACGTGAGGCTGCGAATTCTGTCCGCCGGTTGGGCGTTCAACCATCAGTGGCTGTCCGCCGCCGGCCGCCGCTACCGAGTCCCGATGATCCTCAGCGCTGACGCGGCAGAAGATGCGGCTGACGCAGCCGACGCGGGAGCACGGGTGTCGGAATGGACCGGCAGGGTGCCGATCCCTCCCGACGTCCCGTTGCAATTCGAGCTGTATGATGCGGACGACATCCGCAGTGCCGAGCCCATCCGCCTGACGATTAGCGGCATCGTCGATTTGCCGCCGGTTGTGGAAACGCGGCTCAGGGGGATCGGACGCTCCATCACGCGGCTGGCACGGATCCCGGTCGAAGGGACGATTACGGATGACTATGGCGTCGCCGCCGCCCGTTTCGGTTTCCGGGTCGATGACCAGACGGACTACGACTTCACCGAACTGGCATCGTCGCCCGCCGGGCAGAAGGAGTTTCGGTTGGGCGACTCCGGCGAGGACGCACCGGAGCCGTTCAACGTCCGCCCGTTGGAACTGAGCCTCGGCCAGAAACTGATCCTGACGGTCTTCGCGAAGGACGCCGACAACATCTCCGGTCCGCATGAGAGCCACGGCGAGGTGTATTCGTTCCGGGTCGTCTCTGGCGAGGACCTGCTGTCGATCCTGTACGACAAGGAACTGAATCTGCGGCTGCGATTCGAACAGATCATCAGCGAGGTGCAGGAAGCCCGGGACGATCTGGCCGCCCATCACCGGTTGAGTCTCGAAGCGGGCGATCTGCAGGCGTTGGAACAGCCGACCGAAGCCGACGAGGCGATGCGGGACGAAATCAACACATCGCTGTCCGTCGCCGCCGACCGCCGTTTGAATTCGCTGCGGAAGAATCACACCGAGACCCGTGCCGTCGAGGAATTGTTCGCCGATATCCGCGAGGAATTGGTCAACAACCGGGTCGATACGTCGACCATGCTGGAGCGAATCGACGACGGAATCCTGACTCCTCTCCACGAAATCAACGATTTCGACTATCCTGAAATCGACGAGGCGATCGCCCTGTTCAAACTCGTGCACTCGCAAGAGGAGGATTCCTCGAACGAAATCCAGACGGCCATCGACGACACCGACGCGATGCTCAAGCGGATGGAGGGCGTGCTCAACGAGATGCGACGCCGCGAGACGTTCAATGAACTGGTCAAGCGATTGCAATCAATTCGCGAAAAGCAGGAAGAAATCCGGAACTTGACGAAAGGCGCAAAGGTCCGATCCTTAATTGAAGGAGCGTTTCCCGGGGAGTAGGCCATCGGGACTCGTCATCCATTGAGTTGCCTGAAATCGGGATCAAGTCCGATGGCGGATTAGCCCGGTCGCAGCAGCTCCCGTAACCTCGATCCTTCTGCGAAACCGCAAGCGACGTGGGTGCTTCAAACGCGGAATTGTGTTTCGGACTTGTCTCCAGCCGCAAGGCGACAATCATGTTTCCACGAAAACTGATCATCGGACTCTTCGCGGGGTATCTGGCGAGCTGCATCGGCGCGGCGACCGTCCTGGGGCAGAACGATGCGCCCGATTCGTCGGCCAAACCACAGGGAGTGACGGACGCCGCCGCCCAAGACGAGGCCACTCCAGACGACGCCACTCCAGAAATCGACGCCCAGCAGGAGCAACTGCATCTGCTCGAGCAGGCCCTCCTGAACGACTACCGGCGTTTTGAGGAGAAACTCCTCGAACTGGCCGAGTACACCCGCCGCACCGATCCCGACCGGGCCCAACTGCTGAGCGATGCACGGAGCAAGAGCACGGCGCTGCGGATCGCCGCGCAGATGGACAAAATCGCAGAAGCGCTGACGCCGACGGAAACCGGGGACGTGCTCTACGGTGACGCGGAATCGCGGCAGGAGCAACTCCTCGTCGATCTGGCCGCTCTCCTCAAGCACCTGCAGAGTGAAGACGAGCACGACCGGCTCGCCGCCGAGATCGCCCGCATCCAGGACATCCTCAAGGACACGCAGCGGCTCATCGGCCAGGAAAAGGACGTCCGGGCGGACACCGAGCGCGGCGGCAACGCCCAGGAGCTTCAGGGAGACCAGAAGCGCGTCGCCGAGGCGGCCGAGAAACTCGCCGACAAGATCGACCAGCAGGATGCCGAGCGACTCGCCGAAGACCGCAATGCCGAGCAGCGATCGCAGGACAGCGAACAAAGCGAATCGTCCCCGCAGGACGGGGAGCAACCTGAGGGCGAACGGACGGACGGCGAAAAATCAGGCGGCGAGTCAGCCGACCAGAAAAAGTCCGGAGACAAGCGGCCTGATGAAGAGCAGTCCGGCGACGAACCGGCCGGCGAACAGCAGCCGTCCGAGGGCCAACCGTCCGAGAGTCAGCCGTCGAAAGGGCCGCCGCCCGAAGGGCAACAGCCGCAGCGCCAGCAACAGCAGTCACCGGGGCAGCAGCAAGGCCAACCGCAGCAAGGACAGCAGCAACCGTCCCAACAACAGCAACCGCAGGACCAACAGACGCCCGGACGCGAGCAGCTCGAACAGGCCCGCGAACGGATGCAGCAGGCGATCGAGCAGCTTCAGCAGGAAAAGCTGGACGAAGCGTCCGACGAACAGGACGCCGCCATTGCCCGGCTGGAGGAGATGAAGGCAGAGCTGGAGGAAATCCTGCGGCAACTCCGCGAGGAAGAGCAAAAGCTGTTTCTGGCCATGTTGGAAGCGCGCTTTCAGCGGATGCTCGAACTGCAACTCGACATCAACAACGGCACGCTCAAGCTCGACCGGGTCCCCCTCGACGAACGCGATGACGACCGTCATTTCACCCGGTCGACCAAACTCAGCCGCGATGAATCGAAGAACGTCACCGAAGCGGAAAAAGCACTCATGCTGCTCAAAGAGGAAGGCTCGTCGGTCGCCTTCCCGGAAGCGGTCGAGATGATGCGCGACAACATGCAAGCGGTCAGCGGCCGATTGGAACGGGGACTGACGGCCGGCACGACACAGCTCCTCGAACGGCTGATCGTGGAATCGCTCGAAGAGATGATTTTCGCCCTGCAGCGCGAGATGGAGAAGCAGGATCAAAAACCGCAAGACGGCGAGAGTCCGCAGAGCGAACAAGGCGACCCGTCCCTGGTCGACGCCCTCGCCGAACTGAAGATGGTTCGCTCCCTGCAAACTCAGATCAACCGGCTAACGCAACAATACGGAAAAGCCTTTGAAGGCGAGCAGGCAACCGAACCGGAGGATCTGGAGTTTCTCCAGAAGTTGGGCGTTCGCCAGTTGCGTATCCACGAGGCGACCTACGATCTGTCGGTCGGCAAGAACCGTTGAGTCCCAATCGAGGATGACTCCTTGACGTATTTGATGCCACGAATTGTCACGCACATCGCCTTGTGCGGCCTGCTGCTCGTCACGGGACAGGCCGTCGCGTGCGCTGAGGATGCTGTCGTCTATGCGCCGCTTTCGACCGCTGAGGCGAAGGCGAAGTCGTTGGCGTGGGCCGCGGAACATGTCGCGCTGGACGAGGCCCTTCGTGAGGCGATTGAAAACGTGTGGCAATCGGAGCTGCTGCAGCCGTCGGCCGATTCCCGCTTCAATGCCGTCATGCAGACGTTCTATCTTGCTGACGAGGACGTCCGCGAGATGGCCGATGCCTGCCTGGAGCGTCCGGTTTGGCGGCTGCCGTCCTCGTTTGCGGCGTTGGACGCGGCGGACGGAGATCCGTTCTACGAGCACAATGTCAAGTTCTTTTTCGCCCGCTATCTGGCGGTCGCCGGAGCATACGATGAGGCGCTCGCGTTATTCGATCAAATCGACCCGGGGGAGTTGGTCGATCCGGCAGCTTGTCTGTTCTACCGGGCGGTTTGCCAGCACGGGTCGCTGCTCAAAGAAGAAGGCCTGAAGACGATCACGCTTCTGCTGGAACAGACCGAAAACCTCCCCACCCGCTATCGCTCGCTCGCCTCGCTGATGCAGTCCGATCTCCAGCAGGTCGAGGAGAAATCGCTCGGCGAAGTGGCGCGGCAGATGAAGGATGTCCGCCGCCGCCTGTCGCTCGGTCACGGCGGACCGCGCGTGCAGGAGGTCGAAGAGAAGATCATCGCCACCCTGGACGAACTGATTGAGAAACTCGAGTCGCAGCAGGGCAACAGCAGCAGTGCGAGTGCCGGCGGACAGGGCTCGCCGCAGGGCAGTCCCTCCGGAAACCCGATGCAGGACTCCCAAATCGGCGGCGGCAAGGGACCGGGCGAAGTCGATCCCACGGACCTCGGTCATGGCGACAACTGGGGCGGACTGCCCGACAAGGCGGAAACGGATGCCAAAAACCTCATTAATCGCCAGTTCCCGCAACACTATCGTCAGGCCGTCGAAGAATACCTCAAAAAACTCGCCGAACGCACAGCACCCCAGCGGTGATCAACCGTGTGCGGGTGGCGAGGAGAATTGCCCGAAAATGACGAATGTCGAAGTCTCAATGACGGAGGAATCTCGAAATCTGAAACACGAACGAATAGCGGCGAAACGATCCCTTTCGACCGATTGGTCAAGTCGTGACAACAAGCAGATCGTCGGGCGAGGTGTGAATCTCAGGTTTCGGATTTCGAGCTTCGGATTTCCTTCGTCATTCTGACTTCGCCATTCGAGTTTAACAGCCGTTTCCCCCATTGGGCGCGGCAACGATTTCAAACGGTGTCCCCCACAAGTCCCATGCTCACTTCATCCGCAATCGTCTGCCTGGTGGTTCTCTCAGGGCTGCCTGTCGAAGTAACGAAGCTCGACGGGGAGCATCTGGCGGGTGAGTTGCAGTCGGTCTCGTCGGCGGAGGTTGTTGTGGCAGTCGACGGAGAGTCCCGGGCGATTGCCGCTGACGAATTGCACGAAGTCCGACCGTCCGCGGACGCTGCCGGCGAGGCGCTCGCCGCTGTCCGGTCAGAGATCGGCGTCACGCTTCGCGACGGCTCGTTGTTGCTGCCCGGCGAATTCTCGGCGTCACAGCGAGAAGCAACGCTCAGCAGTCCGCAACTGGGGGAACTGCGCGTGCCCAAGGCGTTTGTTGCGAATGTGCGGCTGTCGAGGACGGATGCCAAGCTCACAGCCGCCTGGCAGACGCTGCTGGAACGCGACCAGCCGGACGACTTGGTCGTTGTCCGCAAGGGGGATGCCCTCGACCATGTGGAAGGAGTCGTTGGAGCGATCAACGCAAAATCGGTCAACTTGTTGCTGGACGGACGTGCGATCCCCATTCCGCGCAGCCGCGTGTTCGGCGTGATCTACGCCGCCACGAAATCGGCCGGGGCAACGCCGCTGTGCCGCTTCGACCTCGCCGACGGCCAGCAACTCGTGGCGACGGCGGTGCAGTTAGAGGGGAATGCCTTTACGGTCGAGATGATGTCCGGCGTCAAGGCGAAGATCCCGGCCGCCGAGGTGCGGCGAATCGATTTCAGTCTCGGCAAGATTCGCTCGCTCGCCGAATTTGACCCGGCCTCCGTCCGGTATCCCGACGACCTCTTGCCCGAGCTGAAGAGCATCTGGCAATACCGCCGCGGCCGCAACTCGCGCGGCGAGCCGCTGCTTCTCGGAGGGCGGTCCTACGACGACGGCCTCTGGATCCATTCCGGCACAACGCTCCGCTATCGCCTGGGGCGCGAGTACCGGCGGTTGCGGGGGCTGATGGGCATTGATGAAGACATCGGCGGCTGTTCGCCCGAAATCGGCGTGACCCTGCGGGGAGACGGTCGCGTGTTGCTGGATGTCACCCTGCATCGCGGGGACGAGGTCCACGAACTCGACGTCAATCTGGACGGCATCCGCGAACTGGAGATCGCCGTCACGGGAACCGATCCGGACGGCATCTGCGAACATCTCGATTTGGTGGAGGCGCGTCTCATCAAGTGAAGATTTTGACACAATCCTCTATCCGAAATGTCCTCATTGCTGCCTGCGCCGCCGCGTGCCTCGCCGTCGGCACTGCTGGCCGCTGCGCGGCGGCCGACCCGCTTGTCCTCGAAGCCGAACAAGAGCGAGTCTCGGTCATCGAGCGCATCTCAGCGCCCACCGTGGCGATCTTCGATGCCAAAGGGACCGGTGGCGGGTCGGGCGTGCTCATCCGGAAGGATGGGCTTGCGGTCACCAATTTCCATGTCGTCGGCGGACTGGGGCCGTTCATGAAATGCGGTCTCAACGACGGCAATGTCTACGATGCGGTCATCATCGGGGTCGATCCGACCGGTGATGTCGCCATCATTCAACTCCTCGGGCGGGACGACTTCCCGGTCGCCCAAATCGGTGACAGCGATGCGCTCCGCATCGGGAATTGGGTCTATGTCGTCGGCAACCCGTTTCTGCTGGCGACCGATTTCACGCCCACCGTCACCTATGGCATCGTCAGCGGTGTCCACCGTTACCAGTTTCCCGCCGGCACGATCCTCGAATACACCGACTGCATTCAGGTCGATGCCTCCATCAACCCCGGCAACTCGGGCGGTCCGCTCTTCAATGCCGACGGCGAACTCGTGGGGATCAATGGGCGTGCGTCGTTTGAAAAGCGTGGCCGCGTCAACATCGGCGCGGGGTACGCCATCTCGATCAATCAGATCATGAATTTCCTCGACCATCTGCAAAGTGGCCGCATTGTCGATCACGCCACGCTGGGTGCCACCGTGCAGAGCTTGTCCGACGGTTCGGTCGTCATTGACGGGATTCTGGAGCAGTCCGAGGCGTATCGGCGGGGGGTGCGGTCCGGCGATGAGCTTGTCTCCTTCGCCGGTCGGCCGATTCGCAGCGTCAATCAGTTCAAGAACATCCTCGGCATCTACCCCAAGGGATGGATGCGTCCGCTGGTCTATCGACGGGAGGGCGAGAAGCACGAGATCATGGTCCGGCTGCGCGCCCTGCATCGCCGGACGGAGCTCCTGTCGACCAAGAACGCCATGCAACCGCAGCAACCGCCCGGTGAGCCCCAACCGCCCGATGGACCCCCGCGTCGTCCTGGGGGGCCGCTTCCGGAACACGGCCCGCTCATTCCGCATGCCAAGCCGCCGGAGATCCCCGAAGAGTTCGCCGACTTGTACGAACAGCGCGAAGGGTTCGCCAATTATCGCTTCAACAAGCTCCATCGCGACCGGGTGATCGACGGAATCACACGGCTGGGAGAATTCCCCGCAGGCCCGTGGAAGATCACCGGCAGCACGCTGTCGGGAGACGCGGTCGCCCTTCAAATGAACGACAAGGCGGTCGCCCTCACACAAGCCGGGCAGCCATTCTTTCAGGATTTGGACGAACCATTCGCCGACGCTCCGCCTGGCACGGGGGGGCTGCTCGCCGCCATGCATCATCTGCGGCAAATGTTGATCGCGCCCGAAGAGCGTTTTACGGAGTTCTCCTATCTGGGCAGCGAGCCGCTCGATGGCGACGGCGAGCGTGTCGACGTTTTGATCGCGACCCGTGGCTCCACGACGAGCCGCTGGTACTTCCGCAAGGCGGATAACGCGTTGCTGGGGGTTGACACCGAGATCGAGCCGGATGCCGATCCCTGTGAGATTCGCATCGACGAATGGCGCGAGTTCGACGGACGTCTGTTTCCCGGCCGGTTCACCGTGCGGCATGCGACCGAAGACGTTGCCGTTTATGACATCCAACAGTTGCAGTTTGGTGCCCCGCAGGAGTAACGATCGTGTTCTGGGCTCATCGATATCTGCTGCCGGCAGCGCTCGCCTGTGTTCTCGGCGGGGCGGCATCGACGTTCGCGCAAAGTTCGCAGGAGACGATTGAGAGCGTCCTGCCACGCGTCGTGAAAATTTTCGGTGCCGGCGGGTTGAAAAACCTCGAATCGTACGGCAGCGGATTTCTGGTCTCGCCGGAGGGGCACATTGTGACCGTGTGGAGCCATGTTCTCGACACGGATCAGTTGTCCGTCGTGCTCGACGACGGCCGGCGTTTCGATGCCGAATTGCTGGGAGCTGAGCCGACGCTCGAACTGGCCGTGCTGAAGATTGATGCCGAGCGTCTGCCGTTCTTCGATCTCAGCGAGGTTGCCGAAGCTGGTCCCGGCACGCGAGTCCTCGCCTTCAGCAACGTCTTCCAGGTCGCGGTCGGCGACGAGCCGGTCTCCGTTGTCCACGGTGTCATCGCCGCGACCGGAACGCTGTCCGCCCGTCGCGGACGGTACGACGTTGCTTACGACGGACCGGTGTATGTTGTCGACGCGGTCACGAACAATTCCGGAGCGGCCGGCGGCGTGCTCACCACTTGGGACGGCCGGTTGCTCGGCATGATCGGACGTCAGCTTCGCAATTCCGAAAGCAACACGTGGATCAACTACGCCGTCCCGCTGACCGAACTGACGACAACCATCCAACAAATCCGGACCGGCGACTTCTCGCGCCACCGGGACGACGAATCCTTCGAGCGGCCCCGGAATTTCACAGCGGCTGATTTCGGAATCGTGCTCGTGCCGGACGTTGTGCAGCGAACCCCCGCCTACATCGATGCCGTGCTGCGAGGCTCCCCGGCTGAGTCGGTCGGGCTGCTGCCGGACGACCTGGTTGTCTTCGCCAACGACCGGCTCGTCCCCTCCTGCAAGAAGCTCGACGCCGAACTGGGACGGTTGGAACCGACCGACGACCTCCGGCTGGTCGTCAGGCGCGGCGGAGCGCTGGTCACCGTCACCCTGACGGCCCCAAGGGAGATTCCCGATCGGTGACCGCGACGGTGTCGACACGAAACTGAGAGAAACCCTGACGCTGTGCTGCCGACGCGGAGGCAAACAAGCGAAGATGAGAACCACGCAAAAGACGGAAGGCACGGAGTTTGTGGGATCACCACCTTGGTTCCCTGTCCAATCCTGAACTGTGGGTTGGAGTTCAGCCTCTAGGCTGCGAAAACAAGCCGAAGCTTGAACTCCAACTTCCGAATCGATGCCTGTCAAAGCACTTGCCGCTTGAGAACGGATTGATTCGTTTCATTCGCAAGATTCGTGGTTGAAAAAGCTGACAACCGCAAATCATGCGAATGGGGCGAATGTCCCTGTCCCCCGTTTGACAGGTCGGCGATCCTTCCGCGACCACAACGAAAAGGACCCTTCCGTGCCTTCCGTCTTTTCCGTGGTTGTTTCTGGCAAGATGGAGAGCATGACTTCAAACCGAGGTGATTGGATGAGTCGCAGTGGACGATTTGCTGGTCTGTTGCTTGGCTTGCTGTTTGTGTCCGTGTCCCCGCTCTTGGGGGACGAACGGCTGGAAGCGTTGGAGGAGCAGGCGTTTCGGGAGGCAGCGGCACTGGCCGAGCCGTCGATCGTGAGGATCGAGACGGTCGGCGGCCTCGACTTCGTGGGGGGGCTGCTCACGCCGACCGGTCCGACGACCGGCGTTGTCGTCGGGGAGGAGGGCTGGATCATCACCAGCAGTTTCAACTTCGCCAGCAAACCCGCCTCCATCGTGGTGACGACTCCCGATGGCCATCGCTATCCGGCGGTTGTGACTGCAAGCGACGAGGCCCGCATGCTGACGCTGCTGAAGATCGATGCGTCCGGTCTCGCGCCGATGGTAGCGGCCCCGCGGGAAGAGATTCGCGTGGGTCAATGGGCGATCGCCCTTGGTCGCACGTTCGAGCAGCCGTTCCCCAACATCTCCGTCGGGATCGTCAGCGCGGTGGGTCGCATTTGGGGCCGCGCGATTCAGACGGATGCGAAAACGTCGCCCACAAACTATGGCGGGCCGCTGGTTGATGTGCGCGGTCGCGCGATGGGCGTGCTTGTCCCGCTCGACCCGCAAAAAAGTGACGAGACCGCCGGCATCCAGTGGTACGATTCGGGGATCGGCTTTGCGATCCCCATGGAAGACATCTATGCCGTGCTCGGTCGGCTGCAACCGGGCGAAGATCTCAAGCTGGGCCGGATGGGCGTCGCTTTCAAAGACCTGGGACCCACCGCTGGCGAACCGGTCATTGACCGGGTCCGTCCGGGATCCCCCGCATTCGAGGCGGGCCTGCGACCGGGCGACCGCATCACGCAGGTCGACGGCAAGCCGGTCACCCGTGTGCCCCATGTGCGTCACATCCTGGGACGCAAATATGCCGGCGACGCGGTTGCGCTTGCATTCGTCCGGGACGACGTTGAATCGGCCACTCAACTGACATTGGCGGCAACCCTCGAAGCCTACGAGGCCCCCCTGCTGGGGATTCTCCCGAAACGGCTCTCCCTGGCGGAGCCCGCGAGCGGCGGAGTGGAAGTGCGCTTCGTGCTCCCCAATTCGCCCGCCGCACAGGCCGGCATCGAGCGGCGAGATATCATCACCGCCCTGGGGGGAGAGCCGGTCGCTGCTGCCGGGGAACTCCGGGAGAAAATCGGACATCTGCGGCCCGGTGACTCTGCTGACCTCACACTGCTGCGAAGCGGCGAGCCACTCACGCTGCCGGTCACTCTGGGCGGGATGACAGCCGAGGTCCTGGACGATTTTCCCAGCGACTCCCGTCCTGCCTGCCAGCCGGCCGACGGGGACGATTCACCGAAAACAGGGCGCTGGGTCGGCACGCTGGACGGGGACGACGAGCGGTCCTACTGGGCGTATGTGCCGGCAGATTACAACCCGGACTTTTCGTACGGCCTTGCTGTCTGGCTACATCCCGCGGGCGATACGATGGAGGCCGATGTGCTCAAGGCATGGCAAGCCGCCTGCGATCGGCGGGGAATCGTGCTCGTCGGCCCCAAGACGTCGCAGCCGAGCGGCTGGAGACCGGACGATGCCGACTTTGTGACCGATCTCGTCGGGCACATTAAGGACCAGTACACCATCGATCCGCTGCGGATCGCCGTGCATGCGTTTGGTGACGCCGCCCGGATGGCAGCCGCCGTCGCCTTCGAGAAGCGGGACATGTTCCGCGGGGTGTCCCTCGTCGGAGCGGCCCTGCGGTCGCCGCCGCCGGAGAATCATCCCGAGTTCCCTTTGCAATTCCACTTCACGTGCGGCGACAAAGACCCGGCTCTCGAAGCGGTCGAGAAGACGGCCGAGGCGCTGCGCGAGTTGAAGTTTCCCGTATCGGTGACCTCCGTCCCCGATCTCGGCCACGAATATCCGTCGGCAGACGTCATCGGTCCAATCGCCCGCTGGGTGGACGCCCTCGATCGCATCTGATGAGGATGAAACCGCCAAACAGGCATTGACCAGGTTTTCGACAAAGCAAGGGACCGCGGATTTGCGCGGATGAAGCGGATCATCCCAGCGCGGCAGGGCCGCAACCAAAAACCAAAGAACAGGAACCACGGAACACACGGGAGTCACGGAAGGAAGGCGGCATCGGTTGCGTTGATGTGGGATTTCATTCGTCGCATTCGCCTGATTCGCGGTTGAAAACAGGGAACCGCGAATGGGGCGAATACGACGAATTGCTCGGTCCTCTCATCGCCGATGCGGCAACGGCTCTGACCAGCAGACCGTCCTCGTTTCCGTCCCTTCCGTTTCTTCCGTGGTTCTCCGCGGACGTCAGAGATTTGCCCAAGAAACAAAACCTTGGAGCCTTTGTAGTGCGGATGGATCACAACTCGAACATCCACAGAACGTTGCCTATCCGAAGCCGGCAACCACCAACACAAAGGGCAGCACGCGCTCGCCAAGACATCAGATGAAATCCCACGGAGAACGCGGAGGATCGCAGAGAGTCTCGATGGTACAGCTTTCCTCCGCGTTCTCTGCGGTTGATCCTTTCCATTCCCGTCGTGTCCGTGGTCCTTTTGCTTCGGTTGGCCAAAGTATCGGACAGCAATGACTCATTGCCGGGCCGGGGAGTTGATCCGGAGACGTTCGCCCTGCTAAACAGATGCTGGCACCGAACCATCAATCCGCCTGATCCGCGGCATCCGCGGTCTCTTCTTTTCAAGCGACGCCCGATGAGCCATCCTGACTCCCCACCGCCACCAGCGAGGTCCGACCGTGAGGCGACCGTGTCGATCGACGGCGTGCAGCTCGACGTGGACCGGCAGCGCCGTTGCGGGTTCCCGGAGGTCATCTTTGCGGAAGGCAAGCCGACGCAAACCGTCGTCGACATTTTCGCAAGGTTGACCGACTCCGGCCAGGAGTGTCTGGCGACGCGGGTTTCGCCCGAACAGGCCGATCGGCTGCTCGCCAACTTCCCGCACGCGATATCGAATGCGGATGCCCGGACCGTGAGGATCTCAAATCCGCAGGAGCCGACAGGCCGGGTGCCGGTTGTGACGGCCGGGACGTCGGACCTTCCGGTTGCCGAAGAGGCGCTGGAGACGCTGCGCTGGATGCACTGCGGGTGCGAGTTGATCGTCGATATCGGCGTTGCCGGTCCCAAACGATTGCTCGAACAATTGCCCCGGCTCGAAGGGGCCGATGCCCTTGTCGTTGTCGCGGGGATGGAGGGGGCGCTGCCGTCGGTCATCGGCGGCTGGGTGGACTGCCCGGTGATCGCCGTGCCGACCAGCGTGGGATACGGGGCGTCGCTGGGCGGACTGTCGGCCCTGCTGGGCATGCTCAACAGTTGCGCGGCCAATGTCGCGGTGGTCAACATCGACGCCGGTTTCAAGGCCGGTTATGTGGCCGGGATGATCGCCCGCCGCCGGGTGCAGGAGGCCGACTGACGATGCAACGGATCACCGCACTTCCTCCGTTGCCGGATCGGCCCGACGATGCCCACAAAGGGACGTTCGGTCGGGTGCTGATTGTTGCCGGCAGCCGCGGGATGAGCGGGGCGTCGGTCCTCGCCGGGACTGCAGCGCTGCGGGGCGGGGCGGGGCTTGTGTACGTCGCAGCGCCGGAAGGAATCATCCCGATCATCGCCGGGTGTGAGCCGTCTTACCTCACCGTACCCTTGCCGGAGGACGCCGCCGGCCGGATCGCCGCATCCGCCCTCCGTGAGATCATCGTGCGTCTGGAGCCCATGCAGGCGGCCGCCCTCGGTCCCGGATTGGGACAGTCCGGCGAGTTGAAGTCCCTCGTCGCGGAGCTGTACGCATCGGTTCCCCTGCCCCTGGTCGTTGACGCCGATGCGCTCAACTTGCTGGCTCGCTCCCCGGCCCGTTTATCTCAGCATGCCGGTCCGCGGATCCTCACCCCCCATCCGGGCGAGTTCGCGCGGCTGACCGACGATCGAGTCAGTCCTGATCCTGCTGCGCGCGAGCAAGCTGCCATCGATTTCGCCGCAACGGAGGGCGTCGTGTTGGTGCTGAAAGGCCCGGCGACTGTCATCACCGATGGAGACCGGATCGCCATCAATTCGACGGGAAACAGCGGCATGGCGACTGGGGGCACCGGCGACGTGCTCACCGGGCTGATCGCAGCGCTGCTCGCTCAGGGGATGGAACCGTTCGCCGCCGCGCAGCTCGGCGCGCATATCCACGGACTGTCCGGCGATCTCGCCGCCGCGCGAGTGAGCCGCCGCGGCCTGATCGCCTCCGACCTCCTGCAAGGACTGTGCGACGCGTGGATCGCACTTGATGCTGAGTGAGCCGGTTGGTCTACTGGTTGTTCCCGAAGAGTCCGGGGATTGTTCGGTTCCCGGGTCTCGAGTTTGTCATCTGGGCCGCTTGCGGATGAGCTCGATCGTTGCCCGGCGTCCGTTAGTGCTGGGTGACGGTCAGAAGTCACCGTCCAACCCTGGACAGGAGTGTGAGTCGTGCCCGGTGTTTCCTACGGCGACATCTCCCTCGACAGAATGGTCAGGGCCGTGGAAAAAGTACGCGAACGGCTTGTGCGGGCAACGGCGGCGCTGAATGCGGCGAACGTTCCTTATGCGGTCGCCGGTGGAAATGCCGTCGCCGCCTGGGTGTCGCGGGTGGACGAAGCGGCTGTCCGCAACACGCGGGATGTCGACATCCTCATCCGCCGGGAAGACCTGCCGGCGGTCACGCGGGCGATGGAGTCGGCCGGTTTCGTGCACCGGCACGCAGCGGGCATCGAGATGTTTCTCGACGGCGACGGCGGCAAAGCCCGCGATGCCGTGCACATCCTGTTCGCCGACGAAAAGGTTCGCGAGGAATACGCGACCGCTGCGCCCGACGTTGCAGAGTCCGAATCGTCGAATGAGATCCGCGTCCTGAGCCTCGAAGCCCTCGTCCGCATGAAACTCACATCGTACCGGCGCAAGGATCAAATGCATCTCATCGACATGATCGACATTGGCCTGTTGGACGAGACATGGCCGGGCCGCTTTCTGCCCGAGCTGGGCGAGCGGCTGCAATTTCTGCTCGACCATCCGGAAGACTGACACGCTCCGCAGACCGACAGTCCCACAGGATGTGAGCGCGCGGCCAGACACCGGCGTCCCGATCCCGCGACGGATCCGCGAGATGAGTCCCGGCGTCTTCTGCCAACGTTCGTCGTCCGGCGGCCGAGACACCGGATGTCTCGTCAATCGTCGACGATCACTCCGTCTCTTCCGGATCGACAACGATGAATTCGGCCGACATGTCGTCTAGGCCGACGACCGCCACGGAATGCGGACTGGCCCGGTAGACGGCACCCGGATTGAGCACGAGCGTGCGGCCCTGCCGGTGCTGCTCCTGCTGGTGGGTGTGCCCGTAACAGACCAGTTCGTAGTCCTGCGACGAAATCGCCTCCATCAGCCGCCCGGTGTCGTCGCCGTGCAGCAGGGCGATGCGGCGGCCGGTGAGGGTGATATCACCAAAGCGGTCATGGCAGGTCTGCCCGGCCTCCTCAATTGCGAAGCGCAGGTCGACAACGTCGTGGTCGGTGTTGCCGAACACGAAGTGGGTCGGCCATCCGGCAAACAGCGGGACAATCGCCGGGATGCCGATGTCGCCACAGTGCAGCACCGCCTCGACACCCGCCTCCTCCAGGGCGGCAACCCCCTGCGTGGCGTAGGCAAGATGTCCGTGCGTGTCGCTGATGATTCCCAAACGCATGAGCACTGCTTTCCTACGAGGATCGCGAACGCCGTGTTAGAGCGGGGGCCGTCAAGGGGTGTGATCGAGACGAACGAGGGCTCCGTCCACGGCTGTCAGGTGCGGCGATCGCCCGGCGAGAAACACGTCCCCGCCATCCGGCGAGATCAGCACACCTCCCCATGAACCTTGATAAACCACATGCCGCCGGTCAAGCGCGAGCAGAGATCGGGTAGCCGTTCCGCACGGTACACCCCTGCAATCACGTGTGGCACTCCTCATCCGAGCGGCCACACGGACTAGCCGCCGCCGCCAGAGCGAACCAGCCGACAATCAACAACGTTCCGCCCGTCGCGGCTGTCAAGCCGATCGCATGCCGAGCGCCCGCTGCCAGACGATGTGCGGTCAGGGCGAGACCATACAGGCTTCCGCAAAACAGGCAAATTCCCAGCAGAAACGACCATCCGGCGACCGCAAGCGCCCGGCGGCGTCCGCTGCCGGACAGCAATCCAACCACGATCAGCCCCAGCCCGTGAGCCAGTTGATACTGCGAGGCCGTCTTGAAATCGGCCAGATATTTCTGTGCGGCGGGAACCGTGACGCCCGTCACTTCGCGCGTCTCGCCGGCGTAACGCTTCACCAGGTAGGAGTCGATTCCGTGCGCGCCCATCGCACCGCTCATGACCGCCAAACCGGCGATCACAGCCCCGAGGGACGTCCACCGGCTGACGCAGTTCGTGTTCATCGAATCTCCTCGAAAGTTGACGTAAGCGAATCCGCAGACGCCCGGACATCCGGTGTTTCATACGCCGAATCCCGAGGCTGACAAGATCAGTCGTGTATTCGACCGGCGTCCCTTGCGTGTATCGATACACCGGGTGTCTTCCTTCGCGGTTGCTCCCCGCCACGACCTGTGACTTCGATGACACGATCCGGTCAGAGTGTGATCTCGGCCCCCAAAGCTTTCAGGAACGCGGCGATCCAGCGCGGATGAGCCGGCCAGGCCGGGGCGGTGACCAGGTTGCCATCGACATGCACGTCATCCGGCGGCAGCTCGACGAACTCGCCACCGCTGCTGCGCACCTCAGGAGCACAAGCCGGGTAAGCGGTGCAGGTCCGCCCGGCAAGCACACCGGCGGCCGCCAGAATCTGCAGGCCGTGACAGATGGCGGCGATCGGCTTCTGCTCGTCCGCGAAGTGACGTACCAAATTGAGAACCCGCGCGTCGAGCCGCAGATACTCCGGCGCCCGCCCTCCGGGAATCACCAACCCCAAATACTCGCCCGGCTGCACGTCCTCGAAGGTCGCGTTGAGCGCGAAGTTGTGCCCCGGCTTCTCTGTGTAGGTTTGATCGCCTTCAAAGTCGTGCACCGCCGTGCGGACCGAATCGCCGCAAGCCTTGCCGGGACAAACGGCGTGCACCGTGTACCCGACCGCCTGCAATGCCTGAAACGGCACCATGACTTCGTAGTCTTCGACGAAGTCACCGGCCAGAAGCAGCAGTTGTTTCGACATCGCTTGTCCTGAATCTGTTTTGTCACGTTCCCATGCTCCGTTTGGGAACGTTGATACCCTCAAGGCATGCTACTTGGCAACGTACGCCTCTGCTACCAAGCACCCGCCGAATGCAACAGCGCCACCAACTTCGCGGCGATCACGACGGCTGTTCCCAGGGCGAGCCAGCCGAAGCTTCGCCGTCCACGGGCCGGCGACACACCCGCACTAAAGTTCACCCCCAGTTTCGCTCCCAGCGTCCCCCCCACAAGCAGCCCGGCCACCACCGACAGTTGCACATGGCCGTGCCACGCATGCGCGATGGTCGATTGGAAAGCGATCAGCCAGACGATGGCGATCGAGTTGGCGACCGCATTGCTCCATGACAAGCCCAGCAAATAAATCAAACCGGGCAGCAACAGGAGTCCGCCGCTGAATCCGAGCAATCCCGCCAGGAAACCGACGAGCAGGCCGAACCAGGACAGTACGGGAATCGATATGGGACCGTGTGTGAACGCGGAAAGACTGACCGTTGGCGGTATCCTCCAGTGGGCGACCCAGCCGGTTCGTACGGGACGCCGGATCAAGGCGCGCTGCCCTTCCCACAACGAAAATCCGCCGAGCGTTAGCAA
Organism: Planctomycetaceae bacterium; assembly: GCA_029259845.1. GTDB lineage: Bacteria > Planctomycetota > Planctomycetia > Planctomycetales > Planctomycetaceae > JAHBXU01. The sequence goes on along the minus strand of JAJDEI010000054.1, from coordinate 15,442 downwards.
AAGCGGGAGGTACACCGACAGGACGAGGAGATCGCCGGTGTGAATCCCCAGCGAACCAGATCGGGCGATTTGACCACTCGTCAGCGAGTGTAACAGTGTGGCTCCGGCATAAACTCCGATGGTGATTCCCCCAGCGACGATCAACGGAATCCGCAGGTCTTCCCGCGTCAGGCGCCGTGCGAGGCAAGACGTCGTCGCTGGTCCCAAAACCTGACAGGCGGCCGATCCCACGGCGATCTGGATGGGGAGCCCCAATCCGATGTGCAGGACCGGCACAAGAAGAAAACCGCCTCCCACACCGAAGACCCCGGAGATGAATCCCACTGCGGACCCGACCGTGAGGATCAGCAACAAATCGGTGACGGCGAAATCCAGCACAGGCGGGCCCGTCAGATCTGATATTCCGGGAAAATCCGGTCGTCACCGGCCTCGGTCGGCCGCCGCTGCCAGAGGTCGAACATCCTGTTGACGATCGCTCCCCAAACCACCGGGAGCAGCAGGCAGAGCCCGACGAACAGCAACCGCTGCCACAAAGCGCGCGGCTCGGTGGCCGGACCGGTGGCCGGCATGTCAGCGAGCGGCAGCAGAAAATATCCGGGGAAAAGAGTCAGCAACGGCATGCGTCCGTGAGGCCCGTCGTCAGCATGCAGCAGGGTCAGCATGCAACAGAAAACCCGCCACCGGCGGCAGCCGAGCAGCCTATCGCAGATCCTTGTACGCATCCCAGCCAAGATACAGCACAATGGCCGCGGCCAGGAGGAACAGGATGTCCATCGTCTTGCTGAAGCCGTCGAACGGGACTTTGGCGACCAAGTCCAGCAGCGCCAGCAACGCCACAAATCCCGCAGCAGCCATCGACCCGATGACCATCTTCTTCGCCATGTCGGATGCCATACTCGCTTCCCGGTTGACTGCCCAGTGTTGCGTCCTGTGTCCATGCAGAAAACGTGCGCAGGACGTATCTCACCGAGTATAAGCGACGCCGGGGAACCAAATCCAGTAGAGTTTTCGCAATGCACGATCCCGGCGGACAGGCGCTGGCTGGCGGCGGGGCTCATGTTTCTGGCTCGTCGACGGCAAGGAAGCGGCCGCTGATGACGCGGATGACGCGGATTCTCGCGGATTCTCGCGGAGGGCCTCCCGCTGATGGGGCCCCCTTCAGAGCCTCTCCGCTAGATCGAGAACAGTTCGACCAGATTGCCGTCCGGATCGTTGATGTACAGCTGCGTCGGCCCGTCCGGACGCTGCTTGGGGCCGGCGACAATCGGCACGTTCCGTTCGTTCAACTGCTGCACCGTGGCGTCCGCGTCGTCCACCTCAAAGGCAAAGTGACGTGTGCGGCTGAGGTGGCACTTCTCCGGAACGAAGATCTTCGCCGGCCCGGACTCCTCGTGCTCGGCGATCAGATGGATTTGCGTATCACCCGCCTGGAACCACAGCCCTGGAAAGCCGAACCCCGGCCGTTCCACTTCTTGCATGCCCAGCAGGCCGACATAAAACTGGCGGCTCCGATCCAGGTCCTTGACGACAAGCGTCACGTGGTCGATGTGCCGGACGCAGAGGGGAGCCGAGGTCGTGGTGGCGGTACTCATGGCGGTCACCTGTTCGAAGAGAGAAAATGTGGAGTGGCAACGGACCGAAGCAACAGGATTCGTTTCGTCACGGCACGGCTGGAACGGCCTTCAGCATCAGCTCAACGGCTTCGCGGCCGCTCATGCCGACTTCAATGCCAAACGACTTCGCCTTGGGGGTGCAGTCGACGATGCGGGCGCCATACAGGTCTTCCGGCTCAACGAGCGGGCAGGCAGGCGTCCCCTTGGCGATGGCGATCGCCTGGTCGAATTCGGCAGGCGTCTCCATATCGTAGATGCCGCAACCGACGATGCCGGCCGCGGTGAGGATCGTGCAGTACTGCCCGCCGACCCAGCGGTGGCTCATGCCGATCGCCGTCCCGTTGTCAAACGGCAACTCACGACTCGCGGTCCGGGGAAGTTTGTCCGCCATGCGAAAGGACCCTCACTTGCTATTCAGCCGACTGAAGCGGAACGACCGTGATAAAGATAACATTACCGCAGAGAACGCAGAGATGCGCAGAGGAAAAGTCTCTCAGCAAGAGTCTCTGCGTCCCTCTGCGAACTCTGCGGTGATTCCTGTTTTTGGACCGGGCATTCGTGTGGCGCATTCTTCTGTGGGGTTGCTCTTCGGGATGGCTGACGTGTTCCCCCGACTCAAGAAACGAGGACCGGCTCGCCGACGGTCCATTTCGGTCCGTCCCGGACCACGCGGCGATACAGGGTGTCCCGTTCCACCGGTTCGCAGCCCGCTTCGCGAATCAGCCGATGCAATTGGCCAACCGTCAGTCCCTCGGGTGTTTTGGCTCCCGCGTCGTGGTAGATCAATTCGTGCACCACCGTTCCGTCGAGATCATCCGCACCAAACCCCAACGCGACCTGCGCCGTCTTCTCACCCAGCATGATCCAGTAGGCTTTGATGTGATCGAAGTTGTCGAGCATCAGCCGCGATAGCGCGATCATCCGCAGATCGAAATGCCCGGACGGTTTGGCCAAATGGCTCATGCCGGTGTTTTCGGGATGAAACGCGAGCGGAATGAGCGTCTGAAATCCGCCGGTTTCGTCCTGCAAGCCCCGCAGTTGACAGAGATGGTCCACGCGGTGCCGCGCTTGCTCAAGATGTCCGTAGAGCATGGTCGCATTCGACCGTAAACCAAGGCCGTGGGCCGTGCGATGGATGTCGATCCAGCGGCCGGCGTCGGATTTGTGTTCGCAGATTTGTGACCGTACCTCTTCGTCGAAAATCTCCGCCCCGCCGCCGGGCAGGCTGCCGAGACCCACATCCATCATCTCCTGCAGCACCCAGTCGTACGGTTTGTTCGTCAGATGCGAGAACCAGTGGATCTCGACGCCGGTCCACGCTTTGATGTGGATTTCCGGACAGGTCTCGTGGATTGTGCGAACGACGTCGACGTACCAATCGAACTTCTTGAGGTGATGCAACCCGCCGACGACATGGATTTCCGTCGCCCCGTGTTCGCGCGCTTCCAGGACCCGCTCGCGGATCATCTCGTCCGTGAACACGTACGCCTTCTCAGCCCGCAGATCGGATCGAAACGCACAAAATGTGCAGCGGTAGACGCAGACGTTGGTCGGGTTCAAGTGGACGTTGGTATTGTAGTAGGCGTACCGTCCGTTTTTTCGCTCGCGGACCAGATCCGCCAACCGGCCGAGCGTGAGCAGGTCGGCCTGTTCATCCAGAAACAGGCCTTCAGCGAACGACAGCCGCTCATCCGCCTTGACCTTGGCGGCGATGTCGGCGATTCGGGAGTCACATTCGGCAGCAATCATCATCCGGTCCGCAAACTCGCTGAAAGTTCAGTCACCTGTTCACCCTCTGGGGAACCGCAAGGCCTCCCGCAGAGTAACGGCCCGATTCTGCAGTGCGTGTCTGAACAGAGAGGCCGCCTTCCCGAGGAAATCGGCGGTATGGCCGATCCCCCCGACAGGACCGATGAAGTTTATCAGGCTCGGGCCGCGGATCACACCGCGCGGCTGCTGACGAGCCTGGCAAACTCCTCCGCCCGCTGGATGTAGTTGGCAAACCATCCATAGCTCGCGCAGCCGGGGGAGAACAGCACGACATCGCCCGGCCCGGACTGGGCAACCGCCTGCGTGACTGCGTCCGGGAGAGATGTCGCCACCGACAAGCTCATCCGTTGGCCGGCTGCGACGTCGCCCTGTTCCGTGAGGCGGGCGGCGATGAGTTGCTGCAGCGTCTCCGCCACGTCACCCATCAGCACGGCGCCGCGGGCTCTCGCGACGATGCCGTCAGCCAGTTCCGCCAGATCGGCCCCTTTGTCGGCTCCGCCGACCAGCAGCACGACTGGGTCCTCAAACCGGGCCAGCGCGGCGAGCGTCGACTCGGGTGTGGTCGAGGCGGAGTCTTCGTACCACTGGCGGCCGTCGATCGTCCCCAGCAACTGCAGCCGGTGCGGCAGCCCGACAAACGTTTGCAGTCTTTGCGCAATCGACGTATCACTCACGCCCATCGACCGCGCCGCTGTGACCGCCGCTGCCACATTCTGCCGTTGATGCGCTCCTTGCAGAGCCGGATTGGCCTCAACCTGCCATGTGCGGTGAAGGTCCTGCTCGCGGAAGAAGAGCGTTCGCGCCGGGGTTCGCCACGTGTTCACACCCTGGCCCCTGTTAAGAACCGCCACGTCCTCGGGCCGTTGCCAACGCAGAATCGTCTGTTTCGCATGCCGATAAGCGTCGAGGGTGCCGTGCCAGTCGAGATGATTGGGGGCGAAATTGGTGACGACGGCGACTTCCGGGCTCGCCTGCTGTTCATCAAGAGCGGCGAGCTGAAAGCTGCTGAGTTCGAGCACGACCCAGTCGTCCGGTTCGATCAGGTCCACGTCCGGTAGCAGGCTTGTGCCGATGTTCCCACCCAGCCAGGCGCGGCGTCCCTCCGGATGACCGTCTGCCTGCAGCAGGTGATGCAAGAGCGACGTTGTTGTCGACTTGCCGTTCGTTCCGGTCACCGCCGCGATGCGTCCGCGGCACCGGCTCCAGAACAGACTCATCTCCGAGGTGATGCAAATCCCGCGGCGGCGGGCACGTTCGAGGAGCGGATGGCCGGGCCGCACGGCCGGATTGGCCACGATCATGTCGGCCGCGAGAAAGTCGGACTCGCGATGCTCCCCCAGATGCAGATTGAGGTGACCCGTACCCGAGAGCCGGCTCCTGGAGAGGCGGCGCAGTGTGCCGGCCAATTGTTCGGCGGTCCGCAGGTCGCTCACGGTCACACGAGCCCCGTGCGTTCGTAGAAACTGCACGACGCCGAGTCCGCCACCAAAACTGCCCAGACCCATGACAGTCACCGATTGGCCGTCGAGGTCATGAGGGAGGTTCGTCATCCTTGCGATGGCCGGTCCAGAAAACGGTCCAAGAGGCGGGGGCATGAGCACGGAGCCCCGTTCGGCCACCCACGACAGATACGCTCGTCGTTGAGCGGCCGTTCGCCGGACGGTCGCTCCAACGAAACTCCTCGGGTGCGGTGAATCCCTGCACGGCCCCGTCCGTCAGGTTCCGGAACCCGGGCCGCCCTTCCTCTTGCGGAGGGAGTTGCGTCCCCTTCCGCGTCTGCCCCGCCCGCGCTCTTCGTTACCGTACCGGCCTTGGTCGCCGCCGCCAAATCCAAACGCGTCGACTCCGTCACCCTCGTCGCCTCCCGAGCCGCTCGCAAAGGTGTCCCGGTTCTGTTCAGCTTCGATCCCTTTGATGTCCTCGAACGCCTGCTGTTCGTACTTGAGACGCGTCTTGCGGCGCTCCAACTGGTCTTTCCGAGAGAACTGGTCGATCAATTTCAGGTTGCCATTGCTCCTCACGACCAGCGCCTGATTGGAGATCCTCAGGTCGTTCCGCCTGGCACCGCGGGCCAAAGCGAGGTCCGGGTGATCTTTCAGGTTGATGGAATCCACATGCATCGCATCAATGAAAATGTCGCCGGACTGGAATTCGTAGTCCTGGGGTTCAAAGCGCGGCTTGGCCGGATCGAGCACGTACGGCTTCGATTCGCCGCCGATCTCTTCGCCCAGTTCCACTTCAAGGTCGCGGTTGGCGACGGTGGTTCCGAACTCAGGATCCCACTCGAACAACTCCCAACTGGCATACAACCGGTCCGAACCCCGCGTCTGGATTTCGTCCACGAAATAGTCGACGTCATCCGGCACGCGGACCGGCTCGGTCATGTTGCTCCACTCGGTCTTGCGGGTTTGCCCCTCGACCACATGGGCCAGCCCGGCGGCTTCGGAACTGCGGCGGCCGTAGTTCGGATTAGTGACTTCCAGGCGAACCCGATACTTGTAGGCTGCCCCCGGCTCGACATCGAAATCCAGATAGCGGAACAGCAACATCTCACCGCCCGCGCCGGTGTCACTGATCTGCTCCTTGATGTACTTCAGCAGGACCTTCTTTTTCTCCTCATCGTCATCTTTGGCATCTTCGATTTCCTTGAGGAATTTCTCGGGATCGTAGATCCGGCTGAACGCTCCGCCGACGCCATAGCCGACGGTGTCGTTGTCTTCTCCGAAATTGGACCGGCGTCCCTTGAGGCCACGCCCGCTCCCGAAGCCGCTGCCGCCGCCGTCCATCGTGTCGTTATCATCGTTGTAGCCCCGCCCCCCACGCAATGAGCCGGCCAACGACCGGCCGTCGTGGACAAAGTCAGAGAACCCTTTCTTCTCGACCAACTCTTCGGGCATGTCTTCCTGCATTTTCTGATGCTGCTTCAACAGCCGTTCCTGCATTTCCATCTCAAGCTGAATCTCGTCCTCGCTGAGTTCGAAATCCTTGAGTTCCGGGTGCGTGGCCAGATCGTGCCAGATGCCCATCGCCCGCATGGGCAAGGGCATGGTGATGGCGCTGTCGGTCACCATCCCTTTGAGGACCTCGGCGTCAAAATCGGCCGCCTCGGTGAGGACTTCCTTGGCGACTTTGATGTCGACGGTTTCCCAATCGCCTCCCCATGGGTCCTCCGCCCCTTCCTGCATTTTCTTACGTTGTAGCTCGAAGTCGATGATCTGAAAAAGCTGCTCGGCATCGGGGAAGGGGACATTCGCCGCCTTCTTGATTTTTCGCAGTTGGTCCCTCAATGGGAATTTGCCTCGCACGGCGACGAACCGTTGTCCGCGACCTTCCGCTCCCCCCGACACACCGCCTCCGTATCCGTCGCCATCGCCGCCAATGCCCCCGTCGCCGGCATCCTCGTCCTCATCGCCGCCGCCAAAACCAAACCCTCTTCCATTGCCCAAGAGACCGCGCGCGTTGCCGCCACTGCCGCCTCGCGACCGGGACGAGCCCCGCCGCCCGCTCGTCGACCGGCTCCGGTCGGATCCGGCCCGCCGCCTGTCCGCGGGCGAGACGCTCTCTCTGCCGGAAACGCGACTGCCGATCCGTGCTCGCTCGTAGTCGTCCCCGTCTCCGCCCGGTGCCCCCCGCAAGCCACGATTGGCGGATCGGAATTCGGGCGGAATGTCGTCTTCTTCGCTCAAGGCCGTCTCGGTGCTGTCCGCTCCCGTTTCCGACTCCAAATCGTTGGCGAACAACTCATCTTCGAACGGGTCCGGATTCACATAAAACACCGCGCGGCCCGCATCGGCGACCAGCGACTTCACCGGATACCACTCCGGCTCGGTAATCGGTGTGGTTGTTCCGTACAGATCAAACCGGAACGACTGAGAAAACTCGTAGGGAGCCGAGTCGACCGGCTCACGAATCAGCGCGACGAGTTGGTGAACTTGCTTGCCTTCGGGGACGACGAATCTCTGCCGCTCGTCTTCCGGCCACGTCTTGTTTGTCAGTTCATGCTCCGCTTCCTTGACCGCATTGGTGATCTCTTTGGGGTGATGGCCGAAGGGAATCCATTTCGTGCCTGCGAACAACGCGTACAGAACAATCACGCCCACCACGGCGAGGAGTGCCTTCTCACCATGCCTGAGGGCCAGTTTCTTGATGTTGAAACCTTTGAGTTTTCCAGCCATGACCAGTCACTCGCTCTGTTGAAAACGAACTGCCCGATTCGGAGACGAGCTTTCACCCGGCATCCGAATCAGGCCTTGGGTTGATGTGATGTGATCAAAAATCCGCGTGTCGGGCGTCGCTGCTCACTCCGGTGGGGATTCCGCCGCCGAAGCCTCCCCGGCGGGCTTGTCGACGGCATCGTCGCTACCTCCCTTGGCACTGTCTTCGTCGGATTCCGCCGCCGGCTCCGTGTCCGCCGGCAAGGCCGGCTCGGCAGCCGGTGTGCCCCCGTCAGGTGTGCCCCCGTCAGGCGTGTTTCCGTCGGCTGCCGTCGTCTCAGCCTCGGCGGCCTCTGCTGCGGCCGCTTCTTCTTCCGCAGCGGCTTGAAGGTCCGCCTCTCGCTCGGCGATGGCGTCGGGTGTCTCCTCTGCGGATGACCCGTCTGAGGTCGGGGCGACCGTGTCGTCGGTCTGCGGGTTGTACATGGTAATGATCCCGCAAAAATCGACCTGTACGAGATCCGGATGGGCGAACCAATTGGGGTCGACGTCCACCGGTCCCTGCATACTGATCGGAAACTCAAACGAACCGCCGCCTCCGAAACCGCCGCCCCGTCCCCCGAATCCGCCACTGGTGTCATTGTCCTCACCACCTCGGCCGAAGCTCCTTCTGCCGCCGCCAAAACGACTGCGTCCGAGCCCTCCCCGGCTCAGCCCCCCGCCGCCAAAACTGCCGCGACCGAAGCCGGAGCTTCCGCCGGTGTCGTTGTCCTCACTATCACCGCCGGACATCCTGCGGCCGAAGCCGCCGCGACCGCCAAAGCCACCTCCCCGCGAAGCGCCCGGGCGAACTTCGCGGTACGGATTCGGCCCGACCTGAAACCGCAGGATTCGAATCGGCCAGTCGGAACTGCTCATCGCGGCGAAGAAGCTGGGCAGCTCAGGAAGCATCACGATCGCGCTCATGTAGAATCCGCGCTCCCGGTAGGGGGCGGTCTCGACTTCGGGGGGCTTGCCGATGTAGCGGAACTCAAAGCCCGCTCCCGGACGACTTCGCCCGCCGCCACCGCCGCCAAACCCTCCTTCGCCTGCGTCTCCCGCATCGGCAAAATCAGAATTGCCCCGCGCGCCGGCTGCGGCGCCTTGAGCCGCAGCGGCCTCCACCGCTTCCGGATCCGGGAGCGGGATGCCGATTTCTTCGGCGACATCAAATCCCACGCTGGCCCCCGACGTGGCTCCGGCCAGGCCATCTCCGCCGCGCGACGACCGACGCGAACGTCTCCGTCCGCCACCGTTACCACCCCCGTCGCCGTCTTCACCGGCATCACCGAACGTGTTGTCGCCGGTGGCGAAGCCGCCGGCAGCACCGGCGCCGCTGGAAGTCACCGACGAATCACCGCTACCGCCGGTCAGGTACAGGGTGTCGACCCGACGGACCGGTGCGTCACCAATCCAGGTGGCATCCTGATTCGCCCGCACGATGCCGTCAAAGATCAACTCCAATAACCAAACATCTTCCTGGGCGTCCCACATCTGCTTGTTGGACGGAGGAACGTTGGGATCAAATTCGTGCACCGGAATGGTTTCGGGCATCAGCAACAGCTTCTTCGGCCAGGTCACCTTCAGCCCCAGCGGTGGCGGATCGTCGACCACCGGCTGGGCGCGCTCCCAAACGCGCTTGATGATCTCCGGGTACACCCGCGTGTAGTACGCGCGGGCCGCATCATCCACCTCGCCGCGATAGTCGTCAGACACGAACTTGTTCTTCACCATCACGGTCGGCCAATGAAAGCGGCGGCTCTGGGCTTCCCACAACTTCTGGACTTCGACCTTGTTTTCGGCCTGGAGTTGCTCGTTGATCTCACCCAATCCGGCAGCATACGTTTCGTTGGGCTCGGTCTTGCCTTTCGGCACGCCATCGAGCGTCGACTTGAGCGCCTGCTCCTTCGCCTCGGTGGCGGCTTTCATCTCGCCGCTCGCCATGAAATAACCAGCCAACGCCAGCGGCAGCGCGATCGCAAACAGCACCCAGAAGCGATGGCGAATCAACGGTTCCAACTTGTCCATGACGGCTTCCTGTTCTCAGACGGGTCCCGCACGGCGGCTCGTGCCGTGCGGAGTGTTGTGGTCAATTCACCTGATGGTTCCGGAGTCTCGTCTCCGTCCTCAAGCCTATCCCGGTCGTCGAATGCGACTCAGTCGTCGAATTCGATCTTTTCAGGGACGGCAGGAGTGCTGTTGGCGGAATCATTGGCAGCGTCTTCCGCCGCCGCTGCAGCGGCTTGCTCGTCCACTCGTTCATCCGGCGGAATCGGTTTCCAGACAAACTCGACAATGAAATCGGTCTGCCAGATCTGCTCGACGTTCTCAGCGGTGTCGTCGAACGGCTGCCGAATGCCCTGGCCCGGAACCGTTCGTACTCTGCTTCGTCCGCCGCGCGAGCGGCCCTCCTTGCCGCCCCGGTCGTTTTCATCCTCGTCATCGCCACCGAACCCCCGCGCCCCTCCCAAGCTACGGAGACGCGAATTCGCGCCGCCAAATCGCCCGCCGAGACCGCTTCCGAACAGATCCGTTCGCCGCTCCCCATCGCGAGCGGCCAGCGCGGCTTCGGGGCCGCGCGGGTCGTAAGGGATCTTGTAACGGCTGAGTTGCTCGGCCCGCACATGGCTGATCCCCAGCCGGCCGACATCCTGCGTCGTGCCGTCTTCGGCGGTGATGGTCCAGTTCTGCAGCCCGGTCTCCGGCTTGAGGAACGCATTGACAACGTAGAACAGCCCCTGCATCTGGGGATTCACTTCCTCGTCGTGGTAGTGCGCCCCCTCGAGCGTAAAGATGTAACCCTCGCCCTGCGGAGCGGTCTTCTGGTCCTCTTCGGACATCGTCGCCTTTTGGTCCTCAAGCAACGTCTTGTACCACTCCCCCACATCAGCAACATGCTCGTTGGTGATGCTCGTGATGTTGATCCGATTTCGCAGCTTGATGTCGGTGTTGTCTTTCTGGTCCCCCCGTTCGCGAGGCAGGCACTCGTCGATCGCTTTATAGACTTCCGGCCACAGCATGTTGCGGCGGCCTTCGACCAGCGCCTCTGCCTCCGCAAGCACCCCGTTGAAGGCCCCCTCGGCAGCCTCGTAATTGGACTTCCATCCGTTGACCTGGGTCCCCAGGGCGTCTGCCTCGCTCACGGCCTCTGTCCATGGCTCCGAGTGCACCGCGCTGTAGGTAATGCCGTTGCCGATCATCGACAGGGCCACGCCGGACAGCAGCGCGGCTGCGGTCAACACGGCCCAAGGCTTCTTGCGACGAACCTCGCGGGCAGTCGCAATCTCCGGCGGAAGCAGCGACGTGTGAATCCGGGTAAGGCCCAACGTCTGCAGCGCCAACCCGTACGGGACCGCAAAGCCGAGCATGTTTTCCTGAAACAGCGGGGCGTTCAGCACCGAGTCGCCGGACAGACTGCGAAATGTGTCAGGACGCTCGACATCGTATTGCAGGTTCTGCTGCAGAAACTTCTGCAACCCGGCCAGCTTGAAGCCGTTGCCGTATCCGATGACCCTGGAGATTTTGGCCTGCCGGTTCACGCTGGAGAAGAACCCGATCGACCGCTGAATCTCGGAGACGTAATCGTTGAACACAGGCCGCAACGCTTGGAAGACGGCCCGCGGGTCGGGCGACTTGGTGGCGTTGCACTTGAGATGCTCCGCCTTGGCGAAGCTCAGCTTCATTTCCTTGGTCAGCGCGCGGGTGAAATGGTTGCCGCCGACCGGGACATTCCGCACCCAGATCTTCGAGCCGTTGGATACGAGCAGCGTTGTGTTGTCGCAGCCCATGTCGAGCACGATCACATGCTCGTCCTGGCCAGCCCCCTCGGCACCCGGCCGGATGCCCAACTCGTCGTACGTGAGCACGTTGTACAGGGCGAGCGGCGCAATCTGAATCAACTCGACTTCGAGCTTGGATTCGGTGAACGGCCGCAACTGCTTCATGATCTGGTCGCGCTTCATGGCGAACAGACCAACCTCCGCATCGAGCATGTAGCCGCTCTCCTCGATGCCGTCACCCAGCGGCTGATAGTCCCAGATCACCTCTTCCAGGGCGAAGGGGATCTGTTGGCGGGCCTCGTACTTGACAATCTCGCCGACCTTGCTCGCCTCGACCGGCGGAAGCTGAATGAACCGCACGAGCGCGGCATGCCCCGGCACACTGATGGCAATCAGATCGCCCTGCACGTCGTTCCTCGAAAGAAACGTCTCCAGCGCCTGCGGGATCAGCTCTTCCGGGATCGCATCCGGTTGGCTGAGGATCTTCGGGAAGGGGACATAGTCGAATGCCACCGCCACCGCCTGATCGGACGACTCGGCGTACTGCAATCGGATCGCCTTGAGGGCGTACTGGCCAATTTCAATGCCCCACACAGAACGGTTTTCAGCCATGGATGTGTTTCTCCCGGTGACAGGGCGGCTGCAACCGACGAGTGAGACGGCAGCAACCGATTGTGCCGATGGCTCCGAAGACAACGAGGCCGGCATCTCCTCCGGGCGAACCGGAGCGGAACAGATTGCAGAGGCGAGAGGACGATCGTCCTAACATGAGACTATCCCAGAATTTCGAGTGCCGTCAACTAAAACCATTCTCTCCAGTGACGTTTTTTGCAGAGTGGCTCGATGTTACCCGTCGGCAACATCCGACCCGTTGGAACCCGCAGAAAACGAACGGTTGGAGCATCACAGGTCTGTCGACACCACAGAGACGCATCGCCGCGCCGATAAGTTCCCGGCTTCTGGGCGATCATTCCCTGAGACACGGTCGGGACAGGTCTTGGTTGCTTGAACCTGGGGGAGGGCTTGCAGCGGGGAATTGTCACAACACATTTCACAGAAACATCTTATAAGACGAACAGCGTCTGGATCACCGTCCGCCGAGAGCTTACGGTTGGAGTTCAAGCTTTCGCTTGTCTTGCAGCCTGAAGGCTGAACTCCAACCTCTGCTTCGACCGTTGCCGCCCGAGGCTCACGTTTGCACCTGAGGGGAAAGCCACGCACAGAATCCCCCACCGATGATCAGCGGAATCCAGGTGGCCGCCTCCGGCGAGACCAAAGCCGGCTTCCCTCCCAGAATCTGAAACAACTCCACCACCCCGACAATCACCGCGAGCGCAGCCATGCAGACCGCGATATTCGTGACCAGACTCCGCGACTCGCGGCGGACAATCAGCGGAATCACCAGAAAAACACCCACTACGTTCAGTAGCGGACGGGTCAATCGGGTATGAAAATGGAGCACTTGGGATCTTCGGAGCGGCGTTCCGGGCATCGGCCTCCGGACACGCTCCAACAGGGCCGGCGTGGAAAGATAGCGAAACCCGGTCCCCTTATTGTGCAGTTGGTCCCAGGAAACATCCGTGACCACAAATAGGTCCGTGCCGTTCGGCTGCGGGATGATCGTCTCCCGCCCCAGAGCTGTCAGGGACAACTCGTCGAACGACGGAGAGGCATTTTTGAGGACCCAGCCGGCCTGCTGTCCCTCCTCGCCCTGCCGGTAGTACTTGGCTTGGGCGGCCTTCAGGGAAGCGTACCGATGAACGACAAGATTGTTCAGCCGAAATTCCGCATCCCGCAGCACCCCGGTGGCCGGGATCAATTCTCGTCCCGAGATAAAAATCCCCTTGGTCCGGTCGCGGGCCGGTTCCACCTGCTGGGCTTCTCCTCCGTTTTCCCCGTGGTGGCCCGTCACAAAATAAGCGGCGAACCGAGGAATGACCAACTCGCTGTTTGCCGCCAGCAGTCCGTGCACAAGCAGAATCCCCATCAAGAAGGGAACCGCCAACCGATACGTCGGCACCCCGGCCGCCAACAGCGGATTGATCTCGCCGTGCCGCACCATCAACGCCAGCACGGCGACCACCGACATCGTGGCCAGCGTCGGCCCGATCAGGTCAAGCACGCGGCTGCTCTGTATGGCGTAGTTCCGCGCCATAAACACCAACAGCGTGAGACTGCCGTCTCCTGATGCCTTCTGTTGAAATTCGTCCAAGTTCGTAAAACCGTCAATGACGGCAAACAGTCCCATCGAGGCCGCGAAAAAACCCACAAACAGGAACAGGAACTTGTGCAGCAGGTAACGGTCGAACGTTTTTCCCACGACGTGCGTCCGTTCTCGAATCAGGGAGCCATCTCGGCCCGAAGCGGTCTTCGATGCCAGTTTGAATTGCGGGATTACAGAGGAGAGCCGCAAACCGGTCAAGGCCATCTGGCCGAGGCCCCGATTCCAGGTCGGCCAGATTCCCGATTCGCCGCGCATGCAGAAGTCCCGGTCCCCGCCGAGGCTTCACGAGACACCGCCCCCATTCGCCGGAGTGGCACCTGACGATCACAACATCCTGTCGCGTCGGAATGTTGCACGGAGAATCGCAGAATCTCTCTCGGAATTCGCCAAATCGAGGGTCGACGTCCAACGCGGAGGTCGATAGAATGCATCACCACTCGTGAGATCACCCGATTTCACACCTGACGCGCGGTGGAGCAGCCCGGTAGCTCGCGAGGCTCATAACCTCGAGGTCGCAGGTTCGAATCCTGCCCGCGCCACTTGTTTTCCCAGTTGCGGAACTGGAAGACCGCTAGGTTATAGGAAAGGCCGATGCCCACAGGCGTCGGCCTTTTCGCGTTCCATCGCTAATCTCCGCAACAACTTGCGATTACGTGCACTCACGCCGCAGGTCTGTTTCTCTCGCTCTCGCGCCGCCTGAATTAACCGGTGCAGGGCGAACGGTCGGACGAAACTTACCGGAATCGTAACACTTTGGCCGTCTGAAGTACGAAAGACATCACTTGTTCCCAAGCTCCGGCTGGGGAACACACGTCCTGCAAAGCTTTGCTTTGCCGCTCGCGAAACAGAGTTTCGCGGAAGTGCGTTCCCAAACAGAGTTTGGGAACGAGGTTGACGGCATCGGTTGCGTTGATGAGGGATTTCATTCGCCGCATTCGCGTGATTCGCGGTTGAAAACAGGGAACCGCGAATGGGGCGAATTTGACGAATCCCTCGGTCCCGTGACCGCCGATTCAGCAACCGCTGTGATCCGCCGACCGGCCTTGTTTCCGTCCGTTCCCTTTCGTCCGTGGTTCTCCCTCGACGCCAGAAACTTGCCCAAGAAGAAAGCCTTTGAAGCCTTTGTAGCCCTTAACCCGGATACTTCATCCGTCCAGTGGAGGTGGTTGGGATGGTTGGCGGGGGTCGTGATGGGCGGAGAGCCCCCTTTCCCCCCACGGCAATCGCACGTCGAACAATCCTGTGATCGCAACCCGTTAGCCGGACTGATGATGCGGAAGCCAACACTGGACAAGTCGTGTACATCGTAAGTCGCATTGTCACCGTGTGTTGCGATCAACGCGCGATTGCCGTGCCCCCCCAGGGTTCGGCGGTTGTTGGCGGACGGGGTCGGAGGTGAACAGGACCGGAGGGGGTCAGCCGGTGTCCAGGAGCAGGGAGGCAGCTGCCGCGCGGAACAGCGATTGGTACGGGCAGTTTGACGAGAGGTGAAAGGCCACGCGGCGGGCCGAGAGGCAGATGCGGGCGGCGATCTTGGCCAGGCTCAGCCGCAGGCGATCCGCCTGGGCGGCCGCGAGTTGGGTGCCTTGCAAGTGCTCGCTTCGCAGGTGATGCAGCAGGACGTCGGCGAAGGACGAGAGCCGGCGGCGAAACGGGTTCGACGAACAGGCGTGGCAGCGGGTGCGGTCGGCAAACAGCATCCGCTGCTGTGCCGGGAGCGGTCTTCCGCGACCGCCCTGCGCTCGGCTGGCTGGGTGTCAGCCGTGCTCGGTTGCTTGTCGCCGCGCGGCGTGTGTCACTCTCGTCGTACACCGGCGGCGGCGGCGCATCGAGACGCGTCACCACGAACCGCCGGGGGGGCCC